>JAMCSY010000010.1 GCA_023379125.1 Patescibacteria group bacterium | reverse complement strand
AATCTATACCATGTTTACGGAGTTTATTCCTCAATTGGACAAAACAGTCGTTTTGATGATCACGAATAATTTTAATGTTGGTGGAAAAAAACCTGTTATGCAGAAACGATGGATGCGTTACAACTAGTGTTGCTTTGATCATAGGTCATGCGATTAGGTAGCTCGAGAAATCTTTATGGGCAATCTTTTCTTCAGATTTTTAAAATTATCTAAACAGAAATATTTGAAACGGTTCAACAAGGTATACTCTGCTACGCCGAAATCACAATCGTAACGTGAGCCGTTCCTCAAACACCATGAATTCCATTTTCTGCGAATATAGTTAAAATCATGAAATGCACTACCGGCATTAATCGCTCGTAATTCGTTAGTGATAAAATGTTGAATCTTTATTTCAGGAGCTAAAATCGTTTTTGTCTTGGTTAAAAACTCAACTGCTAAAGCATTATCCATACCACTACCATACCAATCCATCCCCTCATCAAAATAATTTATTTTTTTCAATACATCCCTCCTGATTAAACTTAGATCAGCCAAAGATAAATCTTTCCAATCCTGTGACTTTTTCTTAATTTTACCTATTACTGGAATCCGGTAACCCAAATAAGTACCACCAATATGAGTTGATAGAATAATCATACCTACATTATCTTTTGTATGTTTTTTCAATAAAGTAGTTAAGTTCATGTACCACTTGACATTAAACTTCATATCATCATTTACCACCAGAACCCATTGATTCTTAGCTTTGTATATACCCAAGTTTGTATAATGGTATAAACTTCTTTTTCGACGACCCTCTTTTCTATTATCAGCCATAATCAAAGTAACATCGGACTGTTTGGAAAGCCAACGAACTTTTTCTGTCTCGGGTGGATCAGAAGAAACTATCACAAACTCATACATATCTTTAGGCGTCGATTTTCTAACTGAAATGATCAGTTTCTTAAGAAACTCGGCACGACCATATGTTGGGATCACGATACTAACAGTGGGGCTATTTTTCATAATTATAACGGTGACCAAACAACTATCGAATATCCTTCAATAAAAAGACTGCCGATATAAGATCTTTTAATAAGGTGTATTTTTACTTTTCCTTGCTTTTCCAATAGTTGCAAATAATTTAAGAAACCAGATAAATAATTTCTTTTTTGAAAATATCTAATTGATAGATAGTCAAGCAAAACTTTTTCATCCAACATCTCTGCTATTGGTTCCACATTGATTACATACTTAGGTTTATTTTTTATTAAATACCTGACAAACTTTTTGTAACTCGCTCCGGTTTGCTCCAAAGCTGCAATTGTATATGCAACTGAGTTATGAGCTAATTTATATTCGTAGTCAGGGTTAAAAAAATCGAATCTATGTCCAAACAGCTGAGTATCCTTTGTCAATTTAGCTAGTAGCATAATTATATTTTGTGAAGATTTCACCCAATCTAATCCAACAATTGTCGCTTCTTTGTTAACTTCTCTGGCTTGTAGTAGATGATAGCCAGTGCCACAACCAAACTCATAAATATAGTCGCATTTGCGCAGATATTTATCAAATAGCCAATCTACTATTATACGTAAGCTATTATATTCAAAATTTGTAGACAAAGGTTTAATTAGCTGTCCTTGCCAGCGGATCACAGGGTACTTTCCAAAATATTTGGGAATAATTGCATCCAGTTGTTGAGTTTTTTGCAAAGCCTGCATATTTTCATCCCAGCCTTCTTCCCACTGGTTTACGCGGTGTTTACCAGCTCTAGTGATTGTAGGGTCAAGCAAGACATCTACCATTCTACGTACAAAATGATCTCTCTCCGGTAAGGACATTAGCTGATACCGAAGACGATATTGTTTAATTTTCTTGGCCACATAGGAAGAAATATCCCTACTAAATATTTTTTGAAAATCCTGTGTTTGCAAAGTCAATGTTTTAATCTTAATAGAGGTAGTCATATTAGGAGATTACAAACGAACATTAGGGTAGTTAGCTAAAAACCATTCAACTGTCTTTTTAATTCCCTTTTCAACAGGAGTCCATTCAAAGTTTGGTAAATATTTTTTCAACTTAGATGTATCCGATGGTTTACGAAATTGCCCGTCTGGCTTACTTGAGTCAAAGATAATTTCACCCTTGAAATGCATACTTTTTGTTATCAAATCCACTAAATCACGGATGCTGATCTCCTTACCAGAGGAAAAAATAATTGGAGTATCTTCTTCATAATTGTCTACTGCCCACAATGATAGTTTGGCGATATCCTCGGAGTAGACAAATTCCCTTAAGGGTTTACCACTACCCCATACTTCTAGTGGAGTTCTATTCTTCATTGCCAAATAGCATTTATGAATTAATGAAGGTACAACATGTCCCTCTTCTAGATTAAAAATATCATGCGGACCATAAATATTAGTGGGTATTGCTACAATATAATTACAATTCCACTCCTTGCGATAAGCATCACTTTGCACTTGGAGCATTCTTTTAGCATAGGCATAGCCAAAGTTAGAAGGATGTGGTGGGCCATCATGGATATTTTTTTCGTGGAGTGGGTAGGGAGCATTGTCAGGAAAAATACAAGTAGACATAAACGATATTAGTTTCTTTGTTCCAGCCAAACGAGCACTTTCCAACACATTAATATTAATCATTAAATTTTTTCTAAAAAAGCTACCGGAGTGCATCATATTTCCACCGATACCAGCGACAACTGCAGCTAAATGAATCACTCTATTGGGCTTGACCTTCTTAAATAATGATTTACTTTTGGAGAAATTGGTCAAATCTACTTCTTGTCTAACAGTAAAGACAGTATTTTGAGGATTCAGCTGACGAAGTGCGCTACCAACTAAGCCATTACTACCTGTCACTAATGTGACAAAATTTTCTTTTATAGATACTTTGTTCTTTGGTGAATTATTTTTCATTCTTTAACGCATCATACCTGAGCAGTGGTGTATATTTTAACTTATGTGATGATATTACCATCAAGTGTCCAATGTTGCCAAGCTCTGGACTACGACGGTAATAAATATACATTTTCTCCCATGCTATCATCTTAGACTGGTATAATAATTTGATGTCTGCAAGAAAATTATGATTCGACCAATTCTCCATTAAGACTACATAATTTTTTGAAGTTTTGAACATATTGGCTAAAGCCACCAGATGAGACGAACCTGTTTTTAAATGCATAACCACTGCCTGGGTAAAACATAAATCTACCTTTGGTAAATAGTCAGAGAAAGGCAGAGTAATATCAAACTGACTTACCTCAGCAGGTAAGGTAGGGTAGCGTTGGTGCAGATTTCTTAGCTGTTGTTTAGAAATATCATTGCCATACAGTTTGAGTTTGGGATTTAATATATTAAGATTATGCAGATGGTCTCCCCATCCACACCCCACTTCTAAAACAGTCGCCGGACGCAGTTGCAAAATTGTTTCATAAACTAATCGATGGTTGGGATGTAGAGGCAGTGCTGCTTTATCTGTTTTGGTCAGATAGCCTTTTCGATAAACGTAATCTCCTTCGGATATCTTAGCAGTGAATTCTTTTTTAGAGTCTTCTAGCTCACCATGATAGTGATGATGATACAAATCCCAGTTATAGTCATCATTACGATCACCATTTCCATCAAGAAGTATTTTTTTTAGCTGGTAAACAACCTGTCCTAACATGTCTTTTATTTAACTATTTTGATAAAGAAGTTTTTGCCAATCAATGGTCTTGTGTAAACCCTCCTTAAGTTGCACAAAATCTGTCTTGCCAAATTCTTTTCGTGATTTAGTCATGTCTAGATAAACATCAGCCGGTGCACCTTTTAGTGTTTGCTGTGTTTGGGGAAAAATTACAGGCACTTTTAAATAAGTTCCGATCAGTTTAGCTAACCGACCAATTGTTACACGAGATTTACCACCAACGTTATATAGTGGCTCCTGGCCATATAGTAAAACTTGCCAAAGTAATTCGACAGCATCAGTGACATAACAATATGTACGCTTGGCCAAGCCAGCATCCAACAGTTCAACTTTTCCATTTAGTGCTTTTTCAATAAAGGAGTTCAAAACCCTTTGATCATGTACTTTAGTTCCCGGGCCATAAGCCAGTGACAACCTGGTGACTTTTACATCTACTCCAGCCTGGCGAGCTGCAAAACAGATCGCCTCTCCAGTACGCTTCCCTTCAATATAGCAAGAGCGTGGATGATTAGTATTAGTAACTCCGATTTGAGATTCTTTATACGGAGGTTGAGATAAACCACTATAAACCTCGCTTGTGCTAATAAAGAGAAGCTTCCCACCCTTTTTTAACTTATTCAAAAGAGTAAATGTTGTGGCCGTGTTGAGATAGATTGTTTTTAGTGGATATTCCATAAATCTTCCTGGTTGTCCAAACCCAGCAGCATGAATAATATAATCAGCCCTTGGTAAGTGCTGATTAAAGGATTCGTTAGTTAAATCTCCACGATAAAACTTTGCCCCACTGTAATCTATCAAATTCAGCAGATATTTATGTGGCGGGGACTGAATAACTGCAGCCAATCTAAATTTAATCTTTTTTTGCTGAAGCAGTTTTAAGCTGGCTAGTAGATAGGATCCAATCAAACCAGATGCTCCAGTCACTAAAATAGTTTTATTGGCCAGAGGATTTAGATTAACTTTTTTGAGGATAATCTGGGCATCTTTTAAAATAAAATTTGATAACTGATCTTCCATTTATATTGAGATGAGTTTTTTTAATCGTCTTTTAATATTTGGTACAGTCCAACCAATGTGTTGATCCTGCTCTTCAACTGATCCATAGTTGGTTAAAAAATGGTGAGGGACACCCAAACTATCAATAATCAACTGCTGTGGGGAGCATGCCTGGTAAATATCATTTGCCAAAACTCCTTCATAATAAGGTTCACAGAGTAAGATTTTTCCTGATGAGCAATTTGTTCTAATTAAAGAGCTATCAAAAGGGTAAACTGTGGAATAATAGAGTATTGAGACATCTAGTCCTTCACTGGCTTCCAGCACTTTTGCTAGCATGGGCCCCACCGCAATAATAGTGGCTTTTGACCCTCTTTTTATTAATTTAGCTCGACCGAGTTTAGTCAAATTATCCTGTAGGTTTGCTCGTTCACTCAAACGGAAGTATGTTGGATGTCCATTGTTATATGCTTGTCTAAATAATTTATCGAATTCTGCAGCAGTTCCGGGTACGACTATCTCCATTCCCGGAATATTTTTTAAGACCCCAACGTCAGCAGGACAATGATGAGTTCCTCCCAGCGAAGCATAGTCATAGGAGGCCCCAACACCAACAAAATTACCCCCTAGTTGTTGATAGCCAAAGTCATCTTTAAGTTGTTCAAAAGCTCGTTCTACCAAAAAAGGCGCAATCGTATGCACAACTGGAATTAAACCTGTTTTGGCCAAACCCGCGGCCACACTCACTGTCGCTTGTTCCAGTATACCGATATTAAATACCCTTTGAGGGAATTGGGTAAAAGCATTGCGGAATCCCCAAACACCAATATCACCAAGTAGTAAAACCAACTGCGAATCCTTATGCAGCAAATTTTCCACAGTAGCGACAAATTGTGAACGCATATTCATACAAGCTGCTCCATAATCTCTTTAAATTCTTCTTCATTGGGAGCTTTATGATGCCAAGCCGGATTATTTTCCATCAGTTTACAGCCATATCCTTTAATAGTTTGGGCAATAACACAATAGGGTTTTTTATCTGTCTTTTGCTTGAGCGCTTGATAAATCTCTTGATGATTGTGTCCATTAATACGAACTGTCTCCCAACCAAAACTGTTAAATTTTTGTTTCAAGTTACCAAGCTGTAACGCCCGATCAGTTGAATGATTATAATCAACAATACAAGCCAAGTTGTCCAGCTGATGATGCGCAGCAATCAAAATTGATTCCCAAATTGATCCTTCATTACATTCACCATCTCCAACTAAGCAAAAAACTTTACTTCTGTTACCCAGGATCTTTAGCCCTAAGGCCATCCCCACAGCCATCGGCAAACCATGCCCTAACGATCCGGTTGAAGCCTCAACACCAGGAATCTTGTTGCTATCTGGATGACCTCCCAAAATACTGGAAAACTGAGAATATGTTTTAAAATAACTTTTGGGGAAAAACCCTTTATTTGATAAGATAGCATATAAACCTAATGACGCCTGTCCTTTTGACAAGACAAATCTATCACGATTTGGATTGTCTGGGTGTTTGGGATCTACTTTTAAAACTCTTTCGTAGAGTACCCATAATATATCAAGAATAGAAAAGGCACTGGGAATATGTCCTTCCCCTGCTGTTTTAGCAGCTTGGACTATTAATCTTTTTAAGATCTTAATTTGCTGGTCTGTTGATAATTTATATATGGCGTCAGTCCTATCAGACATCTAATATTCTAATATACTTTTTTCAAATAATTTCTAGCAACTCACAACTTCACTATTATAGCTTGTGTATCCCATAACTCAACAACCATTTCAGGTTTATCTTTAAAAAAATCATCAAAAGCTTTTTTTACACCCGGGCAAGATTTGTTATTGTAGTCATGTGTCATAATAATACCGCGTTTTGAAATTCGTGGGTAGAAAAAAATTAAACCTGCTGAGGTTGAGTCATAAAGATCTGTATCTAGATGCACAAAAGAAAACTTCTCGTTACTTAGCTTGGGAGTTATACTAGTTGGGAAAATACCAGGATAAAAATAAACATTTCTATATCTTCTCAAATAACTTCGTACATCTTTAAGTTCGGCACTAACAATATCTCCTGTTCTAATCAAATCATATTGCGAATTAACCTGTATTTCTTTACCAAAATTATCAAACAAATACAATCTTCGCTGACCTTTGGCAAAGCAAATAAGTTTAGCACTCCCTCCTCTATATACTCCAATTTCTGCAATATCTCCTTTTATCCCTTGTGTCTTCTTAACTAAATTATAAAGATTCCACATTTCTCTAATTGAAAGCAGTATTCGTCGTTCTTTATGTAACCGTAATGAAAAATCTTGAAATTTTTTATCCCAAATAATACTTCTTATGCTTGTAATCTGTCGGTCAGGATAAACTCCTGACCAATCGCTGATATCAACAAGACCAGCAGCCGATTTTAATTTAAAGACCCTCTCTGCAACATTGTATTCACTTAATATATTCCGATAATAGCTATAGATTTTTCGAACTAGTTTATTATACATTTTTCAAGTCTGAGAAAATCTTATATGATAAGATATTTTTGTGCAACTAAAGATCACCAGCATTTATGCGTTCATAAAACACTTCTCTCTTCTCATGCTCTGTAAGTTAAAACTTAATATCATCCTGTATAAAATACCCTCATTAATTACACGTAACAAATTCCTTATTGTAGTTTTTCTGATTTTGTTTCTTTCCTATTCTGTCAATTTTTTTAATTCTGCAGACAATCAACTAGCCAATAATTTTGAAGTAGGTTCACAAAATCTAGTTGAAGACGCAATTCGTTGTCAAATTATTTACCATCATTCAATTTTCAATAATTTATTGGTAAGTGCAGATACTACTTGTGACACTCTCAAAAGCACACCGTACTTCTCACAATCGGGGATTCAGGGTTATTTACTGGCAGTATTTGCACCAAAAAAGCTATTCCTACTACCACTTTATTATTTCTTATGTCGATTTATATTTGCAGCATTACTAAGCATAATCCTCAGTTTATATGTTTTTGTTATTAGTAAGGAGTTTTCAAAAAAAATTGCAATCTTTGTAATGCTTTTATTGGCATTCTCCAACTGGCTAATATATTTTGCTAAAAACTTATATTGGATTAGTTTCACAATGTTTTTACCCTATATTTTTGCCTGGAGCTGTTATCTATATTTTAAAAAAAAATCTCGCTTGTTCTTGTTTTACTTGATCATCGGATTCTTGATTACCATTCGTTCACTCGCGGGGTACGAATATCTATCAAATATCATCTTGAGCTGTTTTACACCAATTCTCTATTATGAAATTATCCAAAAAACGAGTATTAAATCATTAATAAAAAAATTTTTACTAATCTGCATCGTGGGATTTTTTGCATTCTCAATCGCTTTTGCTATTCAGCTTTATCAAGTCTCTACCTACCTCGGATCATTTCCTGCTGCGCTTTCTAAAATAGGAGACAAAGCAAGTGAAAGGACATTTAACAATACTTATGTCAATCAAGGTTTTTTCGAACAAATTATCATTACTTCGCCTCCAGTTTATAACCTACTTAACAGTCTAAACTTAGTCAATCAATACAATAATACTGCTTCAGAGCAAACATTTTTTATCACTTGGTCTATCATTAGGTACGTATTTTCACCAACTTTTAGCTTGAGTATCCTACCCACAACTGTTAATCTAGCACTATTTTCCATGTTTCCAATATCACTACTCACCTTTCTTATATTAAGTACATGGAGGAAGAGTAAACTAATGATGAAAAACAAACAGCTTTTTGCTTTATATTGGTGCACATTATATTCCTTAATAGCTAGTTTCAGTTGGTTTATTCTAGCACCTGGGCATAGCATCAATCATCCACACATGAACGGGATTATTTTTTATCTACCATTTCTGTTAGTTGCATATATTGTCTTGTCTATACAACTTGCAAGATTATTACCCAATCTTCCTAGAATTTTACACAAAAGCTTTAGTAGTCCACCAAGTTAGTTGAAGTACCTCGTCGATAATATACCAAAGGCAAATCGAGTTGGTAAGATTTTTGAGTTATCAAAAACAACATAAAATTAAAATCGTAATCTTCAAATTTGGTAAAGGTATAGCGCCAAGGTGTTGGCCACTTAATAAGAGATGCTAATATTTTTCGATAAGCTACATGACCAGTTTGGGCACCAAAACCATAACCATCATTTTCTCCATACCCACCTAGTCGCGAACCATAACTGCGGAAAGTAGAGAAAAGCTGTTGACAAAATTTTCGTCTCATTACTTTTTTAATACTATCGCAATCGTGAACATACTGGGTAAGATCAAGGTCATCAAAATCCTGAATATAATCTAGGAAATGATCTTTCGGAAACTCTACATAGCCTACATTAAGTTGGCAGGCTTGTGGAAATTTTTTAAAGAAAGCTTTAGTTAATTTAATCCTACTTCGCTGTGAAATATCATCGGCGTCATGAATAACTACTATCTCACAATGAGCTTTTTCAACACCTAATTGCTTTGCGCCACCCGCATAAAGTTTTTTGGCAGGCCTGATTAGCCTTAAATTTAATTTTTTCTGGTATTTGTTGCAGATATTTTTGACTGAATTAAAATTTTCTGATCGATCATCGACAACAATTATTTCGTCGGGTAATACGCTTTGTTTAGTCAAATAATAAAGTGCTTGGTCGAGATAGGAATGTTGATTATAATGAGGAATAATGACTGAAACTTTTATATCAGACACATTTAAAGGTGACATATTTGGCAAATTGGGCCTAATATCGTAAACATAGTTTAATATCTTGTATGCCTCTTCTGGCAAACTAAATCCTATTTTATTTAAAATCTCAGGTTTAGGAAGATCCTGCCAAACGGCATCATATAAATAACACATTTTTTCCTGTTGAGCTAAAACTCGGCGTTGATCCCAATATCTGTGCAATAATCTTATGCCGACACTAAACGGGTCATTCATTTATTAATGATTTCCAATAAATGTTGGAATGATTGACTATAAGACTGACGAGTGTGATTAACTCGTGCATACTCTTTAATCTCCATTGATGTTGCTACCAATTTAGGTTGTGACATGGCCATTACTTTTTCTACATTCTTAATGATAAAGTCAATAATCTGTTTGTCTTGTTGGTTCTCTGTCACGTAGCCAAGCCTTTCAGCTCTCACGTTGGCACTTTTTGTTACAATTGGAATCAAGCCAAAATGCAATAATTGCGCTACCGAGCCAGGACCTCCTTCAGCACAGCTAGGGTAAACAACACCAACCGCTTGACTCGCAATCTTAGCAAAAGTCACTGAGGTCACATTTAGATATCCATGCAAGACAATATTGTCATATTTTTTTGTTTGCTTTTTTAACCAATCTGCGAAAAGAGCCTCTGATGAATAACCACCAATCACATGCAACGTAGCATGGGGTATTTTGCTAAAGGCCTCGACTGCTAAATCTAGTCCTTTATGTACCAAGCCTCCTCCCCCCATCCAAATAAAATGTGTGCTAGCAGTTTTATTTTTTGGTGGTAAACTGGGTGGAACATAAACTGAACTAATGTTGAGTGGAATTTTTTTTGTAGTTTTAGCATATCCTGATGATAATTGGTGCGCATTACCGAAATAAGTCATAAATCCATCAATACTATCTGATGTGTTAAATGGGAGTTGTCTTTCAGCCGGTACAAAAAAATTATTTCTATTAGCAAATTGCGAGATTCTAGATAATTCAGCCTGATTTTGATAAAGCCAATGGCAGCTAGTGGCATAGTAAACCCTTGTCTGACCTGCTATTTTAGGAGCATTCATCAGATGACACCAGTTCTCAATTACCAAATCATATTTCTGCCAATTGATTTTTGGTGGATTTAAATGATCAACATAGTCAACTATATACCCTGATTTATTGAGTAAATTGATCATTTCTGTTGTTTCCCAATACATTGAGTGATAACTAAAATTATTAAACTGATCCAACCTTTTATTGAGGAAATAACTAATTGCCGCTGGTGTGTACAAAATTAGTGCTCGCTGAGTATTTTTTGGCAAGTTATATAAATTAATTTCAAAAAAAGCTTGTTGTGGTGCCCAAAAATTTGCTACTTGATTTATAAATCGCGAAGTGAATCTTAAAGCAGACGGGAAACTGATTTGACCACGACTAACCATTACTCAACCGCTCCTTTGGACCAATGCGCTTTTGTTAAAATTTTGCAGCGTTCAGGAGCTCCAATACTCCCTGTACCAAAATAATCTCCTCCTTCAACATCAATCCCCATGGCATTTTCAATATGATCTAGCAAAGCAATGTCTGCCTGAGTAACGATCAATGAAAGATGATAAGAACCTAACGCTAAGGGCAAGTCTTTTATCTCACAATAAAGTTCACCTTTACCTGGTACTAAATCATAATTATCGTTAGTAAAAGTTGTCCTCATTATTATAATCTTACTGCCAAGCTCATCAGATATCTCAATACCAATTACTACATTTTTTATTGTCTCTTTACTGGGATTGTGATAACTAATTTTAAACTTATAATCTTCACCTGACTGTACTACAGAAACAGGTTGATTTTTATCATTTAATATTTCTAAACTGGTAATACGTATCTCACCTGAGCCTTCTCTAGCATTTACATCGCTAAGTAAATCCTGGGAAGTCTTTTTTTGGAAATTTAAATAGTGCTGAATCGCTTTTTTTGTTGCTCCATCATAGACTACTTTGCCAGCACTTAACACAACAGTTCGATTACATAACGCTTCGATTGAAGACATGTTATGACTAACAAAAATAACAGTTCTTCCTGCATGATTGATTGCTTCCATTCTGCCTAGACATTTCTTTTGAAAAGCAGAATCTCCAACTGTTAAAACTTCATCAACCAGCAATATTTCTGACTCCAAATAAGCCGCAACAGCAAAAGCCAATCTCATGTACATCCCAGATGAGTAGCGTTTTACGGGTGTATCGATAAATTTAGCAATCTCCGAAAAGTCAACGATCTCTGAAAATTTGCGATTAACTTCCGAACGTCTCATACCCAAAATAGCACCATTCAAGTAAATATTCTCACTTCCAGTCAATTCTGGATGAAAACCTGTTCCGACCTCCAAGAGACTGGCTACTCTTCCCCTCAGCAAAACCTCTCCTTTTGAAGGAGGTGTTACCTGACTAAGAATTTTTAATAAAGTGCTCTTACCAGCCCCATTTCGCCCAATCACTCCAACTATTTCACCTGGTTGACAATTAAGCGATATCCCTCGCAATGCCCAAAACTCATCTTTATTTAGTCTGTTGTTATTTTGATGCTGATTCAGAGAAAAAAGCTTGCTAGCATTAGCAATAGTTCCAGTAATCGAATCTCGGAGTGAGTAGTACGGTTGTTTTACACCAATTTTATATTTCTTCGATAAATTACGTATTTCAATAATAGGTTTCATTACTTAAACTATATCGGCAAAGAATCTCTCTGTTTTTCTAAAATACCATAACCCAACCACTATTGTTCCCAAACACGAGAGAAGTGAGATTATTACAATATTCAAAGGTAGTAAATTTCCTTGTGCGAAAGTACTCCTAATAGACTCCACCACCACAGTCATCGGATTAAGCGCCATCAACAAACGGTTGTTAGGAGCAACTATAGTTAATGAATATATCACTGGAGTTAAAAACATGAGTAGCTGGACGAAGAACGGGAGTATATACCTAACATCGCGATATTTGACATTTAGTGCTGCTAGAAAAGAACCTACCCCGAAAGCCGTTAGCATGGTTACCAAAATCGCCGCTGGTAAAATATATAGTAATTGAATGCTGGGGATAAATCCTAATACTAAAGCGAACACCAACAGAATAATAAAATTAATCACAAAATCTACAAAGCTAGTTGCCACTGAAGAGAGAGGTAAAATTATTTTAGGAAAATATACTTTTTTGATAATACCTTCATTGACAACCATACTATCTGCGGCATGAGTTAGCGCGCTAGAGAAAAATATCCAAAAAACCAATCCGCAAAGAACAAACAAAGAATATGGTAATTTACCGGAGGGTATTTTTGCTAAGTTTCCAAAAAACACTGTAAAAATAATCATACTGGCAATTGGTTGTAGGACTGCCCAGCTGATACCTAAAAGAGTTTGTTTATAACGAACTTTAATATCTCGCCAAACAAAAATATAAAGTAAATCTCGGTATCGCCATATCTCAGCAAGATCTAGTAGGACACTGACTTTCTTAGGCTTAATTTTGACAAGATAATCTGATTCCATAAAAGCTTTAAACGTGTCATGTTACCATGTTTATAGTCTGTAAAAAAGCATCAACATTTTGGGAATAGTTAAATTTTTTTATTATCCTTCTAGATTCCAGCGACATTTTCGCTCGCAGATTTTTATTTTTGATCAACAATGATAACTTATCTGCTAGTTGCAGAGAATTATGTACAGGTACAATATAACCATTTACTCCTTGTTGAATTAAATCATAACTTCCACCTACCTTATCAGTAGATATAACAGGCAAGCCAGAGGCCATTGCTTCGTTTAACACCAAGCCCCAAACTTCTTCATATGAGGGTAATACAAATATATCAGCCATCGAATAAAATTGGCTCATTTCCTCAGGGGTTTTAGCAGTAAAAAAAGACTGTTCTACACCATTTTTATTTCCAATAGTAGCAAGTCTTTCTTGTAGTCTACCATAACCTACCCATATCAATCTGATATTTTTATGACTTTTAAGCTTGATTACTGCATTTAGTAAAGTCTGCACTCCTTTTCTGTGAATTAGTTGTCCCACGAATAGAATTGTTATTTTTTTTCTACTAGCGAAATTGTTTATCGCTTGAATATTTTTTTTACGCAGGCGTATCAACTGCTGATGATAGAAATCAACATCAACGGTATTAAAAGAAATGACTATTTTATTCTCTCTCACACCTAAAGATACTAGATAATCACGCGCTGCTGTTCCATAAGCAATCAAAGCATGAGCGCTATTTACTAAAATCTTAACAGGCCAATTAGTTAGTTGACGCCGCCGACTAGCTTCATTTTTTGTACTACCTGCCCATAATATAAATGGTGTTTGCTTTAGATAGCAAGTTATTCTAGCCAAAAATGTGGTTAGCGAATCCCAACCAGTCGCAATTACCACATCGTAGTCTGAACGTAGGATTTCCCAAACGATTGAAGGATTAATCCAAATAGGGTAAACATCATCATCTTGATGAAGATTTATCGTCCAACCATTTAGAAATCGATAGTTTAATTTATTAGATACTTGTATATCCCAGATTCTGTTCTTAGCACCCTTTCCCATGAATAATACAGTTAAATCAATATTTTCTGATTGGGCAAGCTTAACAAACATAGGCAAGCGGTATGGTGTAGGGATGCTATGAATAATCAGCGCTTTTTTCTTTATCATTTCCTTACTATTATTTATTACCAGATAATAGTTCTTTTAACGTTTGGCATATATATTTAATCTGATTTTTTGTGAGCAGAACTGACGAGGGTAGATTTAAACCACGCTTGGCTAAATCTTCGGCTATCGGGAAACTTTGCCCAGTAGCATAAGGCGGGAGTGTATGAATTGGATAAAAAAATGGGCGACTATCAATCCCCTTCTCGTGTAGTTTTCTAATTAGTGAATTTCTCGAGATTTTTGATTTTTTACTCAGAAGCACTGAAAACATCCAGTAGATACTATTAGCCCATTCCATGGATGGGTTTATCGTAATATCAATAGCATCTACTAAATAAGATTCATATATTTTTTTAATCAACCTTTTCTTAGCAATAAGGGTCTCAATCCTCTCAAGTTGTGCCAGTGCAACTGCTGCTTGCAAGTTACTCATATCATAGTTATAACCCACCACATTATGCCAATAATGATATTTACGTCGATCATTTTTAGTTAAACCTTGATCTCTATAAAGTCTAATTTTATGATCAAGTTTCCGACTATTTGTCACCACTAAACCACCTTCTCCTGAAGTAATAACCTTGTTCCCAAAAAGGCTAAAAACACCAATATCTCCCAGTACTCCAACCTTCTTTTTTTTGTATTCTGCACCATGTGCCTCAGCTGCATCTTCTATAACATATAACTTATGCTTTTTGGCAATTGATAAAACTGGATCCATATCAACTGGATGTCCATAAAGGTGAACTGGCATAATTGCTTTGGTTTTGCGGTTAATTAATTGCTCTAGTTTGCTGACATCCATATTCCATGTTTCCGTATCACTATCAATAAAAACTGGACTTGCACCCACATACCTCACAGCATTAACAGTTGCAATAAACGTTAGTGTGGGCACAATAACCTCATCACCAGGACCAATACCTAAAGTTAACATTGATAAATGCAGACCAGCTGTTCCTGAAGACACAGCCGCGGTATACTTTGCTCCCAAATATGCAGAAAACATCTTTTCCAACTTACTTACAAAAGGGCCCTGGGACGATACCCATCCTGACTTAACACATTCAGCAAGATATTTTCTTTCGTTTCCTGATAGATCTGGTTCAGAGACGGGTATAAACTTTTTCAAATTCATAATAATAGACTAATAGAATTGATAAAAACTTGTGTCACACTATCCCACGAAAATTTATCCAGAATAATCTGACGACCATTTTTACCCATCTTGTGAGCAAGTTGACTATTCTTTAGGATTTTTAATACCGCTTTCGCAATTTCTTGACTGTTGGAGGACTTAACCAAGAAACCAGCTCTACCATTTGCGGTCTGCTCATTACCTTCTAGACCTGTTACCACAGGAGTCCCACAAGACATCGCTTCCTTAATAGTCAGGTTCATGCTCTGTTTTATTGAGGGCTGTACCACAACATCAGCCAACGAATAATAAGCTGGTAGCAACTGGTAATCAACCCTACCAAGAAATTCAACGTTATTTCTGATACCAAGTTTATTTATTAATTCCTCTGTTTCTTTCCTTTTGTCTGGGTTTATTAAAGTATGAGTAATTAATAGTTTGACATTTGGAATTGCTTTAGTAACTAAAGGCAAAGCATTCAACAGATAATCAGTACCTTTAATCTTAGTAAAATCAGTGCTGTGCAAGATTATTTTAAATTTCTTATATTTATTTCTAATTTTTGAATTTGTTTGTTGTTTAAAAAATTTAGTATCAACCCCTTCATAGGAAATTAATGCATCACTTCTGCCATAAACGTTTTTAATCCATTGCTTATTAAATTTACTCAACGTAATTATTTTATCTGCCTTTTTGGTCGCTTGAATATCCAAATGCTTATATCTTTTAGTCAAATATTTTATAAACTGACGCTGATAAAGATTGAAACCCTCTACATAATTTGGATCATGGAAGAGAGCATACGGCTCCCAGCAGCAGAAAATGTGAGGTTTACCTAGGTTGTTACCAACTACATTTGATGGGAAATGACTTGAAATAACCACCTGACTGTCTGTAGCTAGTTCCACCAAAGATCGTGTTTCTTTCTTGAGGAAACTATTTAAAAATAACCAGTAAACTATATTATTCGTTGAACGACCAGACAGCTCTATCAATGTAATATTAGCTTGATCAAATTTACTTTTAGCTTGTGCTGAAGCAGCTGACGTAACAATAATTACCGGGAATTTTTTATTCAGTCTTTGTGAAACTTCAAATATAAATTGATGGCCACCCATCCAGTTTAGAAAATGTGGGTGAAGCCAGATAATTTTAGATTTCTTCATGATGTTATTTTCGTCTATTATAATTTCTAATTAAAGCATTTCTATCAGGTAGTTTATTGATAATCAAGCATTTGCCGAGATGGTATGGTGATTATACCCACATCAAGCTGACTAGTCCCTTTATAGACTACGTTTATTTCCTGCGGGAAATACACTTCAAAGAAATTTTGATCTGACAAAATTGTTTTTAACTGCTCAGTAGGACTCCACGGCAAACCTTTATCCTTAGGCAAATCATAAAACTCAACCGTGTAAACTTTAGCCGAGTCTAGACCTAGACCATTTAAGAAGTTTAATGTTCTCTGAGCTGTTTTAGCACCCTGAACTATCCAGTGAGTTTGATAAGTCAAATTGTTCGTAAGTACCGATGTCACAAAAAATAGCAAGACGATAACAATCATCACTAACCTTGGGGCTTTATCTAAAATCACAGTCAAAGTAAGTAAAAGCCCAAATAAAGGGACAGTTAGTTCAATTGTAAATTTATGCCAAGGTAAAAATAGTACGGGTAGCAAACCTAAAATAAACCACATCATTCCAAAAATTATTATTTTTTTATCCGTTACTTTATATTTTTGGTAGCTACGTACAGTTATAAACAAAATAGAAATCACCAGCAGCATAAATAAGGATAATATCGGAATTATCTGTTCACTATAGTACCTAAATAAATTGGGATTAATATGTAACCCCGGACCAATATAATCAACTAGCATTTCGGGAATATTGAAGGACCACAATGCATACCAAACCAGTGTGTTAATCAATCTCGGAGAAATAATCCAAACATATGAGTCTCCTTGAGCCAATCCATACTTAAAGATGTGTAAATAGAGATAAGATATTATTGTCAAGATAAAGGGAGTAAATATCCTAACTAAGTCTCTAAAAGCAATCGTTTTTTTAGATTCCCAATATTCTAAGAAGTAGATACTAAGTAATACTATCGGTAGTACCGCTGCAGTTTCTTTAGAAAATAGAGCCAGGACAAAAGCACAGAAGCAGAATAAATAGCTACTAGCCTTTCTTCTTTCAAGATATTTAATAAATAGCCAGGCACATAAAAAGAAAAATACCCCCATTACTAATTCTTGTAAACCCTGAAGGAAATATAGACGTTCGAAATTAGTTGAGGAAGTGCTATAAAAAAATGCAAGCAGCAAAGCTATACTTCTTCTATGAGTCAAATCTAAAGTGATTTTATATACTATAATTACTATCGAAAAGAGAACCATAAATGATAAGATATGTAGAGGAACAGGATTTAGATTAAATAATTTGATATCAACAAAATACAACAGTTGATCTGACAAGGGACGAAAATGACCATATCCTGTCCAGGAGTGAGTCAAATCAAAGAACTTTAAAAACCCCGTTATAGTATTTACATTAGAGATATTCAAATGATAAAAGTCATCATGAGTGAAAAAAGTATTCAACGATGGGTAAAAAAGCACTAGACTACTTAGAAAAATTAAGTTTAATTGGATAAACACATTTTTGAATATTTTTAGACTAACTTTATTCTCCATAAATATAACAATCCTCCGCCAACTCCCAACAAACTAATTAGTAAGGATACTCTTTGTAGGAGAGTCTCTGCAAAAATAACTGTTATACTATGCTCCCCTGTTGGGAGATTTAGATCGACTGTACCAATTTTATTTATTTTGTAATTATTGATTTGTTGCTGATCAAGATAATAAGTCCAGCCAGGAAAATATAGGATATTAATCGTCCCAACAAAGTCCTTGTCACTACGATAATCAAATTGCAAAATATTTGTTGACTGCTGCAAATTACTTATCAGAACTGCTGCTGGAAATTGTATTTTATTAAACCAACAATTTTCTTCGCGACATCTTGTGATCATAGCCAGACTAGCGTCTTTAGGTAAGTACTCCCCCCACATATCAGAGGTGTCATGATAAGCTAAAACCTGTTCATCCGACATAGAAAAACTACTCTGTAAATGGAGATGATTTCTATTGGCATAAAAAAGTAATACTATCAGTATCAGTGATATCAGTTTTGGTTTCTTTACTAGCTTAACAAGTAGTGCGGCCATTATGGCAGCTGAAAGGATTGCTATGCTCAGAAATCGCCAAGGGTAAAGAAAAAAGGAGAGTAGGTTAATGTGTTGCCATAGTCCACTCGATGTAGGTGTCATCAGAAAAATAGTAATCAGGAAAAGTATGATAAAAAAAGAATAGTGAGCAAAATCAGAACTTGAGATTTTCTCGACAATCAAAAGATTGTTTAATCTCCATAGAGTATTATTTTTTACGGTTCTATTTATGAAAAATAATACAAGTAGTATTGTCATTAATATGATGACTAGAATTTGAATTAAACCAAGTTGTAAAGACATTGGCGACGATGATCCCAAAGGTCCCCACCCCCACGGTGAGTAAATTAATTGTTTAAGAGTAATAAAATTATTCAAGTACGGAGCGCTAAAATTAAGTAGGTCTGCATTAATATAGGATTTTTCCCATAATGCTGGAAGCCAGTAAAATGCCCCAAGTAGCAATGAAAAAATAACAGCGATAAGGATATATTTTACGTTATGAAGACGATGCAGAACTATCCCAAAACATACTCCATAACCAACAGATAACACAAACCCAAGAATTGCTATTAAATTATGACTTAGTAAGATGAGTACAAAAAACAAACTTAGTAATATTATCCATTTCTTTGCAGGCCTAATAACCAGATTATTTGTTGCATAAAGTATTAAGGGTAGAAAAACTAAAGCCACTGATTCAGCAAGTTCACCCCTAACATATATATCTAAAAACCGATAAGGTGCCCATACATAGAAGATAGCTCCAACAACAGCTGCTATTTGCCCAAACGGTTTTTTAGCAAAGAGATAGAAAAATAGTCCTGAAAGCACCAAGCTCAAACCAAGTAGGATCTTATAGCAATCAACATAGCTAAAACCAATAAAGTGAAATAATGAAGATAAATAATTGGGTAAATATCCATAAAACATGATTACAGGTGACCCCAGGTTAAAAGTTAAAACATCGGCCCAACGTGGAATAACATTACCATCAGTTAAAGATTGATAAAAATAAGCACTACGAGCTACTAAGGTCATACCATCAAATGTGGAAAACAAACCTGGTTGGAAAAATGGTAATATTGCTGGAATTGTTGATAAAACTATTAGTAACACAGCCCAGAATTGCTTAATTAATTGATACAGTCTATTTGTGTCCATTTTTTTCGTTTTTAAGATACCAGTCAATTTCTTTTTTGAGACCTTCTTCAAATTGAGTCTTCGCTACAAAACCAAATTTCTCTTCTGCACGTCTAGTATCTAGCTTTCTCCTTGGCTGTCCATCTGGCTGAGATTTATCCCAAGTAATTTTCCCACGATAACCCACTAACTGTTTAATCAACTCTGCTAAATCTTTTATTGAGATCTCAAAGGATGACCCTAAATTCACCGGAGCATCCTCGTTATATTTTTCTGCTGCTATCATTACCCCTTTAGCTGCATCCTCCACGTAAAGAAACTCTCTGGTAGCTCTACCCGTACCCCAAACCACCACTGTAGAATTACCATCATTTTTCGCTTGAATAAATCGTTTAATTAAAGCAGGAATGACGTGTGATGAACTAGAGTTAAAATTATCGCCTGGTCCATAAAGATTAACTGGCAACAGATAAATACTGTTAAAACCATATTGCTGTCGATAGGCTTGGGATTGTACCAAAAGCATTTTTTTAGCTAAGCCATAGGGGGCATTTGTTTCTTCAGGATAACCGCCCCATAGATCATCTTCATAAAAAGGAATTTTTGTAAATTTAGGGTATGCACAAATTGTACCAATTGCTACAAACTTTCCAACATTTGCCTTCCTTGCCTCATCCATAAGCTGAATGCCCATTAGCAAATTATCATAAAACAGCTCACCTGGCCTTTGCCTGTTAAAACCAATACCCCCTACCAATCCAGCAGCATGAATAATTATATCTGCATTTCTTACAACTCGACGGCAAACTGCTAACTTACGTAAGTCATCAGTCTTTGATCTAGGAACGACTATCTCGCGAGGATTTTTCTTGATTAGCAGTTTGACTATATTGCTACCTAAAAAGCCTGATCCACCAGTGACTACAATTTTTTTATTCTTCCAAAAATTATTAATCATTTTTTAATAATCTAAGTAAAACCACTCGCGAGAGGTTATGTATACGATGAAGAAAAAGTATAGCCGGATTATTGGTATAATCCTCGGCAATTTGGTAATCAAGCCTCAGCAAACTATTAAAGGATGTTGCCGATATATTATCGCTTGTTAAGCGAAAACTGGCTAAATAATTCTTAATTATCGCTGGCTTTTGCATACCCCAAAGCTTGAGCCAAAAATCATATTCCATTACGTAGTTTTTTGTACCGGTTAGATAACCAATTTTCCTATGGACTTTTCTTCTCCAGAAAGTACTCGGCTGGGTAATATAATTAACCATATAAAGTAATAGTTTGTGATTTTTAGCTATTAATGCATTTTTATATTTGGTGACTAAAAAATTTGTTTGCTGAGAACTATTATTAATAATATCCCCATAGCCAGTTAACCATAATTGATTGGGGTTTAATTGAAAATAACGGCCGACTCTTAAAAGTGCATCTTGTTTATAGACATCGTCGGCATTAATAAAAGTGACGACTTCACCACTAGCCTTTCTTAACCCTTGATTGATCGCCTTTACTTGTCCATCATCTTTTTTAGAAACCCATTTAATAATCTTCCTATTACTTTTGGCAAATTTTTTAATGATTTCTACACTACCATCAGTCGAACCACCATCTTGGATTAGAACTTCTAAATTGGGATATTTCTGATCAATAATTGATTGTAGTGTATATGTTAAATACTTTGATTTATTATAGGAAGGGATTATAATAGATATCTTAGGCAGTATGACCTTTCTTTTTCTGGACATTTTTTCTCAGTTTCCTTTCTGGCAAATTCATCTTTGCTAAAGCTTCCGTTCTTATAAGTTTTTCTAACGTGTTTTCAATCCTATTAGTTTTAACATAAGCTAAATAAATTAAGGTGATCGTTACAATAAAACCACCAACCACCATCATATCAAAGACTCGCGAAATAGAAAAAGTTTGAGTAAAAGTACGTAGTAAGTCTGGGAAAATTACAATTACAATCGTTAAAATCCAAATAGTCATCCAAGAGAGAATTTCTAGGCCATTTAGTTCACCTCGAGAATAATGTACATAGGCAAGATAAATCATAATCAAAGCGAAAATAATAGCTATCAGTTGTAAACCTAAAATCATAGTTTTATTCTCCACCGCAAAACATGAAAAAAAATTGCTAAAGCATCCAAAATTGTAACCCCTTTAAATTTTTCATAGTATATGGCTTCTACTGGCACCTCGCAACGATTAAGTTTATTCTTTCCTGCTCTAATTACCATTTCCGTTTCAACCCCATACCCCAAAGAACTCCAGTTAAGCTTTGCATAACCTACTTTAGTAAAAGCACGAAATCCACATATCAAGTCAGATACATAAATTCCAAACGACAAAGAAACCATCACAGAAGCTAGTTTGTTACCAATGAATCTAACCAGAGGAACACCTAAGTCATAATTTCTAGATCCAAAAACAATATCATAATTACCACTGGAAATTTTTTCAATAAATTTTGGCAAATCACTAACTTGGTGTTGTCCATCTGAATCCATCATAATAATTGCTTCTGCCCCATTCATAAAAGCTGCTTCGCAACCAGTTTTTAATGCAGCACCTTTTCCAAGATTAATCTTATGGCGTAATGTGATGACATTAGCCTTTTGCGCCTCCTGATAGGTTTGATCCAAGGAGCCATCGTCAACCACTATTATTGGAAGCTTATATTTTCTCAAGGCATCTAAAACTGCTCCAATTCTTTTTGCTTCATTGTAAGCAGGAATCACTACTGTAATATTCATTGATCCGATTGTAATAGGGAAATGACTACATCTGCAAGTAATAATATCTCGTGCTTTTTTTTAGCAATGTTTGCTACTAAAATATAGCTTATGCCTTTCGCTCGTTTGTATGACAGATATCATGTATATTATCGATACCTCGTCTTAGCTGCGTGGTTTTTCTATCTCTTCTCTCCACTCTTTTTTGTACTAAGAATTTTTATACATAGTTATCCAGAAAACTTCCTCCCCTTTTATAAAGAGATTTTTTCTATAGTTACCAACAATCCGAGCTATATAGCTCTTCCTTTTATTATTTTATTTATCGGTATGATCTATTTTTACCCAAAACATGGAGCAAATAAGGATAAAATTATTTTTAAAATAATTCTACTCTCGGCATTGATATCTCAGCTATCAATTACTTATCTTGAAAATATCGAGTTATCTCACTATCCAAATTATTTATTTTCTACAACAGGATTGCCTATTGACATATTAATCACAAAAAATAAGTTAGATGTTTATTTAATCATATTTATATTTCTCTTAATAAAAACGCGGCAATTTAAACACTTATCAAGTCGTACAAAAAAGTATTTAGTTCAAATAAACTGGCTAAATTATTCCCAAATCGTTACAGCAATAATAATTATTTCTGGACTAGCTCTACATTTAATAACAATACCAAAAGAGATTTTTTATTTTCGACAAGATTATAATTATAAAAATCGTAACTATGGATCAGAGTACTTCTATATCCAAGCCCTCGTAAATTCTGTTCCTAAGTATAGCAACGTCATCCTCCCTCCGAAAGTATATGATTGGCCACTACTCAGTAATCATCTCGTAGTTCGATATTTTCTCTTTCCACGTACTTTAATAAGTGGAAATTATCTAAAGTTAAATATAACTCGCAAACAATTTAATACGGCGTATTTTGTAGAATCAAATTCTTTTAGAACGCAACAACCTTGGCCGAAAATTAACAATCAAGATAAAGTTATCTTTTTTGACTACAAAGATCCTATTTCATACCAACAGTTAGATACGATCGCAGACCTTGGCACCGCCAAAATATATAAAATTATCTTTTAATGAATAAGTTAACTTTTTTGTTAAGTATTTTCCTGGTTCTGCTAATGCTGATAGAAAAACTTTACTTTCTGCATTTAGAATATTCTTTTTCTTACTCTTTAGTAGCAAAGTTAGAATATGTCTCCCTAATAATAATTGTTCTGCTGATTTGTCTGTCGTGGTGGAAAAAACTTGTTTTACCAAAAGATAACCGTCCAATAACAAACTCATTATTTACAAGCAGAACAATAAGTTTACATCAGAACAAATTCAGTGCAGTTAGAGTTATATTAATCGCTCTAATTACTATAGTAATAGCTTTATCTATTTTTATTAATTTAACTAAAAAATCACTCGATGGGGACGGTGTCACGATGTACGATGCAAGAGCCAAGTTTCTCCAAGCTGGCTACCAATTCTCTAACATGAACGATTTAACTTATTATAATATTCAAGATAAAAATTATTATTTATTATATCCTCCTTATACTTCAATAGCTCATTATTTTTGGTACCAAGCAAACATACCTCTCCCCGTTAGTCTAATTTACTCTGGCTATTTGATACTTTTGGCTATAGGTGTTTTCTTACTAACACAAGATTTTATTGGTACTGATTGGGGGTTATTTTTGACATTTTCTATTGTTTTCAATGCAACAGTTTTCTTAACCGCAGTCAGTGAGCAGACATATTTGCCATATTCTTTATATTTAGTCTATGGAATATTATTATTAGCCCGATTTTTGAGAGACAATCTTGTTTGGGAATTTTTCTGTGGAGTACTCTTGCTTGCCCTTTCACAATGGATCAGGTTTGAAGAACTTGTGTGGTTAGGGGTCACCATTGCTTATTTCCTAACCATAGCAGCTGAGTTGATCAAAAATCTTAAGAGATTCTTCACTAAACCTATTAAAACCCTCCTTCATTACAAGATATATTTTATATACGGATTGATGCTTATGGCAGTTTCGTTACTTGAATATTCGAGTTGGAGATACTTTGTCCATAACATTGCCAGCACACTAAGTCAAAGCTCCTTCAATTATCTATATGCACCCTTAAATATTATAAAAGATAATGAGTTGCAACACGTTATCAACTTAATCAAATTCCTGATATTTTCCTGGGGAGTGAGCTTGTTCATTTTTATTGCCAGTCTCTTTGCCACAACAAATACACAAGGTAGGCATGCAGTTACCCGTTCAATGCTATTTATCAAACTAGTGATTGGCTTAAGCTTGCTTATGTATTGTATGGGATTATACGGTGCATCATTTGCGGGTAATTGGTGGGAAGAATTAAATGTTTCTCTATTGCGTTCAGCAAGCTACTTAATACCCTTAAGCTATTTTTTAGTATTCACTAGTCTGAAAACTTTTTGCCAAACACATCATTGGAAAACTTTTGTAAAAACTGCAATTAAGATCATTATTACTATATAGTCTGTCCAAGCTAGATTGGATCTTTCCTCCATTAATCTGTCATCAACTGCATTATCTTTAGCAAAGGTAATAACATTGATATTTGGTTATATAAGACTAAGCCACCCAGTAGCCATTTACAAAGAGTGCTAAATTAATGATTTGCCAAATTGCTAATAAGAAAATAACTGCTCTATAACTAAATTTGTTATTAAGAAAAGATCCTAATAGCGGGAAAAGCGGAAAAGCCGCTAGTAAGTAACGTGGCATTGAAGATAACGTCCCTGTCAGGGTTGGTAGCAACAATACCCCTAAACTAAAAATTAAATAAGCTAGATTTATTTTTTTGTATTTAACTATTAATAGTAATAAAACTCCCAGTGTTAACACAAATTCCTCAACAGCTGTAATTAATGTTAGTGAAAAAGGTGTAGTTAAAAAGATCTTAAAATAGCGATAGATCGTTTGAGGTAATAAAACTATTTGACCTCCACTCCTTTGTGCACCAAACATTGGCTGGACATGGAAAAAATACAACAAATCACCGGTTTGCCACCAATTCCACATCATCACAAGTAGTATACCTAGTCCAATTGCAAGGATTGCCCAGAGAGATTTTATTTTTTGTTTTTGCTGGTACCACAAAATTAATAATG
This sequence comes from Patescibacteria group bacterium, assembly GCA_023379125.1. Taxonomy (GTDB): domain Bacteria; phylum Patescibacteriota; class Microgenomatia; order Daviesbacterales; family UBA10151; genus JAMCSY01. Next base: position 58,811 of record JAMCSY010000010.1, on the reverse strand, counting down.
CTGGAATAAGCATAATACCTACTAGCCTTGTTGTTGTAGCCAATATTCCTAAGAAACCAGCTAATAAATAGTTATGTTTCCTCACTGCGTAAAAAGAGCCTGCCGCAAAACATAAAAACAAACTTTCTGAGTAAACCGCTCCGAGGAAAAAAGCGGTTGGAAACGCGAGTAGTAGGAAAAGAGACTTGTTTACCTCTTTTGAAGAATAATCAAGTAACCAAAGTTTATATAGCAAGTACACAAAAATTAACGCCGCCACGTTACTGACTAATAAAGCTACTAGCAGAGGATCAGGTAAAATCTTAGAAACTAACCAAACGGCTACTGGATAGCCTGGAAAAAAAGCATATTCGAATTGTCCATAACCATAATTTACAATCGATAAGTAGTGAGACCCATCGAAATTAGCCCAAATCCAGAGCTGTGGAATTAATGAATATGTCCCGAACTCTTTTCCGAGAAAATTTATTCCCATATTAATGAAAAAATGAGACATAGATGCTAGTGACAATAACATCAATCTCCAATCAAAAAAAAGCAAAACGGGGATAAGATCGACACTAATCCAACCAATTTTTATTCTATTTGCTCGTAAAAGATTATTCATCTCTCTTATATATTTCGGGGTAAGTAATTTGATTATATCTAAGGACCAGTTTTTTGCTAAGACCCAACACATTATTGGTCACGATATAATAACGAGCATATCGGACATTTTTCTAGAAAGGGTTCTTCTCTCTTAATTTGTAGATCAGGTCTTCGATATATTAACTGCAATCAATTCATAATTTTATAAATCAAGCGGATCTAGCATATGTATTTTTATACAAAAAAAGGATAAGAGGTATTACCATTAATAATTTTCTTATAAACTTGAATAGTCTGATCTGCACACTGCGACCAAGAAAAACGCTGGATATTTTTCAAACCAAGCTCAACCAGTTCTTTCCGCAGATCATTATTTTGCATAACATCATTAATGGCCTGAGTAATTTCCAAAGGTTGATAAGGATCAACTAACATTGCCGCCTGACCGGCTATCTCAGGCATTGAGGCTGTATTAGCAGTAACAACTGGTAGACCACATGCTTGAAATTCTAAAATCGGCAAACCAAAACCTTCATAAAATGAAGGTAATAATCCTACGTTTGCTAAATTAATAATTCCAACTAAATCTGTTGTCTCTACAAAACCTAGTAAATGAATTCGTGGATTATCAGCATATTCTTCGATAAATCGGGCAAAGGAACGCAGTTCTGGATGATCTAGGTTGTATTTTTGAGTAAAGCTTTTACCTATTATTACTAAATCAAGATCAGATTCTAAACAGCCTTTTGCTAAATTGAGTATATTTTTATTCCAATTAACATTTCCTGTATATACTACAAATCTATCTGGTAGACTATATTTCGTTTTAATCTTCTTAAGGAATTTTGCATCACGGAGTATTTGAAAATCACTTCCAGCAGCCAGATATATCGATTGCACAATATCCTCTTTTATTCCTAGTATTTTGATTATATCAGAGCGAGATGATTCCGAATCAGTTATAACCATATCAATATTGGTTAAAGCTAGTTTTTGTCTAAGGAGATTAATTAATCCTCTGACCCCTGCGGGATAACGTTGAGGGAAAAGTAATGGTGTTACATCATGAATGGTTAAGACTGTTGGATATTTTTTATACAAGGGTAAGCTTGCTTTGAAAAAATCAAAGAATGGGTAATGGACTAAATCTGCTCGCTTGACTTGAGAAAGATTATCAAATTCTACAACTTTTACTCGGGAATCTTTTTTTAGTTGCTGAAGTAAGTTCTGAATATAGAAGCCTACTCCTCTAGTTTGATGGCCTGCTTGTAGTGGACTAACATCGAAAGCAATTTTAATCATTTATTTTTTAGATATCTGAAATATGCTCGTGGAAATCTTAAAGCTGAGAAAAAAGAAAATGTAACTCCAGGAAAACCATCCAAAATCCCTTTATGCCTAATAACAGTGAGCATAAACCATACAACAGGTTTTAGTAAAAAATAATTAATCAGTTGAATTGGATTCTTACCAACATGTTGATCTTTTAACTCGGCAGCAATTAAATCAATATATCGACTATTTCTTTGTAAGTATCGCTCAAAGGTTGGATCTGAAATGTGCAATAAATCATTGCTTAGCCAACCTACCCGGCCATCAATGGAAATTTGTTCATGGACATTTTGACAAGGAAAGTGGGCGTGATCTTTTTTAACCAGTCTAATCACACCATCAGGGTAAACACCACCAAAACGAAGATACTTACCTAAGAAATAATTGAGCCTCGGCATAAAAAAAGCCGTATATGGACCTTGTTGTTTACCAATAATACCATCCCGTTCCTCAATTAAGAGTTGGTGACGCATAAATAATTTTTTCTGTGGTAGTTTTCGCTGATATTCCTCAAGTTCTGACCGACTCATCTCAGTTACCCTTTCAATCTCCTGGGCTAATCGAGGAGTCACCCTCTCATCAGCATCTAGTTGTAAAATCCAAGCATGCTTTGCCTTTGTCAAAGCCTTTTGCTTGTTAATATGAAAAATTGGTGGGTTATCTGTTTGTGTAATTTGCGCCCCAAATTCTCGCGCAATATGTAAAGTTTGATCAGAAGAACCGCCATCAACAATAATAATCTCTGCAGCAATATCTTTAACTGAACTCAAACATTCTTTAAGATTACTTCCCTCGTTATATGTTGCTAAGACTACCGAAATCTTACTCATAAATGTTACAATGCCGAGACTATATAAAAAGCCTCATCTTTATTAGGAAACCTAACCAATCTTTTAACATCAAATTGGCTCTTGTATCTTAAACCATCATAATTACTTGGACCAACAATATAAAGCACTCCCGAGATTGGTTTACTCTCAATCGGATCCCAATCCCCAAAATGATATTTACCAAAAGAAGTAACTAAATTAGAAGGAGCACTATGAGATTGATTATAAATCACACTATTTCTAAATTCTGGTAAAGGAGTTTTCAAATAATAAAGGAAGAAAATATAAGGCTGAGAACGAACATCGGTCATATAGACAGTATCATATTGCGGATTAGCTTTTACAAAACTGACAATTTGTTTCATTCCATATTGCCATTCTATTGCGTACTTTTTGGCATAACTATGATAATAATCATAAATATATAATTTAAATTGCCAGCCGAGAACTACCAAAACAACACATAGGACTAATCCCTGAACAAGTGGCTTTTTAAATAATTTGATCAAAGAGCTAAGACCAAACGCAGTGATGATCTGCCAACTCCCCATCATGAAAAGAGCTCTTCCAGCATGCGGTCCATCACTGGCACTACCCACAACTGCTGCTGGTAAGGGTGCAAGCAAAAGCCAAGCTAAAACCAGTACACTCCCTCTAGTGCGAAAAAGGAGCATCGCTAACAATCCTAAAACGATCAAAACGATATCTACCTGATAAAACTCACCAACGGTTTGGATTGAGTGACGAGGATTAGCATCACCACTAACAAATAAATACTCCCAAGAAAAATGTGTAAGATAATGATCAAAAATCACATTAACTTTACCCAACAATTGATTGTGAGTTTGCAAGTAAAGCTGGCTAGTTAAAACCTTATCTGAAGGGATTTGTAGTTGTTGTAATCGTGCTCCACCCAGGAGTTGTCGATTAGTTAAGTACAACATAACAATCCCCACAAAAATGGCCAGTGAAATCAATGCATATTTTTGAACCTGAATTAGTTTTTTCCAGAATAAGACTACAAGCAATAGTATCATCCCAGGCACAACTACCTTGCCTGAGTGATAAGAAAGCATGCTGAGCCCAAAGGAGATAACTGCCAAAGGCAGTAAATATGGTTTTTTATGCAGACTAAGTAAGACTAAATAGAGTCCCAACATCATGAAAAACAGAGCGTAGTTTGCTTCATGATTAAAACGCGAAAATTGCAAATTATAAGGAGAAATTGCTAAAAATAGTGCTGCAAAAAGACCGATGCTTTTATTACCAAACAAAACATTAGCTAGAAAAAAGATAATAATAACATTGAGTGCCCCAAAAAAAGCAGATGAAGATCTTGTTACAAGATCAGATAAACCAAAAAGTTTAACAAAAATAGCAGTAACATAAATATGTATTGGGCTTTTATCGTCACCGAAAGAATGAAAAGTCAAAGGAAATTTATTACCCCATTCATCCTGGCCCCAATTAGCTATAGTATAAGCATTATATCCAGCAGCTACTTCATCCCAATCTAGTGATGGTGGAATTTGATCGAGTTTGTAAAATCTTAAAAAAATGGCAATAATAATAACAAAAATAAAAAGCAGGTAAATTGACCAATGAGTTTTATTAGTCTGATTGGTAAACTTTAAAAACTTGTGTTCCATCTGGATTTTCAATTACTCCTCGTTGCTGGTATTTATTTATCTTATCTTGAGGTGAGGCAAAAATCAAAGCCTTTCCAGACAATGACAAGCTTAGATTGATTGGTTCAAATCTAAACTTGCCAAACTCAGCTACCTTGGAAAAGCCCCAATCACTGACTGCGTTATATTGGACAGTAGCTAAATAAGATCGTGGATCATATTTTAGATACCAGAGGGCAAAAATATAAGGGTTGCCTAGGTAATCAGAGACAACAATTTGCTGATAATTAGGAAACTCTGACTGGTATTTGGTAAATATTTCTTTGTATCCATATTGCCAATTGCCAGCATTATGCAAAGAGTATTGGTTAACGAAAGTATAATAATATTGGCCAAATAGCACCAAATCACATGTTACTATCAACACAATCAAGGCTTTACGCATTGGGAAATTTGATAAAAAATCGACCCCAAAAGTTACAAGTAAAACGATCGCCGGAGCGGCAATGATCGAACGTAGCGCATGGGGTGATTCCTTTGTTAAACTTGCTGGAATGGGAGCAATAAGAAGCACCAGCAAAGGGATGGCTGATTGCCAACTCTCTTTCTGTTTAATATACAATATGCCTAAAATGAATAGAACTACATCCAGCAGGTATATTTGACCAAAACCAGGTTGTTGGCTGCGACTGTTAACATCCCCAGTCAGCAATAAAAACTGTGGTGTAAAATGGCTGGTGTAGTTTACAATAAATTGTTTTGTGAAACTTACTAAGCCTTGATGAGTATCTACACTCACATCAGTAAAACGAATCAACCCTTCACCTTTTACGTAAAAACTAATCAGTGGGATACTGGCTAAAATCAGTATACCGATCAATACTGATAGTTGCTTTGGAAAATTAAGTACCTGTTTTTTCAGCTTAAAGATTAGATATGTGATAATGACTAGTAGAGTTATAGGCGTAATAATTCGAAAACTGTTATAACAATAGAGAGTGATCGCAAAAGACAATATTGAAACAATAAGAAAGTTATTACTTTTCTTGCTCAGTAACAAAAAGTATAATCCTCCCAAATAGAAAAAAACTCCGGCGTTTGCTTCATAACCTGTTCGAGAAAAAACAAATAACCATTTAGATATACTTATGAAAAATGCTGATAACAATCCAATACTATCTTTTCCAGATATTTTTTTAGCAATGAAGTAAGTAATCAGCAGAGTTCCCAAAGAATATATTATTGCCGGAAACCTAACAGCAAGATCATTTACCCCAAGGATAACCTCGGCTAAGGCTACTGAGTAAATATAGACTGGTAGTTTAAACTCACCAAATGCCCGAAAATGAATGGGTAGAACTTTTCCCCATTCGTCACGTCCAGTAGTAATTACAGAGTAAGCATTGTACCCTATCGATGCTTCATCCCAATATAAAGAGGGGGGGTTGTCAGTAATTTGATATAGCCTTGTAGCTAGAAAAAAAATAGATATTAAGACAAGCCATAAAATATTTTTTTTCACTTTACCTCTACTATCTGAAAATCTGGATTACCATTTAGGAAATTGACTTGATAAAGCACCGGTAGTTGCGAAGGGAAGTCTCCTGGTTTACCAATGAACAATATTTTTTTACCCTGATTTTCCTTAACGATATCCTCAAAAGTTGTTCCAGCATCACCCAAATCAGGAAAATAAAACTTACCAAACCTCAATACCCAAATCCAATTATTCCCCTCATAGCGCACTAAATTGGGGTCGTTTTGATATTTAGCAGGATCATATTGTAGATAAAATAATGTAAACATATATGGTTCCCCATAAACTCTGCTAAAAACTATTTCATCATACTGATTCTGATGATCTTGAATATAGCTAACTACTTGCTTATAGCCATACTGCCAATCACGCGAGTAGCTGACCGGATAAATCACAAATAGCTGATACAGATAATGATTAAATTCCCAGGCAAATACTAATAATAGAGCTATCGCTGAACCAAACAAAAATGCTTTTCTTTTTCGCAAAAACATATAACCTTGATACAAACCAATGGCAGATAAGATCTGATAAACTGGAGCAGCAATCAGTGTTCTGAGCGCCTGAGGAATACTATCGTTTGTAACCGAGACTGGGATAATACTAATCAATAACCAGGAAATTAGTAAATATCTAAATCTATTTTTTGTCTTAAAGAGCCAGTATAGACCTAATAAAATCAGTGGCGCTTGTATGTAGAAAAGTTCACCTAATCCCTGAACACTATGCTGCTTATGTGGAGCACCAGAGATAAAAAGGAAAGCAGGGGCAAAATGAGCGAAATAATGTTCGATCGTATAGAAAGATACATAAGTAACCCTGTTGTATAAAAACCTTTTAACTAAAGGAGGAAGTGTTGATTGATTACGTTGTTGATCAATCCTTGGTACTAAGCCCGGATCATCGGTAATGCTTACCAGTTTGTAACGCGAAGCGCCATTACCACCCAAGTAATATGGTACCATCGGTATCAGCATAATTAAAAATACAACAATGGAGATCAGCAGTATTTTCTTATATTTGAATATCTCCGCTTTATAAACTAGTAATAAAGCTAATAAATAAAGTGGTACAAAAACACGAGCGCTATTATAAGTATACATAGCTAAAGCAAGTGGAATAATTGCATAAACCCACCATTTTTTATTCTCAAAGCCTTTCACTAACCACCATATGCCCCAAAGAACCCAAAGGACGGAAAATGAAGATTCAAAAGAAGCACGGGTTAATTGAATATGCCATGGCGAAACGGCCAAGAAAAAGGCTGCTGAAAGTGCTATCAAGTTGTTTCTAAAAAGAGCTCTTGTTAATAAAAATATGAGTAATATTGTTAGAGTTCCATAGACAACTGGGGTAATCCGGACAGAAAAATCATTCAAACCAAAAATTGCAATCGCTGGAATAGAAAAATAAATCTGTAAGGGTAATTTATATTCTCCGTACGACTCAAAATGTATAGGTAATAGCTTTCCCCATTCATCATGACCAGTTCTTAAAATAGAGTAAGCGTTATATCCAATCGCTGTCTCATCCCAATTCAATGAAGGTGGAACTTCTGTAATTTTATAATATCTAAGAAAAAAGGCCAAAACTAAAATTAATATTAGGATAACTAAGCTCTTTTTATTCATTATTAGTTATTAAACTACTTATAAATAGGAAATTTTATCAGACCTGCTTGGTGTAATTTGTATAAGAATACATACCAAAAGGTATCTATTATAAATTTACTACCTTTTAGGAATTTTATCGAGGAAGCTTTTTCGTGATATCTAGTTGGTATTGCAATCTCGCCTATTCTTAAATTATGACTAATCGCTGATATCTCCATTTGTTGATCAAATACAAAGTCATTAGAGAAACGTTGGAAGGGAATTTGTTTTAAGGCTTTAATCGAATAAGCGCGAAATCCAGAAAAATGTTCAGTAAAATTAACACCCAATAAAACATTCTCCATTAAACAAACTACCCGATTCAGATAGTATTTTATCGGAGGCATGCCTCCCAATAAGGCTCCTTTTTTATTTTGAATTCGACTTCCAAACATATAATCATAACGATCTATTAGTATTGGTCTCACAAGCTCCTCTATCAAGGAGGCATCATATTGATAATCAGGATGGAGCATGACTACTACAGATGGCTCTAATTTTAATGCCTCCCAGTAACAGGTTTTTTGATTTCCTCCATAACCTAAGTTAGCTGGATGTGCAAAAACTTTAATTCCCAGTTTTTGAGCCACCTTGACAGTCTGATCAGTTGATCCGTCATCTACTAATATGATATGTTTCCTCAATTTTGCTGGAATTTCCAGGTATGTATTTTTTACAGTTGTTGCCGCATTATAGGCAGGCATTACAATAACTACTTTGACTTTTGCCATTTTAATTTACTGCTACAGCATAAAAAGCTGGTTTGCCATCATAATAATAAAAAGTATGAATTATTTTCTGGTGCCATGAACCTGTCGGTGACAGACTCCAGGGACTAGAAATAACCAGATCACCTTTAAGTTCCATATCACCACCCCAATTTACCTCGCGGATGTCAAATTTGTCAAAAAGTGTTTCTCTAATTTTCTGATTACCTAACCGTAATTCTTGCTGCATTAGTAAGGGTGAATAGTGACCATAATAAGCTAAGTAGTAGTAGGCACCTGTAGCCACAAATGGTGCGTATTCCCCCATCGTGGGATCAAAAATAATCAAATTGTAATTATCATGTTGCGACCAAGCAAACCTCGCTACATCTGCGAGTGGATATTGTAAGTACTCTGATTTATCAAAGGCATAGTTAATTGTATAAAGAGTAGTAAAGTAACTAGCGTTCCAGATAATAAGTATTGCTATAAAACTTAAAAATAACCTATTTAGTAGTGGTCTTTTGAACCGGCAGACCCACAACCAAAGTTGATATAAACCATAGGCACTAATTAAATCAAGCATCGTAAAAACCATAATTATGCGATGTGGACTATGTGCTTCAAATGTTAATCCACTCGGCATAGCTCCTATCAAAATCCACATAATAATAAACCGCTTTTGGTAAATTAGTTTCTTATTACGAGTGATTGTAATAATACCTATTAAAAGCAAGGGTAGTTGGAAAAAATACAATAATCCAGAATCAATTGGGTCTGTATTAGTTAAGTCTAAGCCGTTGCCAAAAATAAAGTAGGGATCAAACTGACTCAAATATCTATTTATACTATATCTAGCAATTACCAAATCTTTTTTTATAGAAAAGTTTGGATCTGTGGTTGGAATCTCATTTATTTTTTTACCAAGGGCAGGATCTTGTATAATTATTACTGCCTCTGAACGGTTAATCGAATTGGGATCGGTAAAAATAAATCTAATTAAAGGCAAACTTATGAGCAAAAAACTGACTATTCCAAACAAAACATATTTACTCAACTTTATATTGAAGAGTTCTAGCTTTTGGTGATAGAGAATAATGAAGCTAATATATAGTATGGGAATAATGAGTGCATGAGAAAAATAGGTATAAAGCCCAAAAGCTAGGATGACACTACCCACCAGAAAATACCATCGATGTCTTTTATTATTGATATAACTTAACAAAAAGCCAAAACCTAGCAAACTTGCAAAAATGCCAGCGCCACTCTCAAAACTTTTTCTTGAATAGAAAATTTCAAATGGAGCAATCGCCGTGAGGAAAGCCGCGATAATTGCTATTTTTTGATCGAGCAATAATCGTTGCGTAAAAAAATACATTGCTGGGATGATCATAATTCCAAAAAAAACTCCAATGATTTTAATAGTTAAATCCTGCCAACCAAAAATAAGCAGTGGTAACAAAGAGGCATAAGTATAAAAAGGCGGTTTGAAGTCATTAACAGACTTAAAAATAAATGGCAATTTCTCTCCATAGATATCTTTACCAGTTTCTTTAATAGAAATTGCATCATACAGTTGAGTCACCTCATCATGACCAAGTTGAATTGGAAGATGATCTATCTTATATAGTCTTAAGAAAGATCCAAAAATAACGATAATTAGCAAACCAAGCAGATAATATTTCTGTTTCTTTAAAGAATGCTTTTTCATTTGTAACAACCCAGGGATATCCATCTTAAAATGTATATTTGTGGATATAAAATTTTACTAAAAATAATTCTCGCAATTTGAGGATTCATATCTTTATCATTCGCGTAACCTCTAGAGGTATTAATTCCATTATTTAATGAAAGTTGTGAATAAAGCTCTGTGTTTAGATTTGCTGTACAAAAAGGCGGATATTTCAACCCCCATATAAGTAGCACAATAAAGGCACAAAATAAAATGAGGAAAAAAAATTTATGAAGTACTCTAAGCATTGGTTAGGTGAATCTGTGACGATGAATCAACAATCCCAATCTAATAATAAATGTTATGAGGTAGTATTCAATTAAACCATGATATTTTTTGGCTGATTCAATAAGGAGTTGGTTAACATCTACTTTTTTTCCCGAGGCACCCATTATATGACTAATAACCACTTGTGGATCATACCCTATTTTAAGATTAGAATTAGCGATTTTTTGGCATAAATCAAGATCCTCATAATATAAAAAGAATTTTTCACTAAAACCACCTACTTTTCTAAATAGTTCTGTCTTGAGCATCATAACTGCCCCAGTAATACTCGGTACTATTACGAGTACAGAACTCTTGGGCTGATAAAAATCATAACTTCCCTGGTGATTCAAGACATATTCCAAAAACGCATTACGTAAAGTAGGCAAGTTCCTAACTGTCTTTTGTATTCTGCCATCTGGATGAATAATTTTTGGTCCCACCAAACCAAATTTTTCATTCTGTTCTAAATCCTCAGCTAAGTTGATTAAGTTTTGCTTGTTTAGTAAAACAGTATCCGGATTAAGAAAACAAACAAACTTTGTTTGAATAGATTCACTCGCTAGATTATTTGCCTTAGAAAACCCCAAGTTTTCCATTGATTGAATTAATCTTACCTGGCTAAACTTCTTAACAATATTCACGGTCTCATCCGTAGAGTTATTATCAATAATATAAATCGGTGAATGAGGATAAAAGCTAAGTAGTGTTTGTATACATTTTTTAATAGCAACCTGACTATTAAATGTCACAATGATCACACTAATCTGTTCATCATTAATCATTTGTTTATTAATGCATTTATTTTGTGAGAGAAGCTTTCCTTAGAAAACAATTGTGCACTCTGTCTTGCTTTTTTAGCTAATCGTTGTCGTTCTTGTGCATCTTCTATCAACTCAATTGTTCTGGTACAAAGTGTCTCTAAATCGTCCCACAAGAATCCATTTTCTCCATTTTTGACTATCTCAGTTTGTCCACCTTTATTAATTACTACTGGTGCACAACCTGCAGCCATCGCTTCAACTGTGGTGATCCCAAAATGTTCCATTTTTGTCGGATCATCTTCAGCGAATCCAGCTGCATGCCAATAGATGGCACTCTCAGAATATAATTTGACTAATTTATCAAATTCCAGATTAGGGTAAAAATATACAGGTAATTTTTGCGCCACAATTTTTAGTTCATGAAGATATCCCATATCCCCATCCCCAATTGATCCAGCTAGATGTAAACTCCACCCTTTTACTTTCTGGTCAGAATATAATTTAGCAAAAGTTTGAATCATTTCTTCATGTTTTTTAGTCTTCAGATAACTAAAAAATCTACCCACTGAAAGAATATATTTCTTTTTTTTAGTCATTTTAAACTTCTCTACTTCAACCGGGGGATAAATCACCTCACCTCTAATTGGCCAAGAAGTCTCAATTATTTTCTTTGTAAAAGAAGAATTAAAAATCGCTTGTTTAAAACTATGCAACTTCAACTGGTGCCAAAGTGAATGAGGATGAGGATTTTGAAATGGAACTTGAAAATGTAAAAAGCTTTTTTTGGAAGTTGAGAAAAAAATACTACCATCAGTTAAAGCAATCAAAACATCATACTTACTCAAAAATAGGCAGCGTTGTAAAAAATTAGCTCCCGCACCAAGTGGAGCATTCACAACTTTGAGCCTATCAAGTTGAAGATTAAGTCTTTTTGCCAAATCATCTTTCAACTGCTGAGGATTTAATGTGCGCAAATGAGAATCTATCAACAAATCAACTTGATGATTTTTTAATAAAACTTCAGCCGCAGTCAGCATATACCTTTCACCACCGCCAAAGCTATCTAGATAAGGGGTAAAAATCGCAATGCGCATTAATATTTAAAGTTATTTTTTATCAAATTTTTATCTATTTCTGAATATTTCTGTTCGAGTGGGACCGGTTGTTGCATTTCCCATAGTCTAATATAAGTCGTCAGCAGACTAAATGTTTGCAGCAGAGCATCTATTGTACCAACAGTTCCAGAAAAAAAACCTCTACGCGTAATACCTTGATAAAAAAGTTCTGTGGTTAAAATTCGCAAAAATCTGAGCGAAGACATTTTGGGGTGATGCGCCTGCAAACGGAGTTTAGCATCAATTTGTGACCAATGAAGATTTTTGCTAATCACTTGATCAACGTTCCGGTGTGTCAGGTGAAGCAATGAACACTTACTATATCCTAACTCACCTCGGAACTTGAGTGTTTCATGGACCTCTCCTTGCCAACCTTGAAAATCGCTCCTTTTAACTAATCTAATAATCCAATCGGGCCAAAAGGGCCCATATCTGACTTCTTGTCCGAAAATAATATTTCTGCGAGATATAGCATAAGCGCTAAACTTGGTTGACTGAATTGAGCCATTAATTTCTTGTTTTAAGTCAGCAAGGACTCTCTCGTCAGCGTCAAGATAAAATACCCAGTCTCCTTTTGTCTTCTCAAAAGCCCAATTCTTTTGGTTAACATAATTATCAAATGAACGAGTAAAAACTTTTGCTCCTAGCTTTTTGGCCAATTCCACAGTTTTGTCTTGACTACCTGAATCTACTACAACAACCTCATCCGCTAAACCAGCAACAGATTCAATACATGCTTGGAGACGATCCTCCTCATTCTTGGTTAATATTATTACTGAAATCATAGTGGATAACTTCCTTTGCCAAAATTGCCCATACAGAAATCTAATAAGGCTAATCGGCGTGTCTTCATCCCAATGTTTTTCAACACTTCTCTAAATAGCGCAAAACGAGTTCTAAATTTTAAATGTTTTGAGGCAAACAACAAACGATTGCGCGTAATAAAATAATCCTGTAATGGTGATCCTAAGCCAGTTGCCTTAGCATTATCATGATAGACAACAGCCTCAGGGTTATAAATTAGTTTAAACCCAGCTTTTTTTGCCCGATATGATAAGTCACTATCTTCATAATAGAGAAAAAAACGATCATCAAAATAACCAACTTTCTCTAAAACCGCTGTTCTAATTAGCATCGCTGCTCCAGTAATAAAATCCGTTTCTACTATCTGTTCATATTGACCATTATCCTTTTCATTTACCCCACGGTGCTGACCGATAACATTTTTAAGATCCAAAATTCCACCAGCATACCAAATGGTTTGTCTATCTTGGAATAAAATTTTTGGTCCAACTATACCCACTACAGGATCCTCTAGTTGACTTGCCATTTCTCTGATACAGGTAGGCGTCACCATTGTATCAGGATTGAGCACCAACACTGCTGTGGCACCATCTTTAACTGCTTGCTTTATGCCAAGATTATTACCACCGGTATAGCCTAGATTTTCTTGGGATTGAATATAAAATATTCCTGGCTGATTTTGTAGCTGTGTCGCTAAACCGTCGTTAGAATTATTATCCACAATGTAGATTGCGATCTCTGGATAGTTGGAATTTTGCACAGATTTCAAACACGTCAAAGTTTCCTGAGCCGTTTTAAAATTTAGAATTACTACAGCAACCTTACTCATAACTAAGCCTATTTCGTAGTTTATAGACAAATTTTTTAATCGGACCATTCGGAGCTCTGACTAGGCGTAACCAGTATCTAAAATCATGAGCAATTTGTTTCATTTCTTGATTTACCTGCTCAACTGAGATCTCTTCTTCCCTAAACTTATATATCTCCCAAAGTTTCAGATATACTACTACAAAAGAAAATGCCTGTAGCAAACTTAAGGCAAGACCATGTAATCCATCCTGGTAACCTTTATTGGCAAAATACCTGCTTAAAAACTCTTCCACTGGCTTGCTAAACAAGGTAGTCCAATTAAAAACAATTTTCTCGCCTGCTAATTCTTGTGCCTGAATTGTGGTATAGCGATTTAGGCGCGCGATGTATTGTTCTATGTTGGTATAGTTATAATGAATAATTGCCAAATCTTCCTCGGCAGGTAGGGTTAAACCCTGAGCTTGCGTGGTGGGATTACTATGAATCTGATTATTCCAAATTACTTCTCCTTTTTTAAAAAAACGTATATTATAATCAGGCCACCACATAGCAGCCTTCATCCACTTACCAAAAATAATATTTTTTCTCGGAATACTCACAAAACTGGAAAGAATTGGTTTATTGAGCATTTCTTCTAGTCTCTTAGCTAGCACATTAGGAAGCACTTCATCAGCGTCTAAGATTAAAATCCATTCCCCCTTGGCCTTAGAAATTGCAAAATTTCTGGCTGGCTCAACAAATCCCGTTTTTTTGTGGAAAAAGACTTTCGCTCCTAATCTTTTAGCAATTTCTACTGTCTGATCAGTAGAATACATATCACAAACAATCACTTCGGTAGCGAAAGATTGTACAGATTTTACCGCTCGAGCAATATTTTTTTCTTCATTCAGAGTATTTATCACAACAGAGATATTTTTCTTCACAGATCAATCTTAACAAGTTGTTCTCTTGAAGTAAATCTGTAGGGGATCAGATTTAACCACTCTAGTATGGCTAAAGGAATCCTTTTTAGGTAGATAATTTTCTACTCTCAGCAAATTGAAAACATTAATATTTTCAAAACAAAGCAAGAAGCAAGACATTAATTGTAAAATCCTAACCTCGATGATTCAGGACACTTAGAAATATTTTTATTTCGGTGAAACTATCAAATAGGCTAATTGCCCATTGATCATATAAATTTTATCTAGAATATCCTGTTGAGGAACATCTTTAGGTGGTAAACTCCAAATACTACCAATAAATAAAATGTTATGCTGATCTTGATCTTTTCGCCAATCAATTGGACGAAAAGTATATTTACTGAAGCTAAAGCCTTCATTTGTATGAGTCTTCACTTGAGATTGATATAAAGCAGGATCATATTGAGTATAGAATAGTAAATAGAGGTAGGGTACGTTTGTTAAATATGGTCCTTCTGTACCCCTAACTGGATCAAAGACAATTTCTTGATATTTGTTTTGATTCTGTAAAATATATTGCACAGCTTCTTTAGTCCCATCCATAAATCCCTCACCCTTTTGTCGAGGAAAGTGTACGCTGTAAAGGTTGATTGCACTAAACATAGACCATAAAATGATCCCACTAAATAAAGTTGCCAGCGGATAGCGATATCTTTTTCTTAACTGCAGAATTATTTCTCCTAAGCTTTTGGCACCGATTGCTGAAATATAAATCACCATTGGGGCCATAATTAAAATACGCCTACCATTCATTTGACCAATTGTTAGAGAAGAAGGAATCAGTCCTAAAAGTAGCCATAAAAAAATTAACGGTCTATTGCTAAATCTACCAGCAAGTATTTTATAAATTCCCAAAATAACAAATGGTAGCTCGAAAATATAAAGCAAGCCCAGATTAATAGTGTTTTGGCCAACTAGTCCTAAACCATTAAAAAACCAAAAAGTTGGACTTAGATATGATAGAGTACGGTTTAACCAATAGAAAAACAATAGAGGTGGCTGTGTACTTAGTAATTTGGTTATTATAGCTATGAAGCCATCCATTTGTATTAATGGATTAATCATAATATTACGGGTGAAATCGATATCGTTGTTTAGCTTAACCATCGCTAATCTTGTCTGATCTGACCCTAAAACAAAAGAAAAAATGAAGGGTAAAGCCAATAAAATGAAGCAAAGTATAAAATTGACTATTTGATACCTTAGTCCTCTTTTAATCTGGCGCCGATACAATATCAAAAGAACAGTAATCAAAAGTGGAGTAAACAATCTTTCAGTTTGATATGTATAAATTGAGAGAGCAAAACAAAAAGCACTTAAAACTGCCAGAAGATTTGTTTTATTTTCCAACATCTTAAAGAATAAAAGAAAGCCTAGAACGACAAAGAAAACTGATAAATTTGTTTCTAGAGCAAACCGACTATGATAAATAAGCCATGGCGAAATTGCCGTTAATGCTGCTCCAATTAGTGTGATAGTTCTGTTATGACTAAGTAGATAAAAAAAGTATGCAAATAAGACGATTGTCAGAGTACCAAATAAAGCTGCCGGAAATCTAATACCCCATTCATTTAAGCCAAATATCGCGATCGAAGCAGCTGTGATATAGGTATACACCGGAGGTTTATAGTCCCCTAAAGACCTAATGGAAAGTGGCAGAAAATTCCCATATTCATCTCGCCCAGTTTTTAGCAAAGAATAAGCATTATAGCCCACAGACACTTCGTCGACATTCAAAGAAACAGGATTATTGGCTAAGTCATAAAATCTGAAAAAACCACCAACCAAAGTAATGAAAATAATAACCAACAGTTCTTTTTTATGCATTTAATTTTCTGATATTTGCGCAAAACGTAAATAATCTAGACGGACATTTTCGCGTAGAGTAACATCATTGGCGACAAACACAAGCTGTATAAGGATCGCTATTATGATCAGTGCAAACCATATTCGATATTTATTTAAGCTAAGTAGTCGTTCAAGACCCACACCACAAGTTACAAATAACAATGGAGAGACAAATCCAATTTTATTAATACTGAAACCATCACTAGAGACAAGAGAAGGTGTCAGAAGACACAATACAAAAACAACTGACCAACGAGTCATCTTCCAGACCTTTTGCCAAACTCCAATACCCAATATTAAAGGAATTATCCAGCCAAACAGGATTGGAGGTGTGTTTGATTGTCTTATAAAATTAGTACTGGAGACAAAATAGTTAACTGGATTAATATTTTCTAGTAATCTCGAGCTAAAATACAGCGCACCATAAGCATACTTATTATCCAAAATAAAACCTAGTTTGCCAATACCTGCTTGATTATCTTCACCCCTGAGCAGATTAACAGTATTAACAATACTAATATTCTGGATAATTAATAACTGGCTTCCCAGGCTATGTTTAACCATTGAATAATTAGTCAGCAAAAGTGCCATAAATGTTAACAGGCTAACAGCGGTCAACAGATGAAAATTTTGTATGGTAAGGAAAGAAGAATTTTTCTTAATGTAAAGAGTCACTAGTAAGACACAAAGGGCTGGCCACATTAACACTGAACTAAAAATCAACATAATGCAGCCAGCAATAAGAAATATTATCTTCCAAAAACTATGGCTTAAACAGAATAAACCATAAAAAATAATGAGCCAGATGGTTAATAACCATGTTGTCAGAGAGTCTCCAACTACTAAATATGAGATCCACGGTGAAGTTGCATAAGTTAATGAGCAAAACAGAGCAACTCTATAGCCAAATACTTTTTTTACAATCAACCATAATAACAATAAATTAATAAAACCAAGTATGTAACTAAGCCATAATGGGATTTGCCAAGCAATTCCTAAAATAGTTAACACTAATAAAGACTCTGTTGCTAAGTGAAATGGATATAGAGAATTCAGTACCAGTCCTGAGAACAAAGCATATAAAATAATCACCAGTAACAAACCAGCTGTATTAGATGTAAGATACTTTGTCAGGCTTCTTGGTACTCTATCCATTAAGATGATAAACTTTATTTATCTTAACTATGTTTGCAAGTTTATACACTAGTACTATTTTTCTGATAGCTATTATAACCTGCTTTACCATACCTGGGTTGATGCTCATTAGCAAAAACATAGAATATAGTTTTTGGGAAAAAATCACTTTGGGTACGATTGTTGGTTTTGTGGCATTTTCTCTACTCTATTATCTGACTCTCATCATTCACATCCCTTTATTAGTGTTTATTTTTATTGCAATCTCTATCTTAATTGGACTTAAGACACTATCCTTTAATTTTCATAAACAAAAGATCTTTCCCAAGAAGCAATTAGGATTATTCCTTTTTGTGTATATTATTGGCATTATCGGACAACTTGCTGTTATTGCTCCTAGTGGGATTATGCAAAACGGAAACTTAGTTTTTTGGAGTTCCCATGCCCATGATGCTTCTTGGCATTTGGCTTTGATGAATGAGATTCAAAAAGGGATGCCTTTGCAGAACCCAGATTTCGCGGGTTTCAGATTAGTTAATTACCATTTTTTCTCAGATTTAGCCCCAGCTTTTTTTAACTATTATTTCAAAATATCAGCTCTAGACCTATACTTTCGTTTTTTCCCCATTTTTTACTCACTGCTACTCGGTGCAAGTGCTTATATCATCGGCAATAAAATGGGTGGTAATTTCTTATCAGGAATATGGTCAATGATTTTTGTCTACTTTGTGGGCAGTTTTGGTTACATTGTGACTTTTATTAAAGACCACTCAGTCGGCGGTGAATCAATTTTTTGGGCTTCACAAATTCAAAGTTCAATTGGCAACCCCCCACAAATTGCATCCCTTATTGTTGTAATGGCGATTTTAATTTTCTTAATAAATTATTTACATCATCCTAACAAACGTTTACTAACCGAGCTTAGCCTGCTAATAGGTTGTTTAGTAGTATTTAAAGTCTATGCTGGAGTCGTAGTTTTTTCTGGTCTGGGAATAATATCAATTTGGCAGTTTTTTAAGGATAAATCAGCAAATTTAGCTATTCTTACCTTAATATCTGGATTAATATCGGCGTTACTCTATCTTCCTAATACAAGTGGTTCAGCGGCTTTTTTAATTTGGCAACCTTGGTGGTACATCAGAACAATGGTAGTTGCTGATAATCGACTAAACTGGCTAGATCTTGAACTAAGAAGACAAACATATCTCGCTGATCATAATTACAAACGGGTTTTACAAGTAGAATTCACCGCATTCTTTATTTTCCTATTTGGTAATTTAGGCATGAGAGTACTTGGTTTTTGGCAATATATTAAAATACAATTCAAGATTTTAACAAACTATTACAATCTATTTTTTGTCACCGTTATCTTAGTGTCGTTTACTCTACCATTATTGTTTTTACAAAAAGGCGTTGCTAGCAACTCTATTCAGTTTTTACAATATTTCCTATTATTAATGGGCATTTTGGGAGCGATTGAAATAAGCCGAATCATCACTAAAATTAAATTGTTCAGTATCAAGGTTATTGTTAGTATCTTAATTCTTCTCCTAGCCATACCTACCCAAATAGGGTTACTTTATGATTTTTATCACCGCCCTCCATTTACCAAGATAAATGCAGATGAACTACAGGCACTTAGTTATCTTCAGAAAAATATTCCTCAATCTGCAATTATTATTACCCCTCCCTATAACAAATATCTTCATCAACAATCAACAATTCCGGATATCTGGGCCTGGTCTGATTCTTCGTACGTAGCTGCTTTTTCTAATCATGTTGTTTATCTAGCAGATACTGAGCAGGTAGATATCATGGGGTATAGGTGGGGTAATCGCGAGAAAATTCTAGAAGATATTTTTACTACCACTGATACTCAACGTCTCACTAGATTATTGATTAGCAGCAATGCTAATTATCTTTATTTCTCTGAAAGTCAAAAACCGAAAGCTGACTTAGCAAAAACACCTTTTACAAAAGAATACAATAATCAGGAAATTGAGATTTGGAAAATCCAGTAATTACTCTTTTCTGCCTATGAGTTTTACGTTTGGTGCAATTATCACGACTAAACTTATAACTAGCATCAAATAAAAAACCAAAAAGCTCATATCTCCCACTAGTTTATTGATCCAAGTCAGGTAAATACTACCTAATAAGGTAAGTTTATTACGAGGATGTTCATACTGCACAAAAGCCATACTTCCCGGCACCAACACTCCATTACTCATCGCTGGATCAACTGCTGATATTTGTTGTCTTGTCATAAATATTTCATAAGAATCAAGATCAACGGAGGAAGGTGCTGATAACTCTAATATATACGGCTGATTAAGCGAATCACTAACAGGCATAAAAGTAAACTGCTCAAAGCCACCATCTGGAATATGTTGACCATTTAGAGTGCTTGTTCTAAGGATATGCCTATCGCTACTTAGTAGTTGCAAAACGATATCACCTGTATTCGCTAAGTTAGGATTTTTAATACTAATACCAATAGCAGATAAGTTATTGACTTGGGCAGTAAATTTTTGCTCGATAATATTATTCTGAAAGACTTTTACTGACCAATCCGTAGATGGCTGATTACCATATGGAATATTATTGATTCCTAGTGACAATAATGCTGGCATCAATAATAAAGCAATAAAGACTAAGATTGTATTAACTTTAACCAGTCTCATATTCTTCCCCCTTAAGGATCTGCCAAATTAATATCAAACTCATCCCAACTAAACCACTTTGCAGGACACTTTGAACAGCATATGGATCATAGAGCTTTTGCACAGCCCCAAAAGGAATTGGTAAAAGACTGAATAAGGGACTAATTACTGAGTACAAAGAAACACTCATAAATTTATCCTCATATAAAATAGGGATCGCCAATGCTATTAAGCCGATTAACCATATAAAAGTTATATATTTTTGAGATTTAACCAAAAGAATAACCACAAAAGGCACTAACCAGAGTAACCATTGAATATGAAAATGAATCGATGAGATAACCAACAAAAGCACACTTAAGTAATATTTCCATAGCTGCTCTTTTTCCAGAACGCCTTTACTCAGAGCATACGCAAATAAGGCGGCAAGGGAGATTATTGGAAAGATCAAAGTTTCACCAAAACCAATACTAAGCCCAGAGGAAATGATTCTGGTAGTAAGACCTGAGACCAAAGCTGCTTGAGAAAAACCTGGTTTAATAACAAACGGTACAATAATCACTAAAAAGCTACCTAAGCCAGCAACTAGTATTTTTAGCCTTTCAGAAATAGAATTACCTACTAAAAGCAGGAATGGCAAAAATAACATCGGATAGGCTTTGAAGGCAGAACCTAAACCAAGACAAAGAGCAGCGAAAACTAACTTATTTCTTTTGACTAGTAATAAACTTAATACAGTTATCATCACAACAATAACATCAAGATTACCAAAAATGTAGATAAGGATTAATGAAAATGGATTAAAGAGCCAGAAGACAAAACCTGCTTTTTTTGTTTTATCTGAATTAAAAAGTTTAAGAAAAAGAAAAGCAATTAATATATCTAATAACAGATAAGGCAGCTTTAAAACAAAAAGATAGCGAAAAATATTTTGCGCTTGTGATTCACCTACCGATGCATTATTCAACCAATTATTAAAATCGCTTCCCAATAGTGGCGAGGCGATTATTTGATATCCACCTAAAAAATAGTAGGTTAATGGAAAATAGACAAACTCTTCCTTAAGGGGTAATGATTGTTTGTTTTCTAATAAATAGGAATAAATATTCCAAACTCCATTCTTTAAAAATTGAGCTTGGAAGTTATAGGTTTTTATGTCTGGGTGAAAGAAAAAAGGCATCAATAATACCCTTAAGAGAATTGCCAGAGCAAACAATTTTATTAAACTTAATCTATTGAGTTCATTGATTAAAGATTTCATATTTTTTACTTTACTGCATTTTCTGGTAAATTACAGCCTCATCATTTTCAAAAATATTCTTCAATCCTAAGGAGTCTATGTTCAAGGCAAGGTGATATTGTATAGGCAAATAAATATATTCAATGTGATTGTTATTTAGAAACGCAATCGACCAGCTAATATCTTTGCTATTAAAGAAATCGTTTTCCTCAACCAGTCTCTTTTGATAATTATCTCCGCTTGACTGATTACCTTCTAGTATCTCTTGCTGGATCTCGTCTTCTAAAAAAGTTGTTTTGCCAGAAAAAGCTGAAACATATGATGTTGTTTCATACATATAGAGAGGATAAGGATTAGTAAAACTATTCTTCAGGTTTTTATCATATGGATAAGTTAATACAATCCCAGAAGGTAAATTATGTAAAAAATCCAAGGCTGCCAACTCTCCAGTCATTAATCGAGCTGGTGGCAAATTATAAAAACCACTTTTAAAAGTAGCATAAGAACTAATGGGTGTTATTACAAGTACTAACAAAATAAATCCTAAACCCAATATTGTGGGTAACTTTTTTGATAATAAATATAAACTAGCGCCTGCTCCTACTGAAAGTAAATATAAAGCATAGTAGCTAAATTGAATAGTATTCCAGGGATTACCCTGTTGAATATAAAAAATTGGAATTGCCAATGAGGCTAGACCAATCAGGGTGATAAAAAGGACTTCTCCCTTTTGAAAAAATTTAACCTTCAGCAGCTTAGGTGAAGAAAACAATCCAATTATTCTCGTACCCAAATTACCAACTAAAAAAATAGTTAGCCCTAATACCTCAACCAGTATGTACTTGAGAGTTTCCCCTCTTTGATAATATGCCAGACGCGCTTGTGATAGCTTTAACCAACCTACTCGATCAGTAAAATCTACCATCGAATGAATGAACCAAAATGGTGAAAAAACCAACAATTCTGCAGATTGACTGTTCTGTGGTAAAAAAACTGTCAAAGAAATAATTGTGGTTGCAAATAACATTTTCAAATAATAAAAATCTTTCTTTAACACTTGGACAAAAGCCAATCCCCCCAATCCTACCAAGGCAAGCAAGCCAGCATACACTTTAAATTCGATCAGCACACCTCCAATGAGGACAAAAGCAATCATCACTGCCAAAGTTTTACCATCCCGTTGTGATTTAATAATCAGTAAGACCAGACTTATCAGCATGATTAATGAGATTGCAAATGGCGGGTTAAGATTCATTGATACTGGCTGATTCATCCAAAAAGCAGACTCTCCACCCAATAATTCACTGCTATGCAAATATTGCACAATCCAACCAAAACTACTGCCAAAGTAAACAAAATACAAGCTGGTTAAGTTCACCCATTTATTATTAAATAACCTGTCAGCCAATAAGTACGTACCTAATCCTAATAGCAAAGAGAGTAAGATTGGGTAAAATCTGTAGAGTAAATCTAGTACTCCAATAGTAGTAAGTTTATCAGTTTGAGCTAACAACAAATCATAAAAGTAGTGGTAGTTTGATAACAAAGTTGCAGAAAATGATGGATTAAGTGGAGGCACTTGTTGCTCTAGTTGGTTGATTAACGCTTGATGCCAAATCCCATCGTGGCCAAGTGGACCTAAAAAACCCATTCCAAATGGATAAACCCAACCTGATTTAACAATTGCTAAACACTGAAAAATTGTTCCTGCAATTATTATCAGCAACACAACCAACGTATAACTATCCAATTTCCTAAGGAGATGTTTTAGGTGTAGTTGCTGATAACATTTATAGTAAGCAAAGGCAACCACAGCCAAACCTAGATAGAGATAGATGATGATTTCCATTTTTAAGTAACCAGCGATAAAAGCCAACAGGGTTAAAGCAGAAATTCCTACCACGACAGAAACAAAAAATTGCCACAACAAACTCTCTTTGATTTTCCTAGTTATTAAATAACCTGGGATGAAAACCCCTATTAACAAGAAGAGAATAAATTTCAGTACCCCTCGTAACAAGCTTGCCAAGGATTCCTGATATTGTTTATAATCAGTCGAGTTTAGAGACAAACTATTTGTTTGATTTTGCTTTGTAGTTACTTGCAGAATAAAACTATCAATAGCAGTTATCTGATTGTCAATCCCAATATCCCGCGGTAATAACTGAACTTCTCTAGTTCTTCCTGCCTCATTGGTATACTTAATAATATACTTATCAGTTGAGTGTTCAACCTGAAAATTGCTAATCTGACCTGGGTCTAGTAAATCTTGTTGATGATTTGTCACATCGTCAAGTACCCTTGTTGCAGAAGTAGCAAAATTTAAATTTTGGCAGGCTTGATCAAAACACAATTCTTGTGAGCCAGATATATATTGGTGAATATCGAGAATAACACTCCCTTGATTGTTATAGAACCAACCTATTCGATAGTAGGGATCCATAAACCACACAGCTTTTTGATTTGTACCTAACGGATCGTCTGCAACAATAATATGTTCTGATGAAACACTAGGAAAAGTTTGGCTATAATAATTGGCAAAATCCTCCATGCTTTTAACTTGAAATTGCCCTTGCTGTTGTCTAGCTGCCACTAGTGCAAGCTGTTGATCATATTCACTTTGGTACTTAGTCCAAGAATAGGAATTCTCTAAACCTACCACTAGTTGATTAACAGAGTTAAGTGGTTGCTTCGTATAGATATCCAGTAACTTGGCAAAATAATCACTGCCCAAATTGTGATAATCAAGATAATCATTAGCTTGAACAGAATATGTACTTTCTTGAACCCCTTCACCATAACCGTTTACCGGGTCACGACTAGCCCACTGCATCATGACCACAGGAATTTTCTGCTCAGCAGTTTGAGCTGGAATTAAAGCATTTTGTTGGGCTGGATAATATGGTGCCTCCCAATATTGGCCCCAGATTTGATAGTTATCAGTTGAGAATTGATCTGCCACAATTAAGCAGCTAGTCACTCCATACTTAGTAGACATATATTGGAGTGAGTAGCTATCCACCCACCAAGCTCCCACTGATTTTGGATAATAACCAAAGACTTCTTTAAATTTGATAAACGCAGTGTCGATAAGCTTTAATCGCTCAGCTTGATTATAGCCTGTTAAAAATACGCTTCCGGCATTGTGCCAAACTGCAGACTGACGATAATTTACATCAGCTGTTGTTGTCCAACTTGGAGTTACTTCTAAAAATAAACCTTTCTCTTGAGAAATCGGGCTACTTTTAAGAACATTGATTATATTATGATCCGATAAAGCATCAAATCGTATTAGCCACGTAGCAGACAATTGATAACGATTGATAATTTGCATTTGTCCCATTACTGCATCAACTGGTTGCTGATTTGGTAAGTCCCAAGTATCCTCACCGCGAATTGGATTTACTATCGTGACAAAGGAACTACTTACAGCATGTACCGTAAGTGCTCTAAAGAAGAAACAGCTTAAAATAACAACGAAAATGAATTTAATAGTCCTCATACACCCTTAGCCCCTTTAAAGCTGGTCAAGACTTTACTAATATCCTGCTGGATAACAGACCTAAGTAAAAGATAATTAAGCAATACATAAACCGTAATACCAACTACAAACATCATTACCAAATTAACCCATGACAATGGCATTAATCGTTGCAGAGTTACCATCACGCTTCCCATTATTACTGCACTCAGCAACGGTTTACCCACACTAACAAATAGATCCAATTTGACAAAACGTAGCACGATCAGAATAGCCACTATTGAACTCATCCCTACAAGCGTGTAACCTAAGGCAGCTCCGTTAACTCCATAAAAATAAGATAGACTGGGAATAAAAAGCCAAGACAGAACTGTCCACATCACCATTAATTTGAATGTAGTTTTTATCTTACCTATTGCATTTAAAACATTAGTTAGCGGTGTGGTAACGGCTGCCCAAGCTGAGTTTAGCGAAATTAAGGATAAGGCAACTAACGCTGGTTGCCACTTGGTATACTTCGGAATTAGCAAAACTAAAGATGGTGCTGCAATGCAAAGTGTGACTAACGCTGGAAAAACTAAGATACAAATAAAAAGGAGAGACTTATTAATTGCTTTGGATAACTCCTCTTCGTGTTCTTGCATTCTGGAATAGGCAGGAAAAGTAACCTTGATCACCTGGTCCATGAAAAAACGTAGCGGTGCAGCAGCCCATTTTTGCGCCCAGCCTAAAAGGCCAATATTTGCTGAACCTAAGATTCCACCTAAAACTAGTATCATTCCATCATCTTTAGCCACAGCTAAGAAAGTATTTATTTGGTAAGGTAAACCAAATCTGAGTAAGCCTCGTAAAGAGTCGATTGCCAAGGCTAGACTTGGTCGCCAAGGCTTCATCAGATACATTAAACCAAGTCCAGTAAAACCTCGTAACAGAACTGCTATCGTAAAGCTATTTATGCCAAAGCCTCTCCAAGCTAAAAAAACTACAACAAATTGATAAACCAAAGATTCTGCAATTTGCGGGACTATTAGTTTATTAAAATTTAATTCTCTCTCTAGTAAAAGTGAGGGAATACTTTTTAAGGATGAGAGTAGCAAGCTAAACCCCAGAGCCCACAATAAATAAATAGCAGCTTGGTCTAGGTGATACCATTTTTGATACAGAGGTGTTGCAAGAAATATTATTAATAAGATAATCAGCACTAAACCATTTTGAACAGTGAAGGTAGTTGCTAATTCCTTCCTAGTTAAACCTTCCTTTTTTTGGATTAATGCAGCACCCAGCCCAATATCAGAAAAATAAGCAAAAAAACTAACCGCAGCTGAGACAACATAAAACACTCCAAATTGTGTTGGTGTCAGAAAAACTGTCAGCAAAAAGGTAGCAACAAGGGATAAAACCTGCAGGATAATCATTCGACCGGTGAGAGCAACTACGCCACTGACAGCACGCTTTTTGATAGTAGCTAAATTAATTTCGGTAGTTGGATCAAGATGTTCTTCTGCGGCGAAATCATCCATACATAAATCTATTATCTACCAACAAAGTGCCAATAATATAGAATCCATTTTCTAGTCAGCTTCACTTGTGTTAACAACAGAACTATAAAGAAGATGAAACCTAAAATTGATACAACATTAGAAATTGTTCTAATGGGGGTATCTACTAATCTAACAGTTACTTGGTGATTGCCCTCACCAATCATAAAGGTAATTAGACCATAAGTATTCCGAGAATTAATCTTAATCGGTTTACCATCAACGGTCACTTGCCACTCGGGAAAATCATACTGGGACAAGCGGATGATGGTACGGTTTTTTGTTTGGGTATTAAATGTAATCCAATTTGTCCCTTCATTAAAATTGCTTACAGTCGTTTCTCCATCGATAATTTGATATCTACTTTGGGCAAGTCCAGGTGGAGGTTTTTCCGCACCCTTGGGTAAAAAATCATAAATAGATCTTGTCACTTGTCTTTCCCAATTAGTACCTTGTAAAAATTGTTGATCAGTATAAAAGTAAAAATACTCTGGTTTAAAGTAAGCAAAATTAAGAACTATCACTCCGATTACTAGGGAAATCCAAATAAGTACAGACAATCTATTTCTCACTACCAACATTACGCTACCAGCAATTAGTGAAATAAATAAGATGACAATCGATAAGAATCGCCAAGGAAACTGCAGATACTTTAAGGGATCAAAAATCTTCCAGACAAAATTCGAGCGAGGATTAATCATGAAAATTGAGAACATAATAATTAAACTAGAAATGATAATTACCATACTCAATGAGCGCTTTTTCTTCCACAAACGCCACGCCACAAATAATGCCAAAATCCAAACCAAAAGATGTACTGGACCAATTTGATAAGACAAACCATCTGGAGGACCACCTGGAATTTCACGAACTGATTGCCCATAACCCCAATTACTTTCTAACAGTTTATGAACACCTTTAAAATGTTCCGTATAGCCAAAATAACCTTGAGTCGTTGTTTCAACATAGACTAGCTCTTTTTCTACAATCATAGGCAACCAATAAAATGCGGCCAGCATCACACCCAGACTCAAGGCTATTACTGTCATTTTGACCATACGCCAACTTGTGCTGCGATAAAGAAAGTAAAGGAGTAGGATCATAAAAATGGGGATAAAAAGCATCAAACTTAAATTATGGGAAAGAATCAATAAGCCTAAAAATAATCCAGTGAGAATAGAATAAAGCAACTTAGATGTTTCTTTTAAGCGATAGACAGCCCAGAGGATTGCGGGAAAAAACATCAAGGCCCACATTTCCCCCATTGCTCCCCTAACATAAAAGACCAATGCATGATAAGGAGCAAAACTATAAAAGATACCTGATAAACTACCACCCCAAGTTCCCCACAACCTTTTACTTAGCAGGTACATAAAAATAAAGGCTCCTAAGAAAGGAGTTGCAAACATTATTTTGGCAGCTAAAGTTATACTCCCACTAATTAAATAGAAAATTTCGCCAAAATAATAAGGCAATGGGGCATAATAGTTAAATAAGGGATATCCATACATATTGCCAAGATCAGGTACCCAACGGCAGGGGATCTGTCCATCTTTAATACATTTATCCATCTCATAAATTCTGATGATCTGCACATCATCCAGTGAGCTAAAATAAGGAGCTTTAAACAGTGGCCAAAGTAAGCTGAGAGTTAACACCAATCCAACAATAAAGGCTAATCTTTTCACCATAAGTTTTTAAAATCTATATTTTAGATGATCTAGGAAAATAGAGATAGAAATAAAAAGCAGCTACAGCAGCAAAGAGGGTCTGTAGGATGCTGCGCCAAAATGTGTAATCCATATTCAGTCCAATTATATCCCAAAGACTAGCCGTTGTGTGTAAAGTAGGTGCAACAGGAGCAAAAAGTCCAATTGATAATCCTGGATCAAAGAAAAATAATAGCCCCAAGAAACTTAGTAATGTAACTAAAACTAAGTAAAGATGCTTAAATTGATTAGAAACAAGTTCAATAATAAAAAAGGGGGTGATCCATACAAACCACTGAGGGTGATAGTGAGTAAAGGTAAAAAATAATAGGAGTGTTAGCAGATATCTTTGCCAAAGACTTGTTCGTTCAGCCAATCGGCTATAAAAAATAAAATACAAAAACAACAAGCTAAGCAAAAAGAGCATAATCCCCTCTCCGCCAGAAATCATAATTTCTGGATATAAACTTTTCAGCGTCTGGTTAGCTATTAAGGCAGAGTGCCTAAAACCTGAAGAAGCTAGAAATGGTAACAAAAATATAACATATGTTCCCAAGCCTAATAAAACTAGTAAGATCCGAGTTTTCCACCTGGAAAATAGAGAAGAAAGAGGGATAAGCAAAAACAATGGCGAGATCTTAAAAGAAGCTCCTAATCCCAAAGCCAATGTGCCGAGCACTTCACTTCTTAAAAATAACCAGCTTTTTTGACGCTGAACTACCCATAGAGAAAGAATCATAAAAAAAGTTGGTATAACATCAAATTGACCCATCAAGTAGGTTGCATAATTACTCACTGGATTCACTAGCCATAAGACAGCGGCCATAGTTTTTTTGCGTCGATCATCAAAAAGCCGGCTCAAAAAATAGGCTGTAGCTAAATCAAAAAATAGATAAGGAACCTTTAAAAGAAGTAGGTGTAAGTTAAAAGTCCAGTCCCCAAAAACATTATTAACATCAAAGAGAAAAGATTCTTTAAAAGGAGCTCTTAATACAACATCAAAGATGAAAGCAAATAATCCATGGTAAAAGTATATTAGAGGTGGGTAAATCAAGAAGTCTACCGGGTACATCTTAAGAATGGGACTATCAGCAGGCAAACTTGGCAAGTAGTCATACAAATTAGCAATATTTCCATGACTAACTAGCCAACCCCCAAAATCAAAAGCCTGTACATCTGCATGAAAACTTATGGCCGCCAGTAATAACTTAACAATAATTAGTAAAACTGTAGCCAGCAAAATTTTCCGAGAAAATAATTTCATCGTTTGTTAATATTATACTTTTGAGTTATTTTTAATAAAAGGTTATTGCTCATCACCACAAATAGGCTAACTAAGATAGCCAAAATCGATATTATATCCAGGATTCTCTTAAGCAGTGTTTCAGTAAAATATATACTTATTTGATGTTGACCCGATGGTACTTGTAAAGTGATTTGTCCAAAAGGTTGTCCTGCTAGTAAAGGAACTTGTTGACCATCTATCTCTGCTATCCAACCCGGAAAAAAATATTTATAGTAGCTTAAGGTGGCTGGCTGATCGGTCGAGGTATTCAACTCTGTACTTAAACTATTTATTTGCACCAAATCACTAATCTTGCCTTGACTGATTGAGGGGATTGGATAGTTGTGATCAGGACGTTGAGATGTGGCTATTGGTAAGCGCAGATATTCTTCACCTGTTTGCTGATATGCTACTGATGCCTGTGGTACGGGAATATATCTATTTAAATAATAATCATCAAATCTATTTAAGAATTGTTGTGGTTTAAAATCATTTATTGCAGGCACAATAGCAACACAGATTATTAAAATTGCCAAAAGATTAGTATATTTAGTTTTAGGCAAAGCAATAACCAATAGTGGAACCGCAAAAGTTGTCATCATTAAAAATCTCCAGGGGAATTGGAAATATGGCAGCAAAGGAATAGTCTTCCATATAATAGTAGAGCGATAGTTCATCATAAAAATAGCAGAGGTAATTGTTAACCAGGCCCATATTAAAAGCACGCGTTGATTGACTGTCAATTTCTTCCAAAAAATAACTAAGCTGATTAGAGCAATGACAATCATCAACAAACTACCTTCTCCCAAAAAAAATGACATACCATCATAAGGTCCTGGCACCGAAGCACCATAACCAAAATACGGTGTTACTAATTGTTTTAAGGTAGGAAAGTGATCAATGAAGTTAAAAACAGTATCATATTTGACTTGTCTGCTATCAAGTAATGCTGGTAACCAGAAATAGATACTGACTAAAAACCCTCCAACAGCTGTCAGTAAAACTGGCCAGATCTTTTTTATAGAGAAGTTTTTTTGAGAAATAACTCTCATCAAGACCAATAAAACAATATATGGAGCAAACATATAGGCGGCAATATTATGGCTTAAGACTAAACCTCCCACAGCCAGTGAACCCACCCCAACCCAGTAAAGTATTTTCTTTTGTTGAGAATCCGTCACTTTGAGAATTGACCAAGCTATTAGTGGTAGTAAAGCAAACGCCCAAATTTCCCCAATTGCTCCTCGCACATATATATCAGTAGCCCGATAAGGAGCATAACAATAAAGAGCCACTCCGGCTAAAGCCAGAAGATTACTCGTATACTCCCTAAGCAACTTATACATAAAAAAAGCCCCAATTGGTAAGCTTAAAAAGAAGACTCCTTTGACACTGTCCACTAAACTTGAACCCAATAAACGAAAGATCTCACCAATATAAAAAGGTAGAGGAAAAACAAAATTAAAAAGAGGATAGCCAAAACCATAACTCAAATCAGGTACAAATCTGGGTGGAATCTGACCAGCAGCCAGGCTACGACCCATTTCATAAAGCCAAGCTACGTGTAAATCATCAGAGACACCAAAAAAACCTGGATGAAGGAGAGTCCATACTGCTGGCAAAGAAATAATAATCGCCAGTAAAAAACAAAATTTATTTAATATTTTTTCTAAACTTTGCATAAACTAAAAGTATCAAAAAAAGTATCAAAGCACTAAGCGACACTACATTAGCCACATTACGTATCATTGTATTAGTAAACACTCCTGCAATGAAGTATTTTCCGGGTGGTAAGTTTAGTTCAATCCTTCCTAGAAAATCATTATGATCATGTGTGTATAATTTACTATTGACCAGGACTATCCAATTGGGAAAATCAAAGACTGGGACTTCTACCTCAGCTTCTTGATTAACATCGATACCAAAATTAAATCTATTAGAGTAATTAATAAAATTTGTGATCTGAGCACTTCCCTGAGTTATCATTGGTTGGTTAGGTGCTGCCTGCTTGGGCTCAATTGCTGTTTTGGGTAAATAATCCAGAATTGATGCTTGACGCTGATCATCCCAAAGTTGGCCACTCAATTTCTGCTGATCTGTTAAGTTAAAATAATATTTGTCCGGATGAAAAAATCCCAAATTTAACCCCACTGCCAAAACTAAAATTAGTAATGTAGCATAAATTTGCCGACGAGGTTTCAAAGTTGCAACAAATACTCCACCAACTAGCGAAGCAGATAAAATCACAATTGATAAGAAACGCCAGGGAAACTGAGTGTACTGCAAGATGGGGAATTGTTCCCAAATAATTGCTGATTTATTATGAGTCATCAAAGCTGCTCCAAAAAATATAACCAGTAACAAACTCAGTAAAGATAACTGTGCAGAAGTGATTTTCTGCCAGGGAAACCATTTATTGTTGATTAGCCGATTTATTAATCGCGGAAAAATCAGTTGTGATAAACCTAATAAACAAACCAAAATACTTAGCCCTACTAACCACCAATGTGGCCAACCAATTTGAAAGGAAATAGTATCATTAGGACCTAAAACAGAAGCTCCATAACCCCAAAATCTGCTAAAAAATAATTGAGAGACTGTCACAAAATGGGCCCGGAAGTTTAGATCAAAAGTGATCAGATTTTCAGTTTGAACTAGGTTTTTTTCCAGGAAAGCTGGTAATAAAAAAAAGCTAGCTATGCCTACTGACAAAATAGCACTTAAAAACAATTTTACTGCCGCCTTACTCCTCAAAATAACTAGCCAATAAACAGACCATACAAATAAAACCGGACCAAACAGCATGATCATAATATTATGACTAAGCAAGAAGATACTAAGAAACAAACTCAGTTTAAGAAAATTTACCAGGTCTGGCTGTTTAACTAGGCGCAAGATATAGTAAAAAACCAAGGGGACTACAGCGATTGCTAAACTTTCTGTTACATCACCGCGGACATAAGCATCAAGTGCTCGATATGGAGCAAAAATAAACAAACTCGCTGTCGCCAGAGCCGCCGTTTTATTAACCAACTCTTTGGCTAAGATAAATACGGCAAACCCACCAAGAAACAACGGGATAAAGAATAATATTTTGGCAGCCCATATAAAACCCACCAAAAAACTAAAAAGAGCTCCAACATAATAAGGCAACACGCTGTAATAATTAAAAAGTGGGTAACCGTTACCCCAACCCATATCAGGTACCCAACGACAAGGAATCTGCCCATCTACCAGACAGCGTCTCATCTCAAAAATACGCATTACTTGAAGATCATCATGATGAGAAAAATAGCCACTATAAAACAGTGGCCATACCACCAATAAAGATAGTACAAAAATTACTAGATAGGGCCAATTAGCTTTTAACTTTATGAACATACCTCCACCCAAAAACGAGATATAAGATAATTATTATTGAGATAATACTGATGATATTCCCAAATAATCTGATTGGAGTATTAGTTAAGCGAACTATCAAAGTATGAGTACCTGTTGGAACTAAAGTGGTAATTAAGCCTAAACAATATTCTTCATTGCGACAGTCATAATGATGGTGATTGATTTCTTGTCCATCCAAAAAAACCTTCATTCCAGGAAAATCAAAAAGTGGAAATCTAACTGTAGCTGCTTGCTCGACCTGGATTCGTCCAGTTTGGAAATCGCTTCCCTTTTGATAGCTAACAAATTGAGCTTGCCCATCTAAAATTTCCGGCACGGCTGGCGCTGCGTGATTAGGAGGCAATTTAGCATAAATAGGTAAATAATCAAAAATGCTAATTGTTAATTCCTTTTGCCATAATACTCCAGAAAATTTATCCTGATCTGTGATGTTGTACCATTCTTTCGGCTGGAAAAAACTATGATGAAGTATGAATGTTGCTAAAATCAACAATATACCTAAGCTCACAGAAACTCTGGTATTAAATTTTATTTTTGCCAGGTAAATTGCTACTGCAGAAAGAATACTTAACAAAAATATTGAATCAGTCAAGAATCGCCAGGGAAATTGTAGGTACCACAGCTGTGGAATTTGTGCCCAAATAAAACTTGATTTTTGATGAACCATAAACAGCACTACTAGAACAGTTGCTCCTAACGCCAAGCTCACCAGCGAAACGACCTTATTCTTTTTAATTGCAAGCAGAGCTAATACTGTACTCAATACCGCCCCTACCCATAAAACATTACCGGTAGAAAGAGACATATCATCCCCAGGACCAAGTTCTGAAGAACCATAACCCCAATGGTTAGAAATAAAAAGCTGGTTTAAGTCAACAAAATGCTGACGATAATCAAAATATCCTCCCAGCAAAGTTTCTAAATGAGCATACTGCCTTTCAAACAAAACTGGGAGAGTAAAAAAGGAAGCCAAACCCAAACCTAATACTCCACCTATCACAAGCTGGGGAATTCTGAACCAAGCTTTATTGAGAATTAGCCAGATTAAAATCCAAATTGCCACAAGTGGCATAAAGATCATTGACATCAAATTGTGGGTGGTTAGTAGCAAACCGATGGAGATAGCTAGCCAGATTAAATATCTTGATTTGCCCTGTTTGATTAACTGGAAGCTTGCCCAAAAGATCAGAGGGAAAAAAACTAGACTCCAAAATTCACTTAATGCTCCCCTCAAATAAACCTCCACCGCTTTATAAGGAGTATAGGTGTAAAGTACTGCCCCAATTAAAGCAGGATACTCCCCTAACCATGCACGAAGCAAGACAAACATTGTTGCTGCTGACAGGATATAACCTAAAATGAATAATATTTTAACTGCATCAATAAACTGTACACCAAGAAGATGGAGAGCTTCCCCTAAGTAATAAACGCTTGGTGGGTAATAATTAAACTCAGGATAACCATATTGATATCCAGCATCAGGGACCCAACGACAAGGTATTTGACCATCCTGAATACATTTATCCATCTGCTGAATTCGGAAAGCTTGCATGTCATCCTGCATAAAAAAATATCCTGGCCTAATCAGTGCCACATAGGCTGGGATAACCAACAACATCAGTAGTAAGAAAATTTTATTTTTATTTACAATACTAAATATTTTACTCATCATTATTAATTAGTCCCAGATAAATCTGCTGGTAAAACTTTAAAGAGCAACATTGAGTCCTGATGACCATCAGGTGCTTTAGCTTTGGGGTAAGATTGAATCAGCTGTAAGCCTTCTTGGTTTCCAGAAAATCTATTACTATTAACTACCAAGAATGTTGAGTGCTCGCTGGCTGTTTGACGAAGCTGAGCTGAGGCAGAAGCATTACCTGGTTTGAAGACAACTTGAGTATTTTTATCAAAATAAATTTGCAAACCATCGGGCAAAGTCCCAAAAATTCCTTCAGTTGCAACCACTACCAACCCTTGCTGAGATTGTTGAGTTAAGTACTGAGCAATCTCCCTTAGCCCCCAGCCAGCTGTCCAATCTTCAAAATAACCACTTCTTTCTGATCTAGGTAAAATTGCGACAAGTGGCTGAGTCACAATCAGATATGACAAATAAATAGGCCAAAGAAGGAGTAACAATAATATCATGTGCATACTAAGCTTAATTCTGGTTTCTAGCCATCTACCTAATTGATCCAAGGCTAAGGCAGCAATAATTAGTAGCGGGGGGATTGAAGATAAAATATAACGAGTGGTAAAAGTTTTTAGAAAGGCAAGTAAAATTAACATCGGTAATAATCCCCATAGAAAAATTGCCCAACCAGTTTTATTTTTATGATAGATTATCCCTACAATTCCCCCCACAAGAAGCAACAAAATTGGCCATGATAGCAAATCGATAAACCAAATAATTGTGTCTTGCAAATGAGGAATAAATGGATCAAATGGATGGACTAAAGTCTGAAGAGGAGAAAAAATATAATCCTGATTGCGTGAACTCAAATTCGCAAAGCCTGAACCTAGTCTTAGTAAGTTATAAATTCCAAAAGCAATCACCAGCGCAATTACCCATAAACAAAGTAGTCTTAGTAATTTGTGTTGGCTAATTTTGGATTTCCAGTCAAATGTAATTAAGGTTGTTGGCAGCATTAAAATACTAAAAAGCGCTGGCGTTTTGGTTAATAATCCACCACCATAAAAATAACCTAGTATCATCGCCAAATCGATTCTTTCTTCCTTAATCAGTAAGAGGGCACTAAATAGAGCCCAGACTGAAAATGCTGCTGTCATTGAATCAACTAAAGCCATTCTATCCAGAAAAACCATGAATGGAACAACTGTAACTAAAAGCGCTGAGTAAAGACCAACTCGAAAATTAAAAAATCTCCAACCAATCGCAAATACACCGAGCAGAGTAAAGTAGCCAGATATAATAGATAATAACCTGCCCGCCATGAGAGGGTCATGAACAAATTTCAAAACCCCCATCAAAATCCACATAAAAAGTGGTGTCTTACCATCAGTCAGGGGCAAAAAGCGCAAAGAGGGTTCTGCCTTCATTACCTGTGCCCAACGAATATAAATTGCCTCGTCAGCAAAAATAGGCTGCATTGTTAAATTCGGCAGCCTAATCAGGAAATAGACAAGTGAAATTGCCAGAATTATGCTCAAACTAATCCAGTGTGTTTTGAGAAATTTGACCATAACCTCCCTGGATGTTTTTTAGCCTTATTCTGAACATATCTTGAATTGCTTCCATAGCATCTTGAAAAGGGTGCACTCGTTCAGTGCCTACGTAATGCCACTCAACCGGCACATCAGCGATTTTCAAACTTAGTTTTTTTGCCATAAACAACATCTCGACATCAAAACCAGCATTGACTGTAGCTCCCTCACTTCTTGCTTTTTGCCAAACTGTTTCCAAAGTGGGGAAAACAGCCTGGATGGCTTTTTGGTTAAAAGCCTTAAACCCACACTGAGTATCAGCAAAAGGTAAGCCTAACAGTAAAGTCCTACTCATAGCAAACCCCCAAGCAATCACCTTACGAGCAAGTGGGGCTCCTTTTCTCCCCTCCCTTCTACCAATCACGATATCAAAACCTTCTTCGAATTTGGGGAGAAATTTCTCTATCTGATTCAAAGGAGTAGCCTGATCCATGTCTGTAAAAACTGCTACTTCTCCCCTTGTCTGCAACATTCCCGAGATAACAGTTAGGGCCTTGCCACCATGCTTATTTTTAATTAGTCTAAAGCCTTTTTTGTTGCGGATTTGTTTTTCTACCACAGAGGCAGTCTGATCAGTTGAGCCATCGTCAACGATCAAAACCTCGTATGTAAAATCCTGTTTTGATAAATAATCAGCTACTTCGCCGATAGATCCTGAAGAAAGATTTTTTTCTTCATTATAGGCTGGGATCACTACTGATAATTTTGTGTTACTCATGCTTTTAAATTATACGCAAGTTAACTTGATAAAAGCTACTTACCTGACGGATTGTGGACAAGTCTGTAAATTTTCAAACCATCAACCAGGTACTCTTGATCAATCTTGGCCCAGCCAAAGCCTGCTATCTCGTATTTTGGATTGTTAACTGGCTGACAAACTTCATCCTCACAGACCACAAACAATTGATCTGTAATTTGAGCTGGAACCACCCCAGGTTGGTGACCATACAAATCAAGATAATATTGGTAAGCTGCATCATAGTTATTTTTAGCAATTAAGGCAAAATTAAAGGGTTGATTACTGGCTTGAGCGATTACAAATTTGGCGATTTCTTGGGTCCTTTGCAATTGTTTATTGGGTTTCCTTAATAAGATATTTTGAGGCAAACTTACCCAGCAAATCAAAATCACCAAGCAAGTTAGCAAACTATATCGCCAGTATTTTTTCAACAAAGCAAGTAATGCTGCTAACAATAAATAAGGTGCCGGACTTAAAAAAGCTAAGTAGTGGTCAAAAATTGCTTGCTGGTAAAAAGACATTCCTATTAGTCCTACCAACAACCAAATAGTTAAAGCAAAATAAGGCCAGCT
This sequence comes from Patescibacteria group bacterium, assembly GCA_023379125.1. Classification (GTDB taxonomy): domain Bacteria; phylum Patescibacteriota; class Microgenomatia; order Daviesbacterales; family UBA10151; genus JAMCSY01. The sequence goes on along the minus strand of JAMCSY010000010.1, from coordinate 21,250 downwards.
GAAGGTTTTTTTGCTTACAATTCTATATATCTCATAGATGATTGGAGCGAGTACCAAAGCCGCCAGTAAATATGTTAAGTAGGTATTTTCCGCTGCTAAATATCTACCAATTAATAGACTATTATAAATAGGAACTATCTTGGCAAAAGTTTGCAGAAGATTAAAATTAACCGCGGAACCACTTTGACTAAACATGGCTACCATTGCATGGTAATTCATTAAATTATGTCTTAAATCAAAGACTACCAGTGGCAACATCACAATGATAAATCCAGTAATTGATAATACAGTCCCCCAGATAAAATGCTTACAGCCTTTATTCTGTATAACTCGGACTAGTTCATAAATCCACAGACATCCAAAAATAGGTATTAAAATCAAGGCTAAATAATGCATTTGGGCAGCCGCTGCCATAAAAACACCAGCTAATCCAAACCAAATAAAATTTTTACTTTTTCGAGCCTGATCGAGAGTTAAAAAAGCCAGCAGTGTGAAAAATGGAGCTGGGTTAGGATTCCAGGAAGAACGTGAGGCAGTAATAGTAATTGGGGAAACTGTATATAAAAAAGCAGTTAAAGAAGCAGGCACTATACCAAACCATCTCTTAGCTAAATAATAAATTAAAAATATGGTTAGCACCCCAATTAAAGCAACCATTCCAGCAGCGGCTACCGGGTTAAGCCAAACAATCCCCATCGCAACTGCCATCATATAATAGTAAAGAGGCCCTAAATAAACATTGCCCACCGAGGTAGGTGGACCTAAAAGTGGAATATGATGTCCAACCAGAATATCCTTAACAATCAGAGCATCCCGGCCCTCGTCTCCCAAAAAATTCATATAATCAGCTAATTTATAAAATCTTAAAAAGGCAGCCAAAACCAATAAAATAATGAGTATTAAATGCTCTTTTTTTAGCTGAAATTTCATGATTTTAGTATAACACCAAGAAAGCTTGAAGCTGTTAACGTAACTGCCACCACAACTTAAAGAGATCAATAAAGGATTTTATAATTACCCGTATATTGGCGCCTGTTTGTTTTCCATGAGAGCGCGAAAAATGATGGACTCCTACCTCAACAATCGGATATCCCGCTTTCCTGATACGAGCAATTAATTCCGGAGAGATCATACCTCCTCTGGTTGATTGCAGATGTGGGATATGATCAATCACTTCTTTTTTAATAAGCTTAAAAGCACAATCCACATCTCTGATGTTAATACCTAATAAAATATTAGCTAGCAGTGTCCAACCCCAACCATTAAATTTTCTAAGTAGTGAATCTTGCCGATTAAGCCGAAAGCCAACAACCACTGGGGCTTGATTGATTTTGGCTAATAAATTTTCTACTTCACTGAAATCAAACTGTCCATCAGCATCAGTAAAAACAATCCAATCATACTTGGCATTATACAGACCACTCTTAATAGCCTCACCATAACCTTTATTAGGATGGTGAGTAATCACTCTTAGTTGAGTATATTTTTTTTGTAGTTTCTCTAGAACTTGGTCTGTTTTATCCTGTGAGCCATCATTAATAACAATTACTTCAAACTTTTTTAAAGGCAATTTTGAAAGCACAGAAAAAGCTCTATCTACTGTTTGGGCAATATTTTTTTCTTCGTTATAAGCTGGAAAAAAGGCAGAAAGCTCAGAAACTTCCATATTTCCAGCTTAGTGTAGCATAACTTCAGATCGTTGTGCTAACATTTAGATAAGCTTCATATGTCCAAAACTTTCAAAGACTGGTGTTTACTTACCATAATCACACTGGCATTAACCCTGTTAATCTGGCTACCTTTTATAGCCAAAGTTCATTTTTATAATTTAGATTTTTCGGCGGGGTTAGCAACAATTTATCGCAATTTTGATGGATTGGAGTATGCAGTAATTGCCAAAACTTTTTACGATCCAGCCAAGCTTGCACTCATCCCAACTAACTTACCTGCTAACTATTTTCCAGCTCATTTTCCGGGATACCCTTTATTGATAGCTCTTTTTGCTCCTTTGCTTGGATATCTTAAATCTATGCTTTTTGTCTCAGTTTTATTTACTGCTCTTTCTGTTTGTGCCTTTTATCTGCTTATTACCAAGTTTAAATTAACATCACAACCTCTGTGGTTATCGATAATTTTTTTAATCTTACCAGCCAGGTGGGTAATTGTGCACAGTGTTGGTTCTCCAGAACCAGTGGCAATTTTTTTAACAATCCTCTCTATTTATTTTTTCCAAATGGCTCAGGAAAAACATTTTAACTTAAACATCTGTTTTTCATCAATTTTTGCCTGTTTGGCTTTGCTGGTTAGACCACCAGGAGTATTACTTTTTGCCGCTTTTTATTTTTATCTACTTTACCACTTAATCAGCAAAAGAATCAGTCTAAAAAAAATCTTGGCTTATTATCCAGTAATACTGGGGCCTTTAACTCTTCTAGCAGTGTTCTATTTTTATCAGCTGCAGCTAGGAGATTTTTGGGCCTTTTTCCACACAGGGGATAATATCCATCTTACATTTCCTCCCTTTCAGGTTTTTAATCAATCTCAGTATTGGGTTGGCAGTATCTGGCTCGAAGATATTATTTATATTTTCTTACTCAGCCTACTTGGTGGAATTATGCTGCTTAAATCTAAACTTCAGGTAGCAGGTTTTTTTGTGCTAACTTTTTTCACAGCTACTGTTTTTGTTGCTCACCGTGATATCTCTAGATATATTTTGCCAGTGATGCCTTTTGTAATTATTGCTTTTGAAAGAGTCTTAGTTTCTAAAGAATTTAAAATTGCCTTAATAATCTTGTTGCCAGCAATTTATCTATATGCCCAAAATTTTATTATCAATAACACCGCTCCTGTGCCCAACTTACTTCCTTTTAACTAAATAGTTAGTAAATCTTGATCTTATTAGAAAAATCATTTAGTATTCCCTTACTTACTGCCCAAGATATATGCCAGAACATCCTCAACAATTTGCTATCGAAGGGCATGATGGAGTAATTAGGTTATCTCCACTTTTTTATCCTAATACAGATTCTGCTCATCAATCTGGTGACTTATCTCATTTTGCAGCAACTGGAAACGCTGTTTATGGTTATCAAGTAAGAGACTTTGACCCATTTAAAATAGGACCAACTCAGGAGCCAACTGGAGGAGTACTTTTCTTTAGTAATAAGATAAAAAAAGAGGACTTTATGGCTCTCACTAGAATATTAGGTATGGGTACTGGACGAGATTACGCTGCCTTTCTCGCTGAATCAAAAAATCCTAGTAAAGATGGTTACCTTCGTCAACTAAGACTTACTAGTGCTCTTAGCTTAAGGTTTCATTTTGAGGAATTAACAGAAGAGGAGCTCGATAAATTTCCGGAGCAGACATTAACTATGCCCGAAGCTTTGTGGACTTTCATAGAGCATGAGAGAAAAGAATGGGGTACTTTCTTCGGTAGTCCAAAACTGGAAGGACAATTTGGTGGCGATAGTTATTTTGCCAGAGAGGAATTATCTTTTGGAATAATGGTAGAAAATGACTTTGATCGCATTTATCGAATCTGGTCCCGAGCTTGGCTTGTGACAATGTAAATAGTGCGGCATTCTTAGTATTAACAGCCATATTAACGATTTCCAATAAAAAACCTACTAAACTATATTGATCGCAATATTTCACAAATTATCACATTAGCACAACCTAATTTATTTCATAGATGTCTGGATGAAGAAATCTAGCTAAGGCTATAGCCTGCTGTGTATAACTTTGCCTGTCCACTACACCATTAGAAAGCAATCCGATAACACTTTCTTTTTTACCAATCTCCTTAGTCCCAAACATGTTATCTAGCACATCAGAAAGCCTGTTCCCTCTTTTCACTTGTTCCACAATCTGCAAAGGAAGATATATCCCTGCTGTTAGACCAATTCCCTCATGGTTAGCTCTATCTCTTATCACTACTACTGATCTTTCAAAATAACCATAAGGAAGATGAATAATACCACCTTCTATCCCCACTCCAAACTGTGCCTCTCTATCACTTTGAAGCGCACTTAGGGCTCTATTAACTGCCCCCAAATAGCTTTCCTGCTCACTCAGAGGTTGTTCAGCAACACCTGAATCTACATCAATTCCTACCAAGAAACATGAGGCCAATGCAGTGAAAAAACCAATTCAGCCGGAATAGTTTTATTAAGATTAGTCGAACCGACCACAACAGTTATCCTTTCCTTAGAAGCCATATTTCATGTAAAATTATCTAACTAACTGACTCAATCTTAGCAACTTCTGTCCAACGTTCTGAAAATCTTCATCGTCATAGCGCAGAAAGTCACTGGCATGTAATTCTATTATTAATGCCATAATGCCCCATTTATCTTCTTTGCTACCCAACAAAGCAGCTACCCATTTTCTAGATTCCAATAGACTTGTATCCCTGCCATCTAATTCCAATACCTCACCTTTATGAGCAAGTGCATAGCGGTATTGTTCTTGAGCATACTGGACACAGAGCAATCTTGCTTTAGATACAATTAGACGGTCTGATTCTAAGTCAAGCTCAAGTAACTTTTCAAAAAAGCATTCTCCCCCTCCAATTATTACTTGATCAGATTCGCACATTTTCTCAATGAGTATCTTGTTCTGGATGATTTCTCCAAGTAACCAAGTGGTTAACTACAAAATTCCAGATCATCACTGGAGGAATGGTCGCGAAGAAATAGAGATTATAAAAAGGAATGCTGATTGGCCCCAAATGCCAAAAACCATCACCATAAAGCATGTGCAGTAATTTAATCATAGTTACTGCAATTGCTAATCCGCCTAAACTGACAATATTAAAAATAATAAATTTTTGCCAAAGCTTAGTGGTAGTTTTGCGATACTTAAATGTCCAAACATTATTTAAGGTAAAGTTATTGATAATCGCAATTTCTGTAGAAAAACCTTTGGCTGTAGCTGGAGCAATCGAGAAAAAGTTAATAAAAATATTATAAAAGCCAAAATCAACTAAGGTTCCTGTTAATCCAACAGTACCAAATTTGAGAAAAGTCCGTGCTCTTCTAGTGTAATGATAGAAGTCAAAATTGATCCCCCATTTATGCAATCTGGCATCAATCGCATAAGTGATCACATCATACATGTACTGCACAACTTTATTTTTAGAGTAGCCTTCCGCCCTGTTTTTAAAAACCAATGGCACTTCTTTATATTTCGCTCCAGTTAAAATCGCTTCATTTAAAAAAGCTGGTTGAATAATAAAAGACTGTTCATGCCAAGGCAATCTGTTTAAATTAATTTTCTTAAATAACGCTGGAGTAAAAGCTCGCGCAGAATTGGTAAATTCTTTTATGTTTATAGGCCCCATAATAATTCGGCATATCCAAGAAGACCCCGCAGAAAAAAGCTGTCGTGAAGGTGAGAGTTTATTTTTACCACCTTCCACAAACCTTGAACCCAAGGCCAAATCAAACCCCTCATCGACTGCTTTAACCAACCTAACTAAAACATCAGCCTCTACTTGTCCATCAGCATCTAGCTGAGCTAAGATATCAGGCTTCAGATGAGATAAACTATATTGATGACCTTGCACCAAGGCAACCCCCAAACCTCTACCTACATTTAAAAAGTGTATTTTTGGATTTTTAGCAGCTAATTTTTGAGCTAGTTCTCCTGTCCCATCAGGGGAAGAGCTATCAACAATTAAAACTTCAATTTTAAAACCAGGTAGCTCATTTTCCTGCTTAAAAACCTCACCAATAAATTTCTCTAGATTCCTCTTTTCATTATAGGTGGGTAATACAACAACAACTTTTTTCATCGAATCTTCAGATAATCTTGCTTGATTGTACGGGAAGTGTAATTTTTTGACAATATCTTGACCAAATCATTTAACAACACTTCCCAAGGGCACTTCTTTTATCGGAGTCAAAACAACCCAATTACTTGGTTCCTCTGTACCATCATCAGGTCCCAAAGTTAACACTTGCGAGGTAAAAGGACCTACTTGTTTCTCTAGAAAATTTACAACACAAGCTACTAGTTTATTTAGAAGTTCGTCTTTAGTGTGATTTTTGACAATCTGAGCGCTTGAAGTTTTTACTCCGATTTCTGACCCAAAATCAATCCATAATTTATATGCAGGTTTTTTAGCTTGGGGAAAATCTTCTACTCTAACCACTCTGCCTATTCGAATATCTACTTTGGTAAAATCAGCAAAATCAATCGGTGGTTTAATCATTTACATCTCCTTAGGACAAGTTATAGTAATTCCAGTCTAATCTGTTTTTGACAGATAATACTGTACAGTAATGGAAAGAAAAGATAAAGCAGAACTGATTTGTCGTGTCATTAATGCCAGATTATATTCGGCAACTTTAAATCCTCAAGAAATATCGCCAATTATCCGCGCGTGTTGGCTGGAAGTACTCGATCGCTGGGAAAATTTATGTTTGCAGACAATCGAAGAAGATGGTAGTGTTTTTCCTCCAGTAGCGAGTAGAAATACCGTAGTGCGTGATCAAAGTTTATTAGAAACTGTGCGGTTTTATGCACCTATTTCATCATTATCTAGAAAACAGCGACACTACAAAGATTACTTATACACAAGAGGCTAATCTATATTAAGAGAAATTTTTTATATCTGCTTCGACCATAATTTTAACTAAATCGCTAAAGGTTGTCTTCGGCTCCCAACCTATAATCTTTTTAGCTTTTCTATAGTCACCACATAATGGCCCAGTTTGTACTGGAGGGACAAAGTGGTTATCAGTAATCACATATTTTTTCCAATCTAACCCTGCTACTGCGAAAGCTTCTTGACAAAGTTCTTTGACAGAATGAACCTCACCTGTGGCAATCACAAAATCATCAGGCTCATCTTGTTGCAAAATTCGCCACATTGCCTCCACATAATCCGGAGCATAACCCCAATCTCTTTGGGCAGACAAATCGCCTACGCGCAATTTGCCATTTTGAATAATTGGTTGACCTATTTCATTCAAAGGAACCTGACTATTTTTTAGTCCATTTTTGATGCAAGCAACAGCTACTGAGACTTTGCGAGTTATAAACTGCAAACCTCGGCGAGGAGATTCATGATTGAACAAAATACCACAAGAGATAAATTGTGCTTTTTTATGATCCTGCCTAGCCAGAATTGCCATCCGATGAGCAAACTCTTTAGCCACAGCATAAGGATTAGCTGGACTAAAGATCGTATCTTCATTTTGAGGGATTTGTTTTGGAGCACCAAACATTTCTGAGGTTGAAGCTTGATAAACTTTTGCTTTGGGGACAATTTCCTTAGCTTTATCAAAAACCAACATCGCTCCCACTCCTGTTACCATCACGGTCCCTAAGCGATCAGTGAAAGAAGCTAGGGGTGAGGATTGCGAGGCTAAATTATAAATTTCATCTGGTTTGAAATCAGATAAGGCCAAAGATATTGAGTCTGCAGAATGCATATCACCATGATAGAGCTTAAGCTCACTTTTGAGATGTTTAATATTGCCTAAATCATTACCCGCATTTCTTCGAATCAACCCTCCCACTAAATATCCTTTTGCCAAAAGTAATTCCGTCAAATACGAGCCATCTTGGCCAGTTATACCAGTAATAAAAGCTTTTTTCTTTTTCATAAACGAAGTTTACAACCTTTGGTTAGCAGCTACTTAATGTTAGATGATAAACATACTTTGCAAGATAGTGCAAGAGCTGAGATTACAAACTTATCTGGGATTTTTCACCAACAAAAAATATGTGAGACCTCTTAGCTTGATGGTTAGTATGAATTTCACTATCTTTACCGATTAAACTGTTATCAATTAGTTTAACGTCTGTAACATTAACATTTTCCATCAAGACACTATTCTCAATCGAACTGTCTATTATCTGACAACCATTACTTATTGATGTATAAGGACCAATATAAGAATTAACTATCTTGACATTCTTTCCAATTTGCACAGGACCTCTAATTTGGGAAGAGATTATTTGGCTTTTTTTATCTAAAGACACCCTATTTTCTAGCTGTGAATTTTTATCAATAGTCCCTTTTATATTTGTTTGAGTAAAACGATCTAGCAAATATTGGTTTGCTTCAATCCAGTCATCGAACTTTCCGGGATCCAACCATTTTCCCTGATATTCAATAACTTCAACTAAAAATTCATGATCAATCATCCACTGAAAGGCACTGGGTATTTCATATTCACCTCTGGGGGAGGGTTTAATCTTATCTTTACCACGGAAACATTTAAAAAAATTTGCATCGGCAAAATATAAGCCTGGAACAGCATATTGATGAGGTGGTTTTGGTGGTTTTTCCACATATTTGATTAATTTATCTTTTTTATCAAAATAAGGAACACCCATTCTATTGTTTTGCGGGTGTTTAATCATTGTCACTAACCCATTAGGTTTCCTTTGCAAAAACTGTTCTACTATCGCTTTGATACCATCAACAAAAATGCTATCTCCGAGATGAAGTACAAACTTCTCTCCTCGTAAGTAACTTGCACAAACCTGTACAATATTGGCAAGCCCAATCGGTTTCTCTTGCAAAATATAAGTAAAATTTAAACCCCATTTGCTACCATTACCTAAAAAATGTTTTACCATATCTAGATAGCCTAGATTGTAAGTGATAGCAAAATCCCTAAGACCTGCCTGGGCCAAAGTTTCAATTGAATAAAAAATAAGCGGTTTGTTAGCAACCGGAATAAAATGCTTATTGGCGGAGAATGTTAGAGGCTGCATTCTCGTGCCTCTTCCTCCTGTTGGGATAATAGCTTTCATCAAGTCAAATCAGACAGTTAGTCCTTGTAGAACTATTAGCGCTAGAGCAGCAATTAAAACATATTCTATCACTATTTCCAGTGACAAGGTTTTCTCGCGGTGATGCGATAATATAGCCAACATCACATAAAAAATAGCTGCCAGGGTGAGTAGCTGAAATTCTAAACCGGGCGCACCTCGATAAGCAATGAACGCATAGATAAACAATGGCGTACTCACAATAAATAACCACAGCGGCTTAACCTCTAATCTTTGCATCAGCTTTTTGGTAGTTTTTGATAAATTCATCATAAGACAGAACCTACTTGACTAAATAATAAAGCAGAGCTAGCTACCGCTAAAAAACTCAGATGGGCAAAATGATGTGATGACAATCTAAAGACTCCTCGTTTTTTGAGAATGACATAATCCATAACCAATAGAGAGGAAATCAACATAATGATAAAAATACTCAATATTCGATTAATCATATACGGATCAATTAGGGGCAAATAATTTGGGTAGTTAACTGTTGTGCCAGCCACTAAGTTATTGGAGACAACAGGTTGAACATTAGCTGGGGTGGGAACCCGAGTGACAATAGCTACCTGTTTAGCAGCTGAGTCAACTGCTGGCTTAGCAGCCACACTTTGAATTGGTGTACCAAACATTTGTACTACCAGCGTGGTTTGCTGACCATTTAAAACACCGTCCAAAACTGCCACGCCAATTTCTTGATAATGAGAATTAAGCATATTCTCACGATGGGATGGCGAGTTCATCCAGGCAGTCACCACAGACTGTGAATCATAAAAATTTTTGGCAAGATTCTCTCCTGCATAAGTAAACCGATACCCTTGCGCAGTCATAAAGCTCCAAGGATCTTTACCAGATGGTGAGTAGTGAGCCCAATAATTTTCAGCAAACATATCTTTCGCTTTGGCTAAAGCTGCCGCAGATAACTCAGAATTTTCTGCTAGAGTGGATAAACCATCTTTTTGTCTTTCGACATTGGTTAACTTAATCACATCTTGACTACTGATACTAGAAGTTATACCCAAAACCCCTGGTTTATAAGTGTTAATTACGCTAAAACCTATTTGCAGGAAAACAAAAAGTACAATATAGGTAACCAGAGCGTGCCAATGCAGTAGTTTTGCTTTTTGGTGAGTTTGTGGATGAGGTAAAAATAGATGCCGCCAGTTCACAACTTAAGTATAGCTAATTTTTAACGCTTTATCAGCAGTTCCATTTACTGGTATACCCAAACTATAACTAAGTGCTTGTGCCACTGCTGCTCCCACTTTCAGTCCAGTAAAAGAACCTGGTCCGGTATTTACTTTAACCTCATCAAGATCTTTAAAATTTAATCCCTGCTTAAGTAATATTTTTTCAATCAAAGGCAGCAGCGATTGTGAGCCAAATTCATTATGGTCAGTCAAAAAATCAACTACTCGCTCATCTTCTTTTAAGGCAACCTCGATTTTCTTGGAATCAGCAGTGTTAATCCAAAGAATCATGCTATCATTCTATCATATCTTATTTCGGAGCCTATAGTTTGACTTTAGGTACAAATTTTAGTATAATTTAGACCTATGGAAAGAATTCAACAAGCTATTAATAGTATCCATATACCTCGAATAGGAAGAAGAACTCTGATCATTAGTGCAGCGACCACACTAGGATTAGGAGGTTACACCTTATCAGAAATACTCCAGTTAAATAAAGAAGTCCAGCGCTATCAAGATGCAGGTACTAAGCTTTTAAATAGTCCGCAAACTCAAAAACATACTTATGATGTAGGTCCAGATGGGGCTAATGTTAGATACTCACCATTTGCTACACCAGATAATCCACAGACTAGACAACCAATTCTTAAGCTAACCCCAGGTAATCGTGTTTCTGGATGTGCTGTATTTCCCTGGAAAACAGACAACCCTACTACAGATAGTGGATCACCAGGATCTGATAAAAATTGGATCGTTTGTCCAATGTCTTACGAATACGATAGAGTCAACCGTACTTGGAAAGTGACTTCAGTGGGTTTTATGTATCCTGACAATCTTAAGTTATACAATGAAACAACTATAAAATAACCTTCCATCTCCCTAATTTAAAAACTGTTATAATTTGCCCATGGATGAGATTAAAAAGCAGTTTGATGATTTAGCCACCCGTTACCAAAAAATAGTTAACCAGTTCAATCCAGAACAATTAACCATTGAAGTAAGACAGGAGGAAGCAGAGATGAATAATTCTGGTTTCTGGGATGATTCCAGAAAAGCAAGGCACTTCTCACAAAATGTGGCCCAAAAACAAAAGCTTTTAGAATCTATTAAGACATTAGAGGAAAAGTTAGAATTTACCAAGGAAATGCTTAACGAGAGTGATCTTGAACAAGATTTAAGAAGTGAGATTTTAAGCATTGATCATCATCTATCTGAGCTAGAGTTGCATCTATTTTTATCTGGACCCCATGATCAAGCTGAGGCTATTTTATCCATCCACTCCGGGACAGGCGGAGTAGAAGCGATGGATTGGGCTGCCATGCTTGCAAGAATGTATCAAAGATATCTTGAAAGATCAGAATGGGATTTCGAAATCAGCGACGAAAGCTTTGGTGAGGAAGCTGGTTATAAATCAATTTCCATGATTATTCATGTACCATTCGCTTATGGTTATTTAAAAGGTGAGGCAGGCACACACAGACTAGTTCGCCAATCGCCTTTTAATGCCGATAAACTGCGTCAAACTTCCTTTGCTCTGGTTGAAGTCTTACCAATCATCGAAGATGAAACTGATATTGAAGTCAATCCTGAAGATATTGAATTTGAAGCATTTCGTTCTAGCGGACATGGTGGACAAAATGTCAATAAAGTTAGTACGGCAGTAAGATTAAAACATAAACCTACTGGGATTACAGTTACAGCCCAAACCGAGCGCTCACAACTACAAAATAGGGAAAATGCCATGAAGATTCTCATTGCTAAATTATGGGCATTCCGCGAAGAAAAACATAAGCAAACTGAAGAAAAATTAAAAGGGGAAAACAGACAGGCTTCGTGGGGAACTCAAATCAGATCATACGTTCTTCACCCTTATCATATGGTCAAAGACTTACGCACTGGGATAGAAACTTCTGATACAGATAGTGTCCTTGATGGAGACCTTCAAGAGTTTATTGAGGCTGAACTCAGGCTGGACAAAAGTGTATCTGCTTAGTTAAAATGATTGAAGTACCTTTAGTTTAATGGAAAATTTGGAACGTCTGCCTGGAAGTAATGCCTCAACTTACACTAAATTGTTTTTGGTGGTGGTTGTGGCATCAATTGTTTTTGGGACTGCTACTGGTTATTTACTAGCCTCTTCAGGTAGCAAAAACAATACCAGTTCTGCAAATACTACTGGTAGCACCACTACTCCCCCCTCACAAGCAGCCCAAGATTCAAGCACCTTCCGAGATTTTGCTGAAGGAGTCATCCAACCTATTCCCACCCCTTCTGATCCAGGGCAATATGTTGAGGGTACACATCTGTTAGTGAGAACTGGAGCAACACCTGTAACTCTCACCTCTTCTGTAGTTGATTTAAATCAATATAATGGCAAAAAAGTAAAAGTTTATGGCGAAACTCAAAAAGCTTTGAAGTCTGGTTGGCTCATGGATGTAGGCAAGGTTGAAGTAGAAAACTAAGCCAAACTTCTTTAGGTGCACAGACTGGAACTGTCTAAATAGTCTGAATACGCAACAATGATCTCTTTTCAAGATGTTAATAAAAAATTTAGTTCAGCAATCACTGCCCTCGACAGTATTAATTTAGAAATTCAAAATGGTGAGTTCGTTTTTCTAGTTGGTCCTTCAGGTGCTGGTAAATCTACGCTGCTGCGAATTTTAGCCCGAGAATTTTTACCCTCCTCAGGCAAAGTCTTTGTTGATGAAGTAGATATCACTAGAATCGTTTCCTCTAAATTACCGATTTATCGGCGTAAGGTTGGATTTGTCTTTCAGGATTTCAAATTGCTAGATGATCGCACTGTGTTTGAAAATGTGGCTTTATCTCTTCAAGCGCGAGGAGTTAAAGAGATTGAGGTTAATAAAGAGGTTGAGCGAACCCTAAAGCTATTTGATATTTGGGAACGACGAGCACTTTTCCCCCGTCAGCTTTCTGGAGGTGAAGCCCAGCGAGTCGCAATAGCGAGAGCAGTGATCGGCAAACCGTCAATCGTCTTGGCTGATGAACCAACCGGCGACCTTGACCCCCAAACAGCTGCAGCAGTGATTCAGCTCTTAGCTGAAATAAACTCTTGGGGCACTACTGTCATTATGGCTACTCACAACAAAGATATTGTTGACGCCTTAAAAAAACGGGTGATAATTTTAAGTAAGGGTAAGATCGTTAGTGATAAGCATGAAGCTAAATACGAATTTCATCGCGAGGAAGAAAAACCAAATGAAGAGGTAAAAACATAATGGTCTATAAGCAATTTGTCCTCAGGAATATTAGAAGAACTCCATACCAAGCATTAGCTGCCTTAATGGTTATGTTTTTAACTTTTTTGGTTATCTCGGTATTTTTAATAGTCGCTGTGGGGTCACAAGAGATCTTAACTTTTTATGAGGGCAAGCCACAAGCAATTGCTTTTTTCAAAGACGGCACCACTGATAAAGACGTGCAAGCAATTGAAAATGCGCTAACTTTAACTGGTAAGATTACCAAATTCAAATATGTTTCTAAGGAAGAAGCCTTGCAAATCTACCGAGACCGTAACAAAAATAATCCTTTACTGCTAGAACTAGTTACAGCAAATATCCTGCCAGCTTCACTTGAGATCAACACTAAAACGCCAGAAGACTTAAAAGACATTGCGACAATTGTACAAAAAGAGCCAGTTGTTGAAGAAGTGGTCTTTCCTGAAGATGTTGTGGCCTCTCTTACTTCAGCTACTCATTTGATTAGATTAGTTGGAGGAACAGTAGTTGCCTTTTTAGTAATTTTTTCCACTTTAATTATTTTAATGATCATCGGTTTTAAGATTCGTATTAAAAGAGATGAGATTGAAACAATGAGGTTACTCGGAGCATCAAATTGGTTTATTAGAATTCCTTATATTTTAGAAGGGTTGGCATATGCTTCTGGCGGAGCGTTCTTGGGTTGGGGGTTAAGTTTTCTCGTGCTTTGGTATTTCCAGCCAATTATGTCACAAAGCCTAGGAGAGGTATCACAAGTAATTTTTCCTATCTCTTGGATCTTTATTGGGGGTTTATTAGGAGTAGAATTAGCAGTTGCTGCTTTCGTCGGATTACTTGGCTCTTATGCTGCAGTTAGACGCTACCTACATATTTGACGAGCTTAATAGCCATTGTTAGTCCACCCTTCAAGTTGAAAATTATCACTCTGAGCATTCTCAAACATTTATCTATCAAGCCTGATTTTGTGGTTTTTTGTTTTAGTTGATAAACTTTGAATATGAAGGTTCTCGTTTCTACTTTGGTATTATTTTTGCTACTATCTTTATTTCCTGTTAGTGCACAGGCTAATGATTGTAATGATCTACAGTGCCTTAGCGATAAAGCATCTTCTTTGCAACAACAAATTAATGATGCTACAACAAAACTTCAAGAAGCTCAAGGTAAAGAAAAAACTCTTAATTCGCAACTAGCCTACATTGATGCTCAAACAAATATCACTGAGCTCAAAATTGCTCAAACTACCACCGAAATCGCCAAGTTAGATTTAGAAATTAACGATCTCAGTGGCCGAATCGGGCGTCTTTCAGACTCCGTTGACTCTATTTCTAATGTTTTATTAAATAGAATTGTTGAAACTTATAAATACGGCAACTATTCTCCTTTAGAGTTACTACTTTCCTCCAATGGGTTTTCTGATTTATTGTTGCGAGAAAAGTATATTGCCGTTGCCCAGGAAAATGATAAAAAAGTACTTTATCAACTACAAGCTACTAAGGCTGCTTACAATGATCAAAAAACTGATAAAGAAGCTCGCCAGTCAGAACAACAGCAGTTAATGAATCAGCTACAAACTTATCAGGACGAACTGAACTCACAGAAGAAAGCGAAACAAGATTTATTAACAGCCACTAAAAATGATGAATCTAATTTTCAAAATTTAATTGCCCAATTACAAGCCGAGCAAGAATCGATTACCCAAGCTATTGGCAACATTGGCGTTAAAATTGGTACCGTCGAAAAAGGGCAACAGATAGCAGCGATGGGATCAACTGGGTGCTCAACGGGACCACATTTACATTTTGAGGTTTTTGAGAATGCCAAAGTTGAAGATGGTAAAATCATCGGTACACGAGTTAATCCACATAACTATCTTGATAATGGTAAATTAGGGCCACCGCTTAAAGGCTATCCCGGCGAGACTCAGATAACTACTGAATATGGACAGGTATATTTTCTGGGAGTTCATACCGGACTGGATATTGCCCCTAAAGTTTATGAGGGTGTTGGAAGACCAGTTCTAGCTGCAGATAAAGGCATCGCTTATGGAACATCAGCACCTTGTACTCTAAATATTCAGGGGGGTTCTTCTGTCGGCAAGGGAGTAATTGTTGATCATCAGAATGGGATTGTCACGCTTTATTGGCATGTCCTGTAATTATCATCATATCTGGTATAAGTGCTAAGATAGAAGATGTGACAACTGCCAAAAGTGTCTTCTCTCTATCATTTATCTTTGTCGTTTGTTCTTTGTTTCTTCTGTTAACCAAACCTGCAATCGCAACTACTACTTTTACTATCACTGGTAGTCAGAATTCTTACGATGACCAGGCAGAGATAGTTTTATATGTGGATTTTTCTGGATTAAAAAATACCTCTTATTTTTTAGCAGGGGTTTTTCAAAAACAGACTGGTGATAATTACTTTGGTCTGACCTGGAATGGAGATGAATACATTCCTTATACAAAAAATGAGTACAAAAAATTTCTCTCTATTACAACTGATGAAGATAGTAAATGGCATGGAGAGTTAAAGGTAAAAATTGATCGAGACAACAATGCTTACCAAGGACCAGACGAATATCTACTAAAAATAAACCGTTTTACTCAAGCCGGTGGCGATTCTCTCTCTGACACCGTATTAAGCGTGAATATCACTAGTACTATCACTCCTACTCCCTCCCCTAGTCCCACTCCAACTATTAATCCTTTTTTATTAGATTCTACCCCCAATCAAATTACCTGTGATCAGACTTTTTCAATTTCTATGCACTTAAACCAACTAACCTCACAGGCCAAATATTATTTGAAAGGGGCTTTCAACAAAGAAGGTTCCAGTAATTATTTTGGTAAAACTAAAGTTGACAATAATTGGATAAGCAATAACCAAACTTATTCTCAGCAATTTGCCATTACGACTAGTGATCAAGGCTCATGGGATGGGAACCTGGAGATAATGTCTGATCCAACAGATTCAGGATTTACCGGTAAAGGCCAATACTTTTTAAAAATCGCTCGCTACAGCGAAAATGGCTCAGGTCCAACTTGGAGTAATCAACAAGAAGTTACTATTAATAACTGTCCATCTCCAACTCCTACTCCTCCTGTGCCAACTTCAACACCCACTCCCACCAAAAGACCAATGATCTCCCCGACGGGAACTTTTTCCAGCAGTTCCGCTAATCTTGAGGTACCCAACTCGTTATATAGCACCAATCAGGAAATGGATGTTAAAGGTCTTGCTACTGTAAGTGCCACGGAAATACCAGCTAATAATCCCTTATCTTATTGGTTAATGATAGGTGGTATTGCAATAATGTTTGGTAGTCTTGTTTTTGTTTTCTTAAACCGAGAGCAAGTTGTTCAAATTCTCAAAAGACACTAAAATACACTTTATGCAACTGATCTCTCATAGTGTTGAAGACACTTATCAAATCGCTCAACAGATTGCTCAAAAAGTGAGCAATGGAGCTATTATTGCTCTAAGTGGAAACTTGGGGACTGGCAAGACATTACTAACACAAGCCATAGCAAAAGAGCTAGGTATTAAGGATAAACTATTATCACCTACATTTGTATTAGTTAGGCAATATTTACTACCATCAAATCCACATAATTACTTATTTCATATCGATTTATATCGCTTGGCAACACCAATTAATGTAACTGAGCTAGGTCTAACTGAGTTTTGGGCAAACCCACACAACATCGTGGTAATTGAATGGGCAGAAAAGATTAAAGATCAATTACCCACAGAAACTATTTGGATAAAAATTGAAGCCAAGAATGAAAATACGCGAGTTTTGAGAATTAATTCTTAAAGTTTTGGTGTAGGGGTAGGAGTTGATTCACGCGCTTTCAGTAAGTCTATCGCTGATTGACCAGAACTAGAAGCAGTAGGCGAAGGCGTGGCTGAAATGCTCGCTGAGGCAGTTGAACCCATCATTTCTCCAAAGCTTCCCGCCCCAAATGGTGAGACAGTTGGAGTAGCCTGGACAGGAGGTTGGGTAGGAACTGGCGATGGGATAATCGGTGTTTGACCGAGACTGTTTAATTTATTTTGTCCAATCCCAAAAACAAAATATGCAGCTGCTGCAGCTACTAACAACAAGACTACCCCAGCTACGGCAATAATCCACTTTGGAAACCCTCCTCCACTTGATACTACCTGACTTGTATCAGCACCTGCTACCACTGTTGATTGTGGATCCTGTGGAGGCATATTCCCATTTGACATAGGATTAGTTGCTCCCGTCGGAGCTTCACTAGGGGGTACGGTAGAAGGAGTTGAGCCAGTTTGACCAACTGTATTATAACTATCTGTTGTTTGGCCAAATGAGGAGCTATTACCTAAATCGTTTGGTTTAGCAAACAAATCATCGGTATTTTGTGTTCCAGCTGCATCACTAAAACTACCTTGACCTAAAGAGTCTGATTGTGGTGCAGCAGCTTCACCTCCCCAAGCTGGGGGAGAGGCAACAGTATCATTACCAGGCGGAACTTGTGCCTCTGCAGGACTTGTACTAAGTGAACTAGCGGCCTGTGGCATCATCGGATTAGCCGGACTAGCCAGCGGTGTAGTTGTCGTGTCAGGCAAACTTGCTCCTACTGGATTTGCAGGACCTCCAAAACCAGGCTGTACTCCAGGATCATCTGCTGGATTAACAGGCATCTCAAAGGGATTTGTGGGGCTAGCCGGACTAGACATTGTATTTTCTAGTGGTGGAGTTGCAGGTTGACTTGGAGCAGGCGGAGCAGCAAAAGGAGAAGAGTCAGTTAGATTTGGAGCTGCTGGTTGACCAATGCTAACACCAGGCATCAAATCAGCACCTGATGGCTGAACACTTGTGGGAGATGCAGCACTAGAAATATCTGGCGGTGCAGGAGATGGTGGTACAAATGTTGGAATTGGCTCATCATTAACAGGAGGATTAGCAGCTACTGCACCAGGAGATTGCACACCAGCTGGCATACCAACATCAGGTTGATTGTCAGTTGGCAAATTTCCTGAGGTAGGGTTTTGTGAAGAGTTATTAGTGTTTTGTTGATCCATGGGCAGAAATATTTTTTATAAGTATTAAATTGAGACCATCAGTACATAGCTAGTGTATAGAATCAGAGCTTGTTGTGTCAAGTTCTAAACTATACTTTAGGCTCACTATCACATATAATAACTTAGTTTATACTTAAGCCTATGTTAAGTATTTTTAATAAATTTCTAGATTCAAACCAACGCGAAATTAATAAGTTTAGCAAAATTGTCGAGCAAATCAATGCTTTAGAAAAAAAGTATCAGAAGCTTTCTGATAAACAGCTAGCTCAAAAAACCTCTGAGTTCAAAAAATTAATATCCAAAGGAACTACTATAGATGAGCTACTTCCTGAAGCTTACGCCGCAGTCAGAGAAGCAGCAGTTAGGACACTCGGTCAACGTTTATTTGACGTGCAATTAGTAGCAGCAATTGCTTTGCATCAAGGAAAAATCGCTGAGCAAAAAACAGGTGAAGGAAAAACTTTATCGGCTGTACCAGCTCTGTACCTTAATTCTTTGTTAGGGCGAGGTGCTTTTTTAGTTACAGTAAATGATTATCTTTCGCGCATAGGTTGTGGTTGGATGGGTCCTGTTTATCAAGCACTAGGTACCAACGTTGCTGTTATTGTGCATGATGAGTCTTTCATCTATGACCCAGACTTTAAAGACAAAAGCCGTTTTGACGAAAGACTAATGCACTTAAAGGCTATTCCCCGCAAAGAGGCTTACAACACCGATATTACTTATGGAACTAATAATGAGTTTGGTTTTGATTATTTACGCGATAACATGGTCCATTCACTAGATAGCATGGTCCAGCGGGAACCATATTTTGCGATCGTTGACGAGGTTGATTCAATTTTGATAGACGAAGCTCGAACCCCTTTAATCATCTCTGCACCTGCTGCAGAACCAACGCAAAAATATTATGATTTTGCCAAATTAATTGACAAACTCTCGTCGGAAACCGATTATGTCATCGACGAAAAACAACGCACTTCCTCGCTTACCGAGCACGGCACCATCAAGATTGAGAAAATGCTAAACATAGATAATCTATATGAAAAAGACTTCTCTGCTTTACATCACATTGAACAAGCCCTGAAAGCCAGGGCTCTATTTATCAAAGATCGTGACTATGTTGTCAAAGAGGGTGAGGTTGTCATCGTCGATGAGTTTACTGGTCGGCTAATGCCTGGAAGGCGCTACTCTGAGGGTTTACACCAAGCTATTGAAGCCAAAGAAGGAGTTCAGATTCAGCAAGAGTCGCAAACTTTAGCAACTATTTCCTTTCAAAATTACTTTAGAATGTTTGAAAAATTAGCAGGGATGACCGGAACTGCCGCAACGGAAGCAGAGGAGTTTCATAAAATTTACAAACTTGATGTAATCGTTGTTCCAACAAATCGCCCAATGGTTAGAGAGGATTTATCAGATGCTGTTTATAAGACTCAAACAGCCAAATATACAGCAGTTGCGAACCAGGTCGAGGGACTGTATAAAAAAGGGCAACCTGTACTAGTTGGTACAACTTCGATCGAGAAAAACGAATTTTTATCCGAACTACTCAAAAGAAAACGGATACCTCACGCTCTACTCAATGCTAAAAACCATGAAAAAGAGGCAGAAATTATTTCGCGCGCAGGAGAAAAAGGAGCTGTCACAGTAGCCACCAACATGGCTGGGAGGGGTGTTGATATTAAGCTTGGTAAAGGTGTTGACAAATTAGGTGGACTATATGTAATTGGCACAGAAAGGCATGAATCACGAAGGATTGATAACCAACTGCGTGGTCGTTCTGGTCGACAAGGGGATGCTGGAATCTCTCGTTTTTATGTGTCACTGGAAGATGATTTAATGCGTGTCTTTGGAGGAGATCAGGTTTCTCGGGTAATGAATTTCCTCAAAATGCCAGATGATGTCCCAATTGAACACCAAATGGTTTCAAAGGCGATTGAATCCGCTCAAGTTAAAGTTGAAGGACATAACTTCGATATTCGTAAAACAACTGTTGAGTATGACGATGTTATGAATCAGCAACGACAAATAATCTATGGTGTCCGGAAAAAAATTCTACAAGCTGCCGCAAAGCAAAATGGACAAGAGGGTAGCTTACGCCAGGACATGCTAGACAAAATTGATAACGAAATTACCTCAATTGTGCAGGCTTACACCACAGAAGGCTTGGACCTAGAAAAAATTATGACTGATTTTGCCGCTATTATAAACTTTGATCCCAATTCCCTACAGCAAATCGCCAAACAGGCTCAAGCTCATACTTCTCAAGAAGCGCTGATTAATTATTTTACCAATATTGCTCACCAAGTCTACGAGGAAAGAGAAAAAACATTTGGTAATGATATAGCTAGGCAAATGGAAATTTTTGTCTATTTGAATACAATTGATACTCTTTGGATTGAGCATTTAGATACTATGGATGATTTACGAGCTGGCATTGGCTTACGGGGTTATGGACAACGGGATCCGCTGATCGAATATAAAAAGGAGGGTTTTGATATTTTTGAAAAGCTGATTCACACAATTGATTACGAGGTTGTTCACAGAATTTATAAGGTATCTCTACAGGGTCCACAAACTATACAACCCCAACCAATTCAAGTAATCGAGCGCAGACCAGAGATAGAAACTGGGGTTGCTACTGAAAAAGAGGAGGAAGAAGAGGTAAAAATGGGCGAGCCACTATCTCAAGTTTTAGAATCAGAAGGTTCGGCTACTAAGGTTACGATCGAAAGAGCTGGTCAGACCGTTTCTCAAAACTATTCTAATACAAGCAACCACCAGGCTAATTCTTCAGCTCCACAAAAAAAACCAGGTAGAAACGATCCTTGTTGGTGTGGCTCAGGCAAAAAGTACAAAAAATGTCACTGGCCAGCCACTTCAGCTTGATTTGACAAGCTAATCGTCATTTCTAGTACCGCACAGAGATATTTTTCTAGCCTCAATCAATTTCAGAACATTCTCAATATTTTAAATGACAGA
>JAMCSY010000009.1 GCA_023379125.1 Patescibacteria group bacterium | reverse complement strand
TGTTGGTAGGGATTTACCAAAAATCTGGATTATTTGTCAACAGCAGCTTAAGGGTTACTTACCAAACAAGTGTTTAAGTTTATCAATCAGAGTCGAGTTTTGATTTTGCTCTGTGGTTGTCCCCGTAGTATCTGGTGCTGGAGGAACTGGTACTGTGACTGGTGGTGTTTCAGAAGTAGATGCAGGTGATGGTGTTGAACCAGGAATTGGTGTTTCTGTTGGTGTAGGAGTAGCTGTAGCAGGAACGTCCAAAGGAGGACCGTTTGGCATAGGAGGACGTGGTGTTTCCGTGGCCGACCCTGTTACAACAGAGGAAGTTTCTGGTATTGGAGTTTCAATATTTTGATCCATTTTGTTTACAATACCTGAAATTAAATAAATTATCAACCCTTAATCTGAAGCTAGTATAAAAGGGTATAATATAATTAATGTCTGAGTTGTCCCAAAGATCAAAGGAACAAAATCTTTCATCCCCGGATATTGCTGGTTTGTTAAGAAAGTCTCAAATTGTACCTAGTGATATTGAGGAAGCATGGAACAAGGTTGTTAGTCAAGGGCTAAAAATGACCAGGACTAACTTACCTAATAGAGTTGGAGTACATGATGATGGTGAAATTGTGGTTAATTTAAAATCAAATGCTACTGTTGCTGATGGATTACATGAATTAGTACATCTACAACAATTCATCCAAGCCAAACTAGATGGGGTACCCACAAGCTTTCTAGTTCAAGAGCTACCTGTTGTTAATCGTGCCTTAATTGAGATTCAGGCAATTGATGCTGAATTGGACTATTTGAAGAGATTACCTGATTTTTATAGTGATGGTTTATCTTATAGACTTGCCTTGGCCCATCGTGGTGTTTGGGAAAATCAGTTAAAATTATTAGGTTTCCAGGTTCCAGAAACTATCCTCAATCCTCTATCTCCTGATGTTGGTAGGGATTTACCAAAAATCTCAGAATAGCTTTTAATTGCTCAGATCAACTTGTTTGAGTATAATTACCAGGTAAATATTGCACTGCGGGATCGTCTAATGGTAGGACAACGGACTTTGGATCCGTTTATTGGGGTTCGAATCCCTGTCCCGCAGCAAGACTAGATCTTGAGAGTATAAAGATTCTAATTGGAGCGTCCTATCAATCCCTTCTACAGGTTCGAGCGAATCACTAATTCGTCTTGTTTCCTTAGATGCATCTTTCATAGGAATTAACTTTTCTTCAAGATCAACACGCAAGATATTATTAAAGATAATGAGGTTCGAGCCAAGTCTTGAAAGAATATAGCGTTTATCTTCAAGGCTACCATCATTGAACTTGTGTACAGCGTCTTGTGCAAAGGTAAACAATTCATCCTCTGTCCTCATCCATCTATTTACCCTTGAGTCTGTATCATCCAACAGCTCCTTAAATCTACCCTTTTCAGCCTCAAGTTTAGATTTCTTGCGTGCAAAATCTTCTGCTGAATCATCAATAAATATACATTGATTAGCTGGTGGCTTAATCTGCTTGAGGGCAAATTGATAAATTAGTTAGTCAGGCTTTAGAACTCCAACATCAGATGAAGACACAAACATACTATAAACTTTAGGGACTTGGTGTTTATTAAAAACTACTTCTTCGGCCTCTTTGTAATAACACAGAAGGTATATTTGTCCTTATTACCTTGAATAAATTTTATGAGTTTATCGTTTACGTATTCTGAATTCCAAAGGGATTGCTGAAGATTTTCTAGTTGTTCTGCAGAAATCCAGTCGATTTTATTTTTTATGATGAAATCATTGTAACTTAAATCATTTCCTTTCATTCTTTCATCGGAAAATTGTTTTATGACAGCTCGCAAGTTTTCAGGTGACGTACTTAACCTCTTTGACCAATCTTCTAAAACTTGTTTTCGTCTACTTAAGATTAAAACGCCTCCTATATCCCAGAAAATAGCCTTTATCATAGATTGTTTTATTTAATCCTCTCCATTTAATAAATGTACCATACAGAACTCCAGTTGTCCTTATAAAATAATATAGCATAACAAACATTACCAAATATATGGAATTATCACCAAGTAAATTTCAATAATACCCACATAATCTTTGGGTTTGAATTATCTTTAAGAGTCCGTCAAAAAGACTTATAGTTTGCAATTTAAGTTCAATTTTAATATAATCCTCGTAATAATCCAAACATCATTTTACGATTATTTTTTTATGCAAAAGGAATCTGTCTCTATCGTCATACCTCTTCACAGAATGCATCTAAAAAAGTTTGATGTTACTTTTCAGTCAATTTTAAATTCAAGCCATTCTGAAATCCCGTTAGAGATAATAGTTGTATTAAATGGTAAAACAGATCATTTAGAGACCTCGACCTTTTTGAAAGATCCTAAAAAATATGGCATTAAGGTTCTTGAATATAAAGACGAAAAAACATGTGCAATTGCACGTAATGTTGGTTTTAAACATATAAAATCAAACTTCGTTATTTTTCTAGACGGAGATGTAATTCTTCCAAAAAATTTCTTTTCAAAGCTAAAAATATATCTAAACAAAATCAATGCCGATTCGCAGATCGCTGGTTTGTGTCCTGGTTTTAGTAAACAAATGCGTCATGAATCCAAATTACAAAAGTATGACAATCTTGAAGATCAACGATCTTTGAATCAATTTAGAAAAAATAAATACATATATAGCTTTCAAGGCTTTTGCATAGTTATAAAATCATCAGTATTTAAGGGAGCTGGGATGTTTGACAGGAACTTTATCGCCAGCGAAGATAGAGAATTAGCTATGAAAATAATTAGTATGGGTTACAAAATTCTCTATATGCCAGAGTTAAAATTATTTCATTCTAATCCCTCAAAATTTAGCAACATACTTAAAAGAAAAAGGTGGCATGCTATAGGTAATGCTCAATTATCAATTAAATATCCAAATTTATATAACAAAACTATTTTTGATAGGATTAAAGTTTTAGCTTTATACCCCTTCCTTCTCTCTCCATATGACATTTATGCATATATGTATTATTGGTGCATTATGGTTTACTACACGATATATTTTTTCTATTTTAGAGAAATTTTTAGAAGGGGGGTTATTAAAACAGACAGGTATTGAGTCTGTTGCAATACTTTATATGGCTTGTGAGGTGCTTAATCATCAAGATCAAATTCAAGATGTTCTTGATTTTAGACATTCTAGATTAGTATTACCCGCAAGGGTGTTTAATGCGTTCCAAATAGCTAGCGCTACAACCGAAGGTGAGTTCTTTTTGATAGGTTCTGGTGCTCGGAGATGTTTAATGGATGACGCGGACTCAATTAAGGAATTAGATTTCATTGGTGATTTTGATTTAGACAAAGTTCAACAACAATATAGACGTGAGTTTATCAGGAAATGGGACCAGTATAGATCATTAAAAATTAGTTGGGATGGAATTGAAATCGATTTTATCGCAAGAAAAGATATTATATCAGCTCTTCGAGGTAGTGATATAACGCTTTCATTAATGTGTATAGACAAAGATGGTAAGGTATACGATCCTTTAGGAGTTTATGAAGATTTCGAGAAAAAACAGATTAAAATTGACGATGCTGACGAAAAAATACAAGTATCACCAGAAAGAATACTACGTGTTGTAAGATTTTCGGCAGACTTGGGTTATCAGATTGAGGACAGTACATTGCAAGCCTGCAGATCCAATGCACACTTAATGACTCCAGATAATACTGAATACGCCCTCAACCAATTTATTCTATCTAAACCGAGTATAAGAGACAGGGCCATACAACTAGCAGAGGAACATGGACTTATCGGTAATCTACGAAGGGTTGTTGAGGAAAAAAGTGAAGCAGATTTAATAAGAAATCAAGAATTTAACACTAATCGAGATCACCTTGAGCAACTCTTAGGTTTATCTAGCTTTTATGTATTCGGAGGCACTATTAGAGATGTACTTCTTGGTAAACCCATTAAGGATTTTGACATAAAGGTAGAAAATAACGTTGTGGATTTTGATCAGGTAGCAAAAATATTATCAGCTAGAGGCTTTAGAGAAACAGATGATGTGCGAACTCAGCAAGGCTCTTATTATATTAACCCACGTTTTCATGTTATAAGTTTTCGTATAGATGGTATCTTATTTGATTTAAGCTTTACCGATTCTTTTGATATTGAGAAATGGCGTAAAGAATGCGACATTAATTTAAACGCTATGGTTTTTGATAATGAATCAGGGTTGTTGTTAAATCGAGATTTAAGCTTTGAAGTTGTTATGAGACATTTAGCTCTTTGTGATCCATACGCCCAAAATATTGACCCTCTAAAGGTTGTTAATGCACTGAAACAGATGGCTAGAATTGATAATTTAACAGTTGAAGGTCAAAGTTTGAATGTTATTAAAGCTAGTATGCCAGCACTCTTGGAATATTTTCAAGCTAATCCTAACATGAGATATAAGCTAAATAGTGTTCTAGGACACCAATTTACTGATAAAGTTGAAGATCTAATAAAAAGTTGTACAGGTGGAACTGCTTTGCTACAATTACTCGAAAGATAAAAATATATGAGTTCAAAAAAATCATACGCATATATCGAAATAACTTTTAGCCCAAAAACCAAGAAATACTTTTCCGAACTTGTGAAAAAATTAGTTCCAGAAAATGAATTGTATTACTCAAAAGATGAGGGCTATTCTTATATTAGTGGTGACGTTACAGGTAACCTTCACTCTACACTTTTTTTTGGTATAGAACCAGCGACAATAAATGACAAAAAACTCTTAAGCATTATCGATCATTCGGATTTCAAAGAAGTAGCTCTTGGTGATCTAGTATTATTCAACGGATGGCAAAATCAATATAAAATCCTCTGTGTCGAATTACTTGATAAAGATGGTCGTTTTGCTGAATTTGCAAAGAAAGTTAGTGAATTCGTAAATGATAAAAATATTATTTACGAATCACGTCCACATATCAGTTTAGCTTATGTAAAACAAGACTATTTAATACCAAAAATTCTCTTTAAAATGGAAAGTAAATTGAAAAGTGATAAAGTACAGATTTCTATTCAGCAATAGTACACTGCTATTTGATTTAGGCTCAAATTATGGTATTATAGGCCATAATGGAAAATGTTCCTTCATTTTTGCGTGCTGAATACGAGCAATATCCTTGGTTGCGGTATCAACCTGAAACAATAACCACCTATTTACCCCCTGACTACTATGATAAATTATTAAAACCTTATACTTCGGGAGGAGCATCAGATCTTGATTTTTTTATCATGAGTATTCGAGGTCATATTCAAAATCCTAATGCCGATATGCTTGAGATGGGTAGTGGTTCGGGAAGAGCCACTGATGCGCTTTTAGCTAGTGGAGTAAATTTTAGTAGTCTAGATTTAGTTGATATGAGTAGAGATATGGTAGCGCAAAACAGGAAAAAATACGCAAGGATACCCAGTATTTCCGTTGTTGAAAGTGATATCTTAGATTATTTACAAGCTACTGATAGAATGTATAGCTACGCTTTTAGTCTTTGGGGGTTTTCTTACTCAGTTCACCATCACATGAATAGTACAGGAATTAGAGCAGGTGCAGCATATGCAGAAAATGTTATTACAAAATTCGTTACTCAAAACCTTCGAGAAGGTGGTTCAATTTTTATTGTTCATCCTGACATTCTCAGTGACGAACAAAGAATATTAAAAAGTTTGCGGCAACCAACAGTTTCAAGAACTAAAGATAGACAATCCTCATCAAAAAGAACTCTCGATGCAACAACGGAGAAACTGGAAAGAATCGGTATAGTAAAAGCAGAGTGTGTGCAAATTAAAGGTGACCCAATATGTTACTCGAGCAGGGATGAAGCCTTGGAAGTATTTCTTAATTTTCATATGCACGGAAGTCTAAATAGATCCAGAAAACTTCCTCGAGCGCTACAAACTTTAAATGCTGAGTTTGATAAATATCAACAAGGAGATAAAGTTTTAATTGCTCCTGGGTGGTTTAACTATACTATTACATTCCAAGGGCAATAAGATTTAATACCCTTAATTCAAATTTCAATTGATTTTATGGAAAATAATCCAGAGAAATTAAAAGATATCAAAGCTATCATCGTTGACTGAATCCAGCCGGGAGCTCTGAAGTCCTCCACGAGACCAAGCTAAAATTCTAGGCAAAATTTTAGATCAGACTATACCAACCCAAAGAGTATTCGAACTTTAGACTAAGAAGTGCTATAAATATTTCAATGTCTTCAGGCGCCAATCAACTTATCAACAACTGCAAAATATTGCTTGAGGCATACAAACAAGGAAACTTGAGATATTGTGTAATGCCTGAGGATAGTAATCCTAATTTTCCTGATGAGTTAAATGAAGATAGATTAGTATATTTTACTCTCCCGATGAGTTTAAATTACCAGAGGGATAGTTATAAGCTTTGGCAGGCTGCTTTATCCACCTATAAAGATGAAAAAACAAAAGATATTTTCTCAATAAAAAACTCTGCCAGGATGTCAGGTGAGTCGCTCAGGAAAAAATTATTAAAATATAAGCTGGCTTTGCAGCCCAACAAGCATCTTAGTACTTGGAAAGCTATTTCTAAAACAATAAATGGTAATTGGGGTTCGTTAGAGTACTTATTTACCAGTGCAGATTATGATTTTTTAAGGCTTAAAGAGCTGGTACAAAACAAACATAAAAAAGATTTCCCTTATCTTTCAGGCCCAAAGATATTTAATTATTGGTGTTTTATCATAAGCACTTATGGAAAAGTTAAATTAGCGAACAGACAGTACATTAGTATTGTTCCCGATACTCATATAATTAAGTGCTCTATAAAATTAGGTGTAATAACAAACAGTGAAGCCTTAAGGTTATCTCGAGAAGAAATTTCTAATAAATGGAGAGCTTTACTAAAAAACTCTAATATAGACCCAATCGACATGCATCCACCACTTTGGTTTTGGAGCAGGAACAATTTTCAGTTTAAGCTAAACAACTTGTAAATAGCTCTGTGACTTCTACCATATTAACTCAGGGTATTAAAATTTTTTACCCAGTTAAAAGTTCTGAAATCATCCACGAGTCCTAACTGGCCCCAAAATCCCTCATTGCGAGATTTTTTATCTCACCTATACTGGTAGTTTGATATCAACTACAAAACAAGATATCATACTATATCAGTATGTTGGAACATCCATTTCTTAGAGAAATCTTAACAGGTTCTTATGTTCCTAACCGAGAGGAGCATATGGATATTAACAATCGCCTTAGAGAGATTGAAAAGTACTGGTTTATCAGATCCAAGTACGATCAACAGCTGGGAGATTCTGAATCTCTTCTCGAAGATAGAATTAAGAATCACTGTTCTGTACTAGGTTTAAGGGATCCATATGACACTGAGGGATTTGTCACTTTAGATTATAAGTTGTATAGATTTAGGCAAGATCCTCCTAAGCCTGAAGATTACCCTACCGAGATTGACTTCGCAATGAGACATAAAGCTTTAACCTCTTCGCCAGAGGGCAAATTTAGGTTTTTCCAGTGGTTCGTAGCACAACGTTCTGTTTTATCTCTGCCTGCTGTCCCTGAATATCCTCTTGCATCTGAAGTTGCCGAGTATGCTCAAGCTGATTTTAATACTTTACAAAAAAGATATGGATCTTCAGTAGAAAGTTATTTGTATAAACTAGGGATAATTATGAGCTATGAGTATCCATATACTGTAAGTACGGTAAATTATCCTATTAGGGTAAATAGCAGATGGGAAGTTCTAGATGGTAGACATCGTATTGCAGTGTTGCGGATTTTGGGAAATGAATATATAGACAAACATGGGCTAAATTACTGGCTTGTAGTCAACAGAGTAGATTAATACATGTAACTTAAAAATATTGAGGTAATGCCAATCTTAATAGAGCTTACCGAAGATCAAGTTGCTAATGCTCAAATAGTGCATTCTAATAACCTCAGCCAGATAGCTCATGATCGTAGAGTGTGAAGGAGTATTGTGGCTTTTGTTGACGAGAGTTTTGATATGACAGAAGCTGTGGATAAAGCGAGTAACAACAGTTGATCTCGTTGCTGGTCTATTTTTAAGAAGGTCTGCCTTCTTGTGAATATTTGAAGCTTATGGTATTTTAAGCTTGATGAGTAAACTAGCCTATATTGTGATTGCAGTTGTAGTGATTATATTAATTGGTGCAGGGGCATTTTTATACACTAAAAAAATTAAATCACCCACTAATACTCAGCCAGAAAATACCATGATGCAAAATCCAGCACCAACTGAATCGCAAAACCAAACAATGACTGGCACTTTAAAAGACCTATTAACAATGAGTCAACCTCAAGTTTGTACTTACTCCAATAATTCTGATAACAGCTCGATGTCTGGAACAGCTTATGTGGCAGGTGGTAAAATGCGCGGTGATTTTTCCACTAGTACTGGGACTAGTAATATGAGTGGGCATGTTATTGTTGATGGTAATAATTCTTACATTTGGACAGATGGGAGTACTACAGGATTTAAAATGACAATAAACCAAACTGTCCCCACTACTACCCCATCACCAAGTAATCAAACAGCTAATTTAAATCAACAGGTTACTTATTCTTGTTCTGCTTGGACTGAGGATAGTTCTAAGTTCAATCTGCCTACTGATATTAACTTTACTACCATGGCTTTACCCACTGGTTCAGCTAGTGCTAGTGGTTCTGTGCCAGGAACTTCTAGTGCCAAATCTGCCTGTGATGTTTGTAATAGTTTACCCACTGCTGATGCCCAATCAGCCTGTAAAGCTCAGCTTAACTGCCAGTAAACTTTTGAAGCATCGCTTAGGGCAAGCTCTGCTGTGAATAGGTGAACCTAGCTTCATGTGTACCGGAAAGCTGTTGAATAGCGTTTTTTAACTCAGACTACCTCAAAAGCCCAAATCTTCCTGAACTAAGATCATCTGGATTTTTCTACCTAGACTGGGATTTTCATTCTTAAAGACTAAAATCTTATTCAAGGAGGTACCCGTCCCATAAAGCTTTTGCATATGCTCGTTTTCCAGAGGAACTACATGTTCCTCAAGTCTCCTCATGGCCTCAACTAAATTAGGCACAATCTTTTTGGCACTTACTACAAAAATTAAATTAGGTGAGGTATAGACGATGTGAGGCAACTGGCTACCGGTATTTGAGGCAACAACAAACTCTCCATTTTCTGTTAGTGCATGGACACTACCCAAATAATAATCAGCGAGTACTGCCTGTTTACGCAAAAAAAGTTGCTGTTGTGGATCTTTTTCAGCAAGGATAGCTGCATGTAGGTTATTCCAACTGTGATTACCAGATTTTAGATAATCGATAAAGCCAATCTGTTCAAGCGTCACGGATGCTCCGTTCATCACTGAAGCACTTGCAGGAATCAGCTCTTTAATTTTCTCTAAGGCTCTAGCTTTGTCTTTAACTATGACTGCGCTTATGTTTTTGGAAGCAAGAGCCTTCACAGCATGATCTAAGTTTTCATCTGAGGCCAGTTTTGTGTAGTCCATTTGTAAAATTACCAGTTTAAGTTAATTTTATAATGATTTAGCAAATGTTGCCAGGGACTCTCCTCCACTTACTCTAACTCGTGGCATGTTCATACTCAACTGGCTGGCTTGACCAGACCATGTTCCAAAACCCCCTAAGTATCCTGTCTGTTTAATTATTTTCCACACTCGGCTATTGGAGGAGCCATAAGGGTAAGCAATAAAATCGACTGGTTGACCGGTTTGTTGCTGGAGCTGAGCTTTTGAGACACTAACCTCATTTAAGATCTGGACATTAGCTAAACTAGTCAAACTATGGTGATTAATAGTATGATCCTCAAAACTAATTAACCCAGAAGACTGCATTTTATAAATGTTGTTCCAGGAAAGGTAAGCTGGTCCTCCCACAAAACCAGTTATCACAAAAGATGTAGCTGGGAAATGATACTTTTGCAAGATTGGATAAGCGTTGGCATAGAAATCAATTGTGCCATCATCAAAGGTGAGTACTACTGGCTTAGGAACTGAAGCTGTCCCTTGCAAAATGTTGGCAGCAGTATCCAAACTGATAGGGGTAAACCCATTAGTTTTTAAATAATCCATCTGCTCATTAAAGTTTGCCAGTGAAACAGATAACACATGTCCTTCTGGATCCCCAGGATAGGTAAAATTCCTGATATAGTGGTACATCAAAACTGGTATTTTAGTTGAAGCTTGGGTGGGTGTAGCACTAAAGAAAAGAAGCGGTAACAAGAGAATAATACTGGCTAATAATGTTTTCACTTAGATAAAATATTTTTTTATTTGATCACTTTCTGATAAAGATTAGATAAGAATTCCATATGATTTTGATGTGGAAAATCTAGAATTGGTACAAATTCCTTGCTTAGTTCTTGCTGTGCTTTTATCCAAGATAGGATAAAATTAAAAAATCAGATATAGATGAAACATATACTTATTTTTTTAGGATTATTGCTGGTTTTAATGGGAAGTTATGTTTACTTTCACTCAAGACAACAATTACCGCTTGCAAATGTATCCACAACAGTGCTTAGCCAGCCTACCCCTACACCCTACCCCCAATCTGCTGGTGCCTTACCTGATCCTCCATTACAGATTGCTGATGGCTATAGCATCCATATTTTTGCTCAAAATTTAGGACACCCCAGAGTTTTGCAGTTTAGTCCAGGTGGGACACTGTTAGTCTCTGATCCAGATGGGAACAGAGTTTGGGCTTTACCTGATACAGATCATAACGGAGTGGCAGATCAGGCCAAGATAGTAATTTCTGGAGAGAATCATGTGCATGGTTTAGCCCCTTACCAAGGGAAGTTGTTTGTAGCTGATGTGGATAAAGTAGTCAGGTTTGATTGGAATGAGCAATATTTAGCTGTTAGTAACAGAAGAGTTTTGTTTAGCCTGCCACAAAATAGTGATCACAATGACCGGACAATAGTTTTTGATCAGGGTGGCAAAATGTTTATTAGTATAGGAGCAACTTGTGATGTTTGCCAGGAAACACCCGAGCAAGGTGGTTCAATTTGGGTTTCTGATGCCCAAGGGGAAACTCCACAAATTTATGCTACTGGTTTAAGAGATGCTGCTTTTATGGCTTTTAATCCTCTTTCGGGAAAATTGTGGGTAACTGAAATGGGCAGAGATTATTTGGGTGATAATATACCTCCAGATGAGATCAATATTGTGCAAGAAGGAGGAGATTATGGTTGGCCTTACTGTTATGGTGATCAGGTACATGATGATCAGTTTGATCCTAGTAAAAAGCATAGCTGCACGAATACAATAGCTCCCATTTATCAAGTTCCTGCCCACTCTGCCCCACTGGGCCTGACTTTTATTAATTCTGCACAATTTCCTCAAAACTGGCAGCAGGATTTGTTGGTGGCTTATCATGGTTCTTGGAACAGACCTCAGCCAGTAGGTTATAAATTGGTTCATCTGCAAGTATCAGGAGATAGCATTACAGGCGCAGCGGATTTTTTAACTGGTTTTGCGCCATCATCAACGCCAAACCGTCCTGGTAATTTATTGAACTCAGCTGT
>JAMCSY010000008.1 GCA_023379125.1 Patescibacteria group bacterium | reverse complement strand
AAAGCTGCATGACCAAATTGATCATAGCTTCGTTTCTTCTGTTGATCTGACAAAACTTGATAGGCTTCTGATACTTCCTTAAATCTCTCTGCAGCTCCAGCAGTCTTGTCTACATCTGGGTGATACTGACGAGCCAGCTTGCGGTAAGCAGCCTTGATCTCTGCATCCGAAGCAGACTTAGAAACACCTAAAATTTCATAATAATCACGTTTGGTAGCCATAAATATAATAAAATTCTAAACTCTAATTTCGAAATCCTAAACAGAATTTACAAGATCCTACCTTATTATTTCTGATTTAGGACTTAGCGCTTAGTTTTTGTGCACTCAACACGATATGCTCTTTTCCCATAGCCACAATTGTACTGTTTGTAAATATTTTTTCAAATAACCGTACCATTACTGGTTTTAATTGTTTAGGCACAACCATTTGCACCTCACCACCAAGCTTCAGGTGTTTGAAACATTCCTCAATCACCTCTTCTAAAAACTCATTACCCAGTTGGGCTGGGGGATTGGCAAAGATTTGTTGGTAAGTTCTACCGGGCACCGCGGAAAAAAGATCGCTTAAAAAGCATTCTGCATTGTTAAGTTGACTATCAACCACGTTTTGTTTTGCCAATTCGTATGATCTTAAATGATCATCAAGTAAATGGACATGTCCATGAGGATTTAACTTTGCCAACATTATTCCCAACACACCTGTACCAGAACCCAAATCAGCTACTAAACTACCGTCTTCAACCATGAGATGATCAATTAACAACCTAGTTCCGTTATCTAAACCATGCGCAGAAAACACACCAGGTAAGGTGTGATATTTTACCTCAAAACCCTTAATTTGTTCTGTGATAATTTTATCCATAATATCTTAAAAAACCTCGGTCTCCCGAGGCCAATATTATACAGTCAACATTTTGTTAGATATTATCTGGTTCTTGCTAAACCACGATTTAGTTGATGATTACGACGTGCTGCAATTTGCTCTGCACTAGGAGTTGTCCATGTAGGATCTGCTTTCCTTAATTCGCTAATCCTTCCTGATGTTTCATCAACGACTATATGTGTATCGGGTTTTGTTGATGCAAACCGGCGCTCACCTCGAATCCTCTCGGCAGTTTTATAAGGTTCACTCGCATCATTTTTTAGCAGATCTGCCTCAGCTGGTGACAAATTTAGTTCTATTTTACTATCTGTCATTTCTTACCATCCTCTTCTACTACTTCACCCTCAACAGCTTGGTCAGTCGCTTTTCCGTCTGTTTCAGTTGGCGGAACTTCCTGGTCAGGGTTAATGTTTGGCTCCTGTTGAGTTGCCCCTGCCTGCTGACCATACATAGTTTGGCCAAACTTTGATAAAGCATCAGACAAACTTTCCATCTTTGCTTTAATCTCTTCTGGACTACCATTTTCCATCATTCCCTTTAGTTCTGACACCTTACCCTCTAGGTCTGATCTAGTTTCTGCTGAGATCTTATCTCCAGCATCTTTGATGGTTCTTTCTGTAGTGTAAACTAGAGTATCTGCTTGGTTTTTGAGTTCGATGTCTTCTTTGAGGTAGTCTTGGTTGGTGGAATGAGCTTGGGCCTCTTGAGCCATTCTGGCTGCCTCATCTTTAGACAGGCCAGTAGAACCAGTAATAGTTATCTTCTGCTCTTTACCAGTTGCTTTATCTTTGGCTGAAACATTCAAAATCCCATTCGCATCAATATCAAAGGAAACCTCAACCTGAGGCACACCCCTTGGAGCAGGAGGAATCCCTGATAAAATAAATCTACCTAGAGACTTATTGTCAGCAGCCATTTCTCTTTCCCCTTGTAAAACATTAATTTCTACCTGGGTCTGATTGTCAGCAGCTGTCGAAAAGACATCACTTTTGGAAGTAGGAATAGTAGTATTTCTCTCAATTAAGGGCGTTCTAATTCCCCCCATTGTTTCAATACCCAGGGTCAGCGGAGTCACATCCAGCAAAAGCACATCTTTCACTTCTCCACCCAAGACTCCACCTTGAATTGCTGCCCCCACTGCTACTACCTCATCGGGGTTAATCCCTTTGTGAGGTTCTTTGCCAAAAAAGTCCTGAACTGCTTTTTGGACCGCTGGCATTCTGGTCATTCCACCAACCAAGACTACCTCACTAATATCTTTAGGCTCAACCTTAGCATCTTTCATCGCTGACTTAACAGCCTCAAAAGATTTATTAATCAGATCGCCAACCAAAGATTCTAACTTAGCCCGAGATAATTTTGTTTCCAAGTGTTTGGGCCCTGAAGAATCAGCTGTAATGAAAGGCAAAGAAATATCTGCCTCCATGGAAGATGACAGCTCAATTTTCGCTTTCTCTGCGGCATCTCTCAATCTCTGTAAAGCTTGTCTGTCTGTTTTTAAATCAACTCCTTGTTCCTTTTTAAATTCCTCCACTAACCAGTCAATAATCTTCTGGTCAAAATCATCACCACCAAGATGAGTATCACCATTAGTTGATTTCACTTCATAAACACCTTCCCCTAAATCCAGAATGGAAATATCAAACGTTCCTCCACCTAAATCATAAACAGCAATGGTTTGAGCTCCAGTTTTATCCAAACCATAGGCCAAAGCAGCTGCAGTGGGCTCGTTAATAATTCTTTTAACTTCCAATCCAGCAATCTCCCCTGCTTGCTTAGTTGCTTGCCTTTGGGCATCATCAAAGTAAGCAGGCACAGTAATAACTGATTCAGTAACTTTCTCACCTAAATAGCTTTCTGCATCGGCTTTAATCTTTTGTAAGACCATGGCGGAAATTTCCTGAGGGGTATATGAATGGCCTTCCACATCTACTACTGCCATCTCGTTTTGTCCTTCTTTAATGGTATAAGGTAGCCACTTAATATCTCTTTGCACTTCTGGATCTGAGAACCTTCTGCCCATTAATCTTTTAACAGAAAAGATTGTTTCTCTGGGATTAACCACTGCCTGACGCTTGGCAACCCTACCGACGATATTTTTGATAGGGTTAACAACGGAGGGAATTACATTTTCACCCTCAGCAGAGTGAATCACTTTGGGCTTACCTGCCTCCATCACAGCCACTGCTGAATTTGTTGTACCTAAGTCTATCCCAATAATTTTAGCCATATTTTAATTTTCCTCCTCTATTTCTTTAATAGCTTCTGTAGAAATTTTATCTGGATTGCTCTTTCCCACTACTACTCTGGCTGGCCTGACAATCGTACCATTTAGAGTATAACCTCTCAAGGCTACTTTAAGTATTTTACCCTCTTCCCCCTCAGCCACGTCAATAGCCTCGTGTAAATTGGGGTCAAATTGCTCATCAGTAGGAATTTCTAACAAACCCTCATCTGCTAGAACTTGTCTGAACTGTTTAATAGACATCAACACTCCTTTGAGCCAGGCAGACTCCGCTTCTGATTGTGCCGCTCCTGCCACAGCCTGATCTAAACTATCCAAAACAGGTAATATTCGCGTGATTACAGAAATTTTCGTCATGATCATCACATTGACTGCATCATCATGAACTCTTTTTTCTAAATTGCGATAATCAGCCACAGCTCTTTTTAGCTGATCTTCTGCATTAACCAATTTTTCTTCTAAATCTTTTAGCTCTGTATCTTCTTTTTTAGCCATAAATATTTTGGACAGATTTTTGATTAGTTTAACTAAAACAAACTACCAACTCGTCCACTACCACCTTTCTACTTTTATCAAATCTCTTTGATTTTAACCTTCGATCACCAAAACTAATCATGTTCTTCTCGCTTCTTGTAAAACTTCTCCAATATAGCGCAAATAAGGAATCACTACTGGAAAATTTAAGCGATCCGGTCCAATTACCCCAATTACCCCTTGATTACCATGTTGCGTCTCAAAGTTTAAAAAAGCAAAACTTGTTGGTCTTAAAAAATCAAAACCAGTTTCTTCTCCAAATAAAATATGCAAAGGATCATTACCTTGGGCCAAGTTAATAATTTTTTCCAGCAAACTATATTCATCAAACAGTGACAGTACAAACCTAGTCACATCAATATCAAAAAACTCTGGCAAATCTAACATATGAGCAGCTCCGGTGTAATAAATATCATCATCATTAACTGATAAAGCCAAGGTATTACATTTTTTAGCCAAAGCCTTGGTAGCAGCGTGCACCATTTGGCTAAACTGAGCTCTTTGATCAAAGACTTGTTGCCTAATCGAGACTTCATCAACAATCGGGAGTTCTCTCTCTTTCATCAACTCATTGATATAGAGTCGAAAGCCCATCGAAGTGGGAGTTCGGCCAGCACTGACATGAGGTTGTTTCAAAAAACCTAAATCAGTTAGCTTAACCATCTCATTTCTGATGGTGGCAGGGGAAACACCCAAATCACATGATTTTTCAATAATTTCCGAGGCTACTGGTTCACCGGTTTTAACATAGGTTTCAATAATAGCCTTTAGTAGTTGTCTCTGCCGATCAGTCAAATCAGTCATATTTTTATTTTGGACTATTTGGATATGTCTTTACTCTATTCAAAGAGTCTTGACTGCCAAATCGTCCACTACATATCTTTTCCGTTATTTAGTAAGAAATAATTTGCCAAATAACAGTGTTGTGCCTACACAAGACTTTTTTGTATATTAACTACTAACAGTAACTGGGTCGTCAAAAAAGTCTTAATCTAAGTTAGCAATAACTTATCACGACTGCTAATCATTGTCAAGAGACTTCCTTGATATTAACTTTTTAAAATATTGAGGAAGGCCTCCTGAGGGATCTCTACTTTCCCAATCATCTTCATTTTTCTCTTACCTTTTTTCTGTTTTTCTAGCAGTTTATCTTTCCTGGTTCGATCACCACCATAAAGCTTAGCTGTCACATCTTTTCTGAAGGGTGAGATTGTTTCTCTGGCAATAATTTTCCCACCAACTGCTGCCTGTAAGGCTATCTCAAAATTTTGTCTAGGCAAGACTTCTTTTAATTTTTGCACAAGTTGTCTACCATAACTTTCTGCTTTATGTCTAATGACAATTGTGGATAAGGCATCAATCTTTTCTCCTCCTACCATGATATCCACTCTGACTGCATCAACCTCTCTGTATTCCAAGAAATCCCAATCCAATGAGGCAAAGCCAGAGGAGACTGATTTTAATTTATCATAAAAATCTGTAATCATTTCTGATAGAGGCATCTGATACTCTAGCTCAACTTGTGTCCCAAAATACTGTTGATTAACAAACAACCCTCTTTTCTCTGCCACCAAATCCATAACATTACCTAAATAGTTTTGTGGGACAAATATTTTTAAACTAACCCAGGGCTCTTGCAGGTTGCTAATATTTTCTCCTTGGGGTAAGTCAGCAGGATTAGTAATTGGTTTTCCATCTTGAAGATATTCCACAGAAGGGGTAGTGGCCAAAAGGTCCATCCCATACTCCTCAGACAGCCTTTGTTGCACGACTTCCGCATGTAATAGTCCTAAAAAACCACATCTGAAACCAGCCCCTAAGGCGCTAGAGTGCTCATTGGCAAAAGAAAAAGCAGGGTCATTTAATTTAAATTTACTTAAGACTTCTCTCAAATCAGCAAAATTTGCTTGTTCGATTGGATAAAGACCCACATACACCATAGGCTTGACTGTTTTATATCCAGGTAAAG
Source organism: Patescibacteria group bacterium (assembly GCA_023379125.1). Classification (GTDB taxonomy): domain Bacteria; phylum Patescibacteriota; class Microgenomatia; order Daviesbacterales; family UBA10151; genus JAMCSY01. Next base: position 11,157 of record JAMCSY010000008.1, on the reverse strand, counting down.
CCACTACAGAAGAGTTCAGTTCGCTGATGGTATCTCCAACTCTTACTAGATCTGGTTCTTTAATACCAGTGGCAATATATCCAATCTCCCCAGCAACCAATTCATTAGATTCCATCAGGGTTGGGGAAAAATAACCTTTTTCTAAAACTTCACCCACTGCTTTTGTGCCCAGAAACTTAATTTTATCTTCTTGTTTTGGAACCTCGCCTTCTACAATTCTCACCTGGGCTACCACCCCTTTATAAGCATCAAAAAAAGAATCAAAGATTAAAGCTTTGAGTGGTTTATCTGCTGCAATTGGAGGGGATGGAATCTTATCAATCACTGCTTGCAAAATCTCTGTTACTCCTTGACCAGTTTTACCAGAAGCTAAAAGAATCTCTTTTTCATTAAATCCAAAAGTATCCACCAACTGCTTCTTGCATTTTTCAACATCAGCACTGGCCATATCAATTTTATTAATAACTGGAATTAGGCTTAGGTTTTGTTCTAAGGCTGCTAAACCATGAGATAAAGTTTGCGCTTGTACTCCCTGAGTAGCATCAACCAGTAAAATTGCTCCCTCTACTGCAGCTAAACTACGGGACACTTCATAAGAAAAATCTACATGTCCAGGAGTATCAATCAAATTGAGAATATATAATTTAGAATCAAGTAAATAAGACATTCTAACTGGAGCTAATTTAATAGTAATACCACGTTCGCGCTCCAATTCTAAAGAGTCTAATAGTTGTGGTTTCAGTTTATTTTTAGGCACAGTTTCCGTAACCTCCAGCAGGCGATCAGCTAAAGTTGATTTACCATGATCAACATGGGCAATAATGGAGAAGTTCCTAATATTCATGGTTGGTATTGTACCAAGAGATTGACTAATAAGGAAACAATTTCTATTCTCAAAATATGCCTCAGCCCCAAATCCATATAGCTATTATGCGCAAATCTTGGGGCCTAACCCATAAAATACTCAGTGGAGAAAAAACAGTTGAATCCCGTTGGTATACACACCACTATCCACCATGGGGAAGGATTAAGTCTGAGGATGTGATCTATTTTAAAGACTCTGGAGAACCTATCACCATCAAGGCAACGGTGGCCAATGTGTTACAGTTTGATCACTTGACACCAGTTAAGGTTCAACAAATTCTTCATCAATATGCTCAAGCTGATGGCTTAGGCATAAAATCATCACAGCTAACAACTTATTATGAGATCTTTAAAAACAAAAGGTGCTGTTTGATAATTTTTCTTAAAGATGCCCAAGCAGTTCCACCTTTTCAAATCAACAAAACAGGTTTTGGTGCTATGGCAGCCTGGCTCATAGTTGATAATTTGAAACAAATTAGTAAAATTTAAACTGTTTCTGGCTGACTGACAATCTCGTCTGATTTGACTGCCCACTGGAAATTATAAATTTTCTTAATCAGATTACCAAAAGTAGCCAGTTCCTTTAGCTTCATTACCCAAACCAATAAGACATAAACTCCCAAACCAAAGACGGAGGCAATTCCAGTCAAAAGTAGCAAATTAATAGTTCTGGTAGTATCAAAAACCAGTTGATCTAATAGCTTAATAGGTACATATAAAGCCACAGCCGCTATCGCTGCTGCTAGCAGCATTTTCAAGGCTGGCGTATATAACTCGGCAAAGGTAAAACCACCTAGTTTCTTACTTAATGTAACAATTAACATCAATACTGACAGACAAGCAGCGATAGAGTAAGACAGCCCCAAGCTCCAAATCTCCATCTTTAACATAACAACAAACAAGACGCTTAAAGTAATATTTAAACTAACTGTGATAATGGAAATAAACACTGGAGTTTTGGTGTCTTTTAACGCATAAAATGCCCGCACTAATAATAACGAAACTGACTGAGCAGTGAGTCCTATTGCTAAAAAGGCTAAGGTGCGCCCCGTTAACACCGTTGCACTCCAATCAAATTGAGAAGCCCCAAAGATTAATCTCACAACCGGAATTCTCAAAACAATCAACATCGCTGTTGCTGGTAAAGTTAAGAAGAAAATTTGATGCATAGTCGTCAAAAGAGTAATTTTAAATGGGGCTGTTTCATCTCTAGTTCTTTCTCTGGACAAAACTGGCAAAGCTGCTTGAGCGAGAGTTGCCCCAAACAAACCAATAGGCACAGTTTGTAAATGTTGAGCAAAAGTCAGATAAGTCACAGAAGAAGCAGAAATGATTGAGGCTAAAATTACCCCAACTGTTTCATTAATCTGTTCCGCAGCCACACCAATTGTTCTAATACTCATCAGCTTTAAAACTTCCCTAATCCCTTCACCAAAAAAATTTAAACTTAATTTTTGTCTAAAGCCTAAAGAAGCCACCAAGGGTAGTTGAATTAAAACATGTAAGGCTGCTCCAATAATCACACCTAAAGCTGGACCAAAAATTCCAAAAAACCTGACAAAAAAGAGAATTCCTAAGATAATTCCCAAGTTATACATTAAGGCAGCTAGGGCTGGAATAATAAATCGTTGGTAGCTTTGAGCAATCCCAGCAAAAAATGAGCCCACAACCAACAAAACTTGTCCTAATAAAATTACTCTAGTCAAAGCAGCAGTAACCTCTTTTTGGGAACCACTAAAGCCAGGGACAATTAAGTTAGTAGCTGGTTGGGCAAAAATAAAGACTAATAAACTAATGAGCAAAAAACCAATTAGCACTGTATTTAAAATGTCTGAAGCAAAATCAAAGGCTTCTTCCTGACTACGGTGATGCAAAAAGTCGGTAAAGACAGGAATAAAGGCGACGGAAACTGCCCCAAAGATTAACAGTTGGAACATCAGATCTGGTAAACGAAACGCCGCCCAAAATACAGCTGCTTGATCAGGTGTAAAGTAGTGAGCCATTAAACGATCTCTGATTAAACCTAAGACCTTAGAGCCAGCTACTGTGACCATGAGTACGGATGCACCTGAGAGGATTGATGACTGCCTGGTAGATAAGAGTGAAAGAAGATTTTTAACCATTGGTATATTAAATTTTACGACCTGATAAGTTATGCAGCAAGAGATCTTAATTTCTAGCTTGTATATCTTGCACTGAAAGCCAAACTTGTGTTAGTATTGCTTGTCAAGTTAAGGCTGTAGTATAGAAGCTTCAGCATCATAAGTCTAGGTCTGTTCACTAAATGCCAATTATAAACAGAGTTTGATACTCGTAGACTTGCATTAAACAGAGTTTGAAATTGGCCAGTTAGTCTAATTAAGGAAAGTTATATGCCAATTATAAAATCAGCAATAAAAAAAGTTCGTAAAGACAAAACTCGCACTATTCGTAATTTTAAGCGCGAGACTGTCCTGAAGTCATTAATCAAAAAAAGTAGGCGTGAGTCAAGTAGTAAGAACTTACAAGCTGTCTATAGCGCACTTGATAAAGCAGCTAAAGTGAGTCTAATTCATCATAACAAAGCCTCTCGAATCAAATCTCGTCTTTCAAAATTAGTTGTAGCCAAGTAAGTTTATTTTCAAACATCGCCCAAAGTCTTGCCTTTCACAAATTTACAGCATACACTTAAATAAGGTATATGGCTACTTCCAATCCAGACCTATTTAAGGTCAATCTGCTTGTCCATAAAGAAGACCAACTCAAAATAGAGTTTAAGCTTGTTAAATGGTTATTATCTTCTGGCAAATTTATTGTCATTTTTGTGGAGATAATAGTGGTCGGCGCTTTCATTGCTCGTTATAAGATGGATGCCGATTTAGCCGCAATCAAAGCTAAAATTGCCGAACAAGTTCCATATATTCAAAGTCTAAAAGAAGATGAGATTCTGATTAAACAAACTCAATTCCAACTAAATACTATTAAGCAAATCCGCCAAGAAAGTCCTGCCTACACTTCCATTATGCAGAAGATTAGTCAGGAAACGCCTCAAGATATCATTTTGTCTAATGTCGCACTTGATCGCACACGTACTTATCCAACCACTAGTATAACGATTACTGGCACAACCCCCAACACCATCAGCTTAGCAGCCTTTTTAAGAGCTCTACAAAAAGATAGTTCTTTGACAGATGTCACGCTGACTAATTTATCTCTAGAGGAAAAATCAGATTTTACGATTACGGCTAACTTAAACGGTAAAGGAGGTTCATAAAAAATGGCTGCTGCCAGGCATTCACGATATTATACCTATATTAAACCCGTGGTCGAGAACCGCTTCGCCAAATCTGCCGCTCCTTTTATTTTCAGTTTAATCTCAATTTCAGTCTTTGCTGTTTTTGCTATTCGGCCCACAATCACCACTATTTTATCCCTACAACAAGAAATTAATAGTAATCAAAAGATACTTGATCAACTTAACCAAAAAGCTCGCAACCTCAGTGAAGGTAGGCAAAATTACCAGAAAATTCCATCCGATGTCCAAACTAAAATTAGGGCTTATGTACCAGACAGTCCACAAGTGCCTTTATTTATCAACAATTTACAAAATGCCGCCGCAAATCAAGGTTCTGCTTCTGCTTTACAAATTCAGCCTTTGACTCTCATTGACCTCACTAATCAAAATCCAGCTAATTTACAATTAGATGAAATTGATTTCTCCTACAATGCTCAAGGCTCTTTTACCCAACTCCTCACCATCGTTGATAATATCCAAAAGTTGTCAAGGCTAACCAGAGTTGATAATGTTACCTTAACCAAACAAGGTGATGGTCCATTGACCTTAACATTAACCGGAAAGGCTTATTTCATCAAATAATGACTGGGAAACAATTTTTATATATCGTGATTGCTACCTTTGCTACCATCATTATCTGGGTAGTTTCTGATATCTTACACTCTAGCTCTAACGTCAAAATTCCACCTGAAACTCAACAGTTGCTTGAACCAGTAGACCCAACTTTTGACACATCAATCGTCAATGAACTCTGAGTTGCGCATACCAACACTGTTTGGGCTTTTTATCCTCATTGCCTCAGTAGTACTGGGAGTTTTTTTGGTTACAAAAAATCAAACTTTAAATACTCAAGCTCAGGTTAGTCAGTTACCTCAAGAGGTTAATGTCAGTAATATAACTGCCAATAGCGCAGCAATCTATTGGTATACCGATAATCCCGCAACTGGTTTTGTAAAACTTAATCAAACCGGTAATTCACAGGCCACTTTTTTAGACGAAAGAGACTCTGATTCACCTGCTCAGCATAAGTTTCATTTTGTCACGTTAACTAATTTACAACCTAATACTACCTATTATTATAAAATAGTCTCCGGAACTCTGACTTACCCTACTAACGACTGGTTAAATTTTTCTACTGGAGTTGACTCCCAACAAACTTACCCTTCGATTGTAGGCACAGTACTCAACCAAAACCTACAACCAACTCAAGAAGCATTAGTTACCTTGGATATTCCAGGAGCACAGAGTTTGGCTACAGTCACAAAAATTTCTGGTAATTTTATCCTCCCTATGAACGAACTGAAAAATAGTAACCTTACTCAAGCTTTTCAAATACCATCAGCCGGGATGTCTGCTAAATTAACTATTACTGATCACCAGCACAGCTCTGAAGTTACTTTACCTCTACCTCTGATCAATCCTGTTTTAAACCCAATTATCTTAGGGCAAAATCTTGATTTAAGTGCTAGTAATAATATTCCTACTCCAACTATCCAACCCGCTGTTGTCAATAACCCAAATCTACAAAAATACGATCTTAATCAGGATGGCATAATTAACAGTCTGGATTTGAGCCTACTCAATAAAAATTTTTCTAATAAGCCTACTGACTTGCGTTTTGATCTCAATGGCGATGGTGTTGTTGACCAAAAAGATGCTGATCTGTTGAAAAAATTTAGCGCTTCGTAAGCTGTAAAAATGCTTCTGTTAAAGTAAAAAGAGCAGGGTTATCTGGAAATTGACCGCTTTTAATTTTATACTCTGCTTCCAGAGTTAGCTGGTAAAGCTTTAACCAATCACCCTCAGTCAAGGCTTGTTTTTGACGAGTAATTTTTTGTCGTAAAAAGTTACTGCTAGGTAATGGTAAAAGATTACGCCGTAGTAAATAATAAATCATGGAAATTAAATACACCCCATCATATTCACTCAGTAATTTAGCAAGTTCCACAAAAGCGTTTTGCTGACCTTCTAGCAAACAATCTAGATAGGCAAAGGCTTGCAATTCTTTTTCTCCTTCAAAACGCTTAATCAAACCCTGCAAAGAGTGGGTTTTAGTCACTAAAGCAGAGTTGTCTTTGAGGTTTTGGCCAAGCAAGAGCAGTGTTCCCTCACTAGTATTAATGTTTATTTTCTCTAAATCAAAGTTTTCTGGAACATTTTCCACAACTATCAGCTTGGGGTCTGTTTCAAACAATGAGGTCTGCGCAATTAAATCTGCTAAATTAACAACATTACTATTTTTGAGGTCAACAATACTCACGCACTCCGCTTTAAACTGCTCTTTCAGATGCATAGCTTCTGCACGTTTCTGACTCTCACCAGGACCATAAAACAAAACTACTTTCATGGTTGATCAAAAACTCCGGTTGGCTGGGGTTGAGCTGAATCCGAAGATAAAGCAGCCCCATTCAGAACATGGTCAACATATTGATGAATCTGTGTATAATCACCACCAGCGGGAATCAACACCCAAGCTCCATGATAGTTAGCAGCTGGCGGGGTAACAAGTAGCGGATGAGTGCCACTACTATCGATCACAAAATTACTCACTTGATTGTTTTTCTTAGCCATTTGCACTAAATCTAAGTAGTGGCTACTGGGAATATCTGTTTCAAAACTTTGCCCAAAAGTATTAATCAGACCAACCATTTTACTAGGATCGGTCAGAGTTGGTAGGGATAAAACTTTCTCTTTAAAAGTTTCTATCACCTGCTGCTGACGTCTGGCTCGGGCAAAATCTGATCCTTCACCATTATTACCATGCCTAGATCTGACATACTTTAAAGCTGTTTCACCATCCATATGGGTCAAACCTTTAGTAAAAACTAGGTGGTCAAAACGGCAAGCAAAATAGGTTGCAGTTTGTTGATCGTTATAGGTGATAAAGTTTTGATCCTTCGCAGAGGTAGTAGCAATCTGGCCGTTTGGATCAAGCAAAACCAGGTAGTCTCCAGCAGTCAAGCCTAAGGGTTTAGCTTGCTCATCAGATAATTGCCTCTGCTCTTCTTGATAACCACACATATCATTCTCACTACCAGCAATGGGGTATAGATTATCTTCAAAGCTATTAGCCACATTAATATCTAATCCTCCCACCAAATCTACTGCCTTTACAAATCCACTAAAATCAACTCTAACAGCATAAGGGATGTCAATGCCTAAAATTTTACCCACTTCAGTTTCTGCTAGGCTGAGGCCATTGCCTTGTGATAAACCAATCTCATAAACTGCATTTAGCTTAACTTGATATTGATCAATCCAGATATCACGCGGCAGGGATATTAAGTCTAGCTTGCCATTTTGTGTATCATAAGAAGCAACCATGATTGTGTCTGTTAAATTAGGTCCATCATGATTACCACCAGAAATACCCAATAAAAGAACGTTAACCCGACCATTACTTTCTTTAAGAGTATCTTTTTGACCAAAAACAGTATGCAACAGACTTGTTTGATTTTGTTGCGGTGAGAAAAAATGATAAATCCAAAATCCTACCACAGCCAGTAAGATAACTAAAACTATCCAAATTAATCCACGATTATTACTTTGTTTGGAGTGTCTTTCTTCCTCAAAGTCACCTTTTTTGACAGAACCACTTTTGTGCATGCGATTTAAGTTTAAAGACTTAATTTCAGACATGAGATTAAAATCCTAGATTCCAGCAGCAATTTCTACAATCTTGATAAATTCTGCTGGATTCAATGAGCTACCTCCAATGAGCAAACCACTTAAACTATTAGTTTGTAAAAAAGCTTTAGCATTATCCTCATTAATACTTCCTCCATACAAAACAGGTAAGTCGTGCTGTTTTTTAATTATTTCGGCAACTTGATCAGCATTTTGTGGAGTATCTGGTTTACCAGTACCTATGGCAAAGATAGGCTCATAAGCTACAAGTTTTGCTCCATCGGGAATATTTGTGGTTTGGTCCTGAACACAAACTAGTGGAGTAATTCCTACTTCCAGGGCTCGAGTTACTTTTTCCGTTACCATCTCCACAGTTTCTCCAAAATTCTTTCGTCGTTCAGAATGACCCAAAATAGCCAAATCGATAACACCCGCAAGTTGCTTGGCTGCATCTTCTCCCGTATAAGGTCCTTCCTCAAAGGGTGAGAGATCCTGGGAACCAACTAGTAATGGATAACCTCCTACTAAAACTGCTTTTTTCACCTCCTCCAAAGCTACAAAAGAAGGACAGACCACTACTGTTAATGTTGGTTTTTTTGGTATTTTTGGTCCAACTTCCTCAACCCAAGCCAAAGCCTCCTCAATGGTTTTATTCGATTTCCAATTTGCAATTACCCAAATATCTTTATTCATAGTTTAGAGTGTTTGCTAAGATCTTTAATAGTGAGCTGCAGTCGCTTTAGTTATTTTTAATGGCCTCGTCCTCACCAAACCAACCGTATTTTTTTAAGTGTACTATGAAACTTGGGGAGACTTCTATACCTTCTTGCTCGAGCAAACCCTTTTGGATATCGCGAGTATGCTCAGCACAGTTAGTCGATATATAGCCATGTCTGTTGACCACTCGGTGCCAGGGCAGATCGAACCTTTCTGCATTAAAGTGTAAGATTGCCCCGACCATACGCGAACCTCGAGGTATCCCTGCTAGTAGAGCCACTGTTCCATAAGTAGTGACTTTCCCATAGGGAATACTCGCTACCACTTCAATTACTTTATCCTTAAAAGTCATGGGAGTTAAAAAAGCTTAACCGTTAATTAAATTGAGTAGATCAGCTTTTGAGGAATAACCAATTTTGCGTCCAATCTCTTTACCATCCTTTTCCACAACATAAGTGGGAATGCTCATCACATTATATTTTTGAGCAGTAGTCTGATCTTCGTCAACATTAATTTTGACGAATTCCACATTTTTGAGCTCTTTTTCCAATTCCTCAATAGTTGGCTTCATCATCTGGCAAGGCCCACACCACTCAGCCCAAAAATCTATAAATTTTGTCATAGCGGGAAAAATAATATCACAGTTTCTAAAAGTTGCAAACCCCAAAAATTACCCGGATAATAAAAGCATGAGATATCAGCAAGGTTTTGCTCCAATTGTTATTTTGCTAGGAATTCTACTAACGACTATCTTAGTTGGAGCTTTTTATTTAAGCAAACATAGCTACGGTGAATTGTTTCAAAAACAATCTGCGCCCAAGAGCTGCTTCTACCAAAAGATTCAGTGTATTCAGGCCCCCTGTGATCCAGTCTTATTTTGTCCATCTTCGAGCCCCACACCTACTCTCACTCCTATGCCAGCAATCCCAAATGATATTAACAAACTTTTTACCTATGAGTTGCCTCAAGGCTGGTCTGTTAAATATCAAGATAAAGATTTCATTCAACTAGTATCAGCAGATTATGAAGAAAATTTAATTCCTGCCATTACAAAGGGATCCGAAATCATGATTAAAGTTAGCAATGGCTTCTGGAACGGACACAATCCGCCTGCCAACCTAGATGAGTTGAGTCAGGACGTTATTAATCACACAAACCTGGATAAATATAAAAAAGTTGATCAAATTTTAGTAGCAAACCAGCCAGCGCTAAAGCAGTTTAGCTGTTGGGAAGGTTGTGCGGAGATCTATTATCTCTTAAATAATAAAAATGTTTGGACTATCAGTTTCATAACTGCACCTATTGCTTCATCTTCGACTGAGATTGATAGCAGTCCTTATGCAAAAGATAGGGACATATTTTTAAACTCACTAAAGTTTGCAGACCAAACGCAAACAACAGATATCTCGAATTGGAAAACATATACGAATGAAAAATATGGGTATTCTTTTAAGTATCCAAATCTATTTATTGTTTCAGTATCAACAGATCCTCTGGGCCTCGTTGATACAACTGAAATTAGTAATTATAAGCCTGAAGATTTTAATAGCTTGAAAGTTAACCCCGATGATAAAAATGTTTTTCTGATGTTCATTCGAAATCCCTATGGGAAAGATATTAACTTAGAAACAGCCAAAAAAGAGTATGGATATCCCAAAGTTGAAATGGAAGATTATTTTGTAGGAGGAGTTGGAGGATTTAGAGTAGTTCATGGTGATACCGTTGTTGTGTACAATCATAAACGATTCGTTTTTCAGTTAAGAAATAAGGAATCTAATTATGCAAGCTATTTTGATCAAATACTATCCACTTTTAAATTTACCAATTAAATTTTTAAGATTTACTTATTCAATATGTGTAAGCTTGCGGTAGATTCATTTTTACCCATGAGAGTGCTAAGATTATGCACATGCCCCAGGAAAATCCCCTACTTGCTGTTTTAAATCCTATCCAAAAACAAGCAGTTTTGGCTACTGAAGGTCCCACTCTTATCTTAGCAGGAGCTGGCTCTGGTAAAACTAAAGTTCTGACTCATCGAGTGGCCTATTTGATTCAGGAAAAACAAGTTTCCCCAGAAAATGTTTGTGTACTAACTTTTACCAACAAAGCTGCTGGAGAAATGATGGCACGGATCCTAAAGTTGCTCGGTAAATCCAATGGTAAGCCCATTATGGGCACTTTTCATTCACTATGTGCCAAAATCTTAAGAAAAGAAGGAAAGTTTGTGGGACTTTCTCCTAGTTTTACAATTTATGATGAGGCTGACTCTTTGGATGCTGTCAAGCAAGCAATGGTCACCCTTGATTTATCTTCTCAAAAGAACTCACCCACATCTATCAAGAACACGATATCTCAGGCTAAAAATGAGATGCTTTCTGCCACGGAATATCCTCAATACGCTCGAGGCTTTTTTCAGGAAACTGTGGCTAAAGTTTACTTGAAGTATCAAGAAATTTTGGACAAAAATCAGGCAGTAGATTTTGATGATTTAATGCTTCTAACAGTTAAACTCTTTCAAAACTATCCAGAAGTTCTACAAAAATACCAAATTCAATTCCAATATATCTTAATTGATGAATATCAAGATACAAACCCTGTCCAATATTTACTCTCTAAATTACTAGCCAGGCGTCATAAAAATATTTGTGTGGTAGGTGATGCCTCGCAATCAATTT
>JAMCSY010000007.1 GCA_023379125.1 Patescibacteria group bacterium | reverse complement strand
GCGCGCCTGGAGGGATTCGAACCCCCGACCACATGCTTAGAACGCATACGCTCTATCCACTGAGCTACAGGCGCAGGTTAACTAATTTTAACAGATCTGAAGCTATAAGCCAAACCTTTACTACTGCTTTCCTGCCAACTAAAATGTAGAAGAATGAAGAAAAACACTCTGCTTTTAACTTGCTTTGGACTAGGAGTTTTTTTACTAATTCAAGTAATTGCTCCCCTTGTTTCTTATAAATATTGGGAGCTTTTTCAGTATACTCAAAATCAGGTTTTACTCAGCCCTGATCCTCAAGGCTCAGTCTTAGGAGTTTCTATTCAAAATGAAGATAGCTTTCCAGCTTTTGTTTCCGCTGCTCACCGAGACCATCCTGCTTTATATGACACCTTTTATCTTTCTATACCCAGCATTAATCTCACAAGTGCTGAAGTAATGGTAGACTCTAATAATTTTGATAACAATTTGGCTCTGTTACCAGGTGCTCCCCTACCTGGAGAAAAGGGGAACGTTTTTATCACTGGACATTCTTCCCTACCCCAACTTTTTACCCAAACAAACTATAAGGCAATCTTCTCTTATTTACCCAATGTAAAAAAAGGTGACCAGGTAAGTATTGAGGCTGGTGGCCAAGTTTTTACCTATATTATCCAAGGGATGCAGATAGTTGACCCCTCACAAACCTGGGTGACTAATCCTCCTGATAATCAAGGCAGATACCTAACTCTGATGACTTGTGTCCCACCTGGGTTATATTTGAAGAGATTAATTGTACTAGCCCAACTTCAATAATTTTTACTTCAGATTAACAAATATGTATAATGCGGGGGATGACTGAATCAGTTGAACAAGAACAAAGACCAGAACCAATTAGATTAACCGCCGAAGATCTGAGTAGTCTAGTTGATTATTTTGCATGGCGAAAAACTTTTGTTGAGTCAACTGCCAATGCCAATGTGGCTACTAGCGAAAGTGCAACTGACCTACTAACACATACTGGAGTGTTAAGTAAAATTAAGCATTTTTTGACTGGCACTCAACCCTTAACACTTGCTCAACATTTTGCTCAACAAACCAAAGAAGCCGAAAAACAAACCCAAGAGTTAAGAGATATCCTGTTATCTTTACCTCAGTCGCGATTTGAAAAGGCTAACTCGTGGCTAGTTAGGTCAATACATGAGGAATTAAAAAGAATAGGTGCTTTAGTAGATAACGAGGATAAGCTACCAAAACATCTTTCTACAGTTGAAATATGGCTGGATAGCTTACATGAAGAGGTGCGCTTACTCGGACTTATTAATCCAGTTGCTGGAAGAGATTATAAAGCTAAAGTTGAGGCGCTCAAATCAAATGCTCAAAGTAAATTGCGCAAGCCTAGTTCTACTAAATAATTATACTTTCTTTTGTGCCAGAGTTTTATAAACTACTACCGCTGTCCTTCTTTTTTAGAACTAGCAAAACATTAGAGGGGATGCCTGATATTTTACTTTTAGGTAGCGGAAAAAAATACCTAACCTCTTCACAAGCAAATTGATCATCAATTTGTCTTATTAGCTGTTCTACTTGATGTTTGGTGGGCACTTGAACATGTGATGGATCTGCTTCATGGATACCAAACACACCCAAGATTTTTTTAAACCATGTCCCTTGAAGTGGCAGCGTCACAAGAGCAATACCATCATTTTTTAAAATTCTGCCAATCTCCCGTACGTTTTCTTCAATAGTTGCCTTATCAGGATTGCTATGCTCTAAAACATCAAAAGCCGTAACTATATTAGCCGATTCATCTTTAAATGGTAAAGATTTTTCTTCAATGTTGACATAAGCAAGACCAGCGGTTTGCTCCCCTTTAGATTGAGGAAGGGCATACTCAGAAATATCAGTTCCAAAATACTGAAATCTGCCATCTGGCCATTTATTCCTAACTGCGTGGCCAAACGTTCCTGTAGCAGCACCTATTTCGATTATCCTACCTCCCTGAGGGAAATACTTGCCAATAACTTCTAGCTCATGTTTATAAAAATTACCCTTACCATAGCCAAACTCACTATAGCCACCTAAATAATTAGAAGGCCTAATGTCGTTACCCTCAAAATACTCTTCATTAAAAAATTCTCTGGGTTTGATAGAAGACTGTTCTGTAGTAGTTTTAGTAGTATCTTGTTGCTCAGGATCAGAAATCATAGCATAATCACTATTTATAACTTATTATAACTTAACGAGTTGTAATGTTATACTTTTTGATGATTTGTCTTAGTTACAGGAATAACCTTTCAAGGTTTTATGAACAAAAATCAACACAAGATCATAGTTAGACATCTTAAGTGGATAGATAAATTCGCTTACGAAATAATGAGCAACTCTTCGATTAGGATTAGCGGGCAAGATTACAGTAAAACGCTATTGTTCCTCCAGGTAACTAAATTACATACTTCAATCGCAGCAGTCTTGGAACTTGTTAAGAAAGGCTACGGAATGGACGCAATGATTGTAGTTCGAAGTATGTTGAATAATTTAATTAGTTGTAAATGGATAATGTACTCTAAATCGAAGACTAGAGCCAAAAGATTCATTCAGTACAATACAGTTTTAAGAAAAAGATTTTTAGCAGTAGCCCTTAAATATCCTGAACAAAAAAGTCATTTTTTAAAAGTTTTAGTTGATGAAAAAGAAATTAATTCCTCGTACAAAAAGATCGAAAAAAAATTTAAGGACAGATATAGTTGGTCAGATAAAAAAATATGGAGAATGGCAAAAGATGTTGGTTTAAATTGGGACTATGACTTTATATACAATCTAGCATCATCTCTTGAACACTCAGACATTAATAGCTTGAATGAATACTTGGCGGGTATTGATCATGCAAATAAACGATTTGTATTTATAGGAGGTCCTACACCAAGGTACGTAATGGAGTCTGGAATAACTTCAATTAAATATATGGGTGAAGGTCTTGAACTTTTTATTAAAAAATTTCAATTAAACAAGAATTATCAGAAAAGGTTACTCCGATTCGCGAACAGAGTGTCTGTCATATTGAGAAAAGATTGATTCAGGATCGAACCCCCTTAGCGGTAACTTTCAATTCCAGGCTAGCGTCTAAAAACTGAAAGCCTGACTCGAACCAGGCTAAAAAGAGATTCCAGAGCTATTTTTATGAAGTTGCGAAACTGTTTCGCTTTGGAGCGGGTGACGGGACTTGAACCCGTGACGTCCACTTTGGAAAAGTGGCATTCTACCACTGAATTACACCCGCTAACACTTCCTAAGCAGTAATTCAGCGGCGCTATTGTTCACACTGAATTACACCCGCAAGTTTCTAAATTTTAGCAGATCAGCAGTCCCTACTCAATATTAAGATATATTAGTTTGACATAGTGAGCAGAAAAATATATACTTGCCCTGCTTATGACAGAAATTCCTCAACTAGAAAAAGACGCTATTGTTTCTTACGTTAAAAATAAAACTGAGAGTGACTTTGCACCTGCAAACGTCTATCCAGCTCATGGCATTGATCATATCCGCCGAGTGGTTTATAACTCCACTGCTATCTGCACCGGTGAAGGTACTGATCCTTTTCTTCCTACCGTAGCTGCTTGGCTGCACGATAATGGCAGAATCGCTGAATGGCAAGCCAAATTAGCTGGCCGGAAAGACAGAATTTTTCATGCTGAAGTATCTGCTGCTGAGGTACCCTTCACCCTAAGTCCTTATCAAGATATACTTGGTGAGGAAGCTATTGCCAATGTCCAGCAGGCAGTTGCCCTACACAGTATGCCCAACAGCGTCGATGATTCACCCTTAACGGTTACCCTCAAAGATGCTGATCGATTAGATGGTATGGGCGCAATTGGCATTATGCGTACCTTTACTGATAGACATTCCTTCCCTTCCTATAATTTACCAAATCCTTATGGTAGTGTTGTTCGACCTTTAAGAGAAATTAACGAATCCAACACTACTTTAATGGAGTTTCCCTTCCTTAATATTGAGTGGTATTTTATGCTTAGATCAGAGACTGCGAAGAGAATAGCAGAAAGAAAATTAGAACATACCTACCAGTATCTGCGGATGTTTGGTGAAGAACTTGGCGTTGACCAAGCCTATTTAGACAATCACCCAATGGTGCAAAAACTCAGAAGTGCTGCGCCACATATTTTTGAAAGCTAAGCTATTTTTGTAAGGTGAATTCTTCTAGCTCTTTGACTCCACCAAAAGCAATTCTATCTATTACCACCTTGCCAGTACCAATCATTCTGGCTGGAGTAATTACAAAATGACCCCACCGCTCATTAATCTCATCCACAGCTTTGACTAAGCTAACTTTTTTAGGCACATCTTCAAATAAACCCATCTGAATATCTTGAGCTTTTTCAATATTAAAACAAGATACTGCTAAGTCCCTAACAGGTTTTTTATAAGGACAATGCAGCAAAATCTTAAAAGCTATCTTATAAATATCCCGGGAATCAAAAATTAAATTTGGTAAACTAAGCCCTTGATGCCAAAAACTTCCATCACGAAAAGAAATTGCCAAGTGCACTCCCCTGGTCCAGAAACCAGCTTTTCTGAGCCTAGCTCCCATTTTTTCCACTAGCTTTTGTAAAATTGGAGCAAGTTCAGCAACTGTAACTAGGGGCTTAGGTAGCGCAAAGGAGTTACCATAACTTCTTCTGGCAAACGTTACATCATCAATTTCCCAACCTCTGAGCCTTAAATACCAGTAATAACCAACTACTGAAGAAAAAGCAGCTTTCAGCTTCCAAACAGGTGCTTGATAAAAATCTTGCACAGTATAAATTCCAAAATTGTTTAATCTGATAGTATTTTTAGCTTTAATACCTGGTAAATCCATTAAACTTAGCTGTCCAAAAGTCTGCCAAAAATTTTTAAAATTAATTTCATCCAGACCATCTGGTTTATGCAAACCTGCTCCTAGTTTTGCCAAAAAACGATTAGGAGCAATCCCTACTGACACAGTTAGCCACTCCCCTATTTCTGCTTTAATCCGTTGTTTGATTTCTTGAGCCACTACTGGCAAACCCCTGTCAAAAGCAGGATATCCTTCTAAATTTAGAACAAACTCATCAATTGATTTGGGAGTAAGACTATTAGTATAGTCTTGGAGTAATTTTCTAAGTTGCAGATGAATGTTGCGATATTTCCAAGGATCAGGAGCTAAAACTATTAACTTTGGACAAATAATTTTGCCATCCTTCACTCTCATTCCAGTTTTGATACCTAATTTTTTAGCTTCCACAGAAGGGGCTAGGATACAGCCAGAAGGGGTGGCATAAGCAGCCACGGCAATTGGTTTACCTCGCAGCAGCGGGTTAGCTTGTTGTTCAATGGTAGCAAAACAAGAATTTAGATCTAGATGCATCAGAGTTGAAGGTTTTTGGTTAAAAGGCAGTTTGCTAGTTGATGGTTCCATATGCATTGTCATCCTGGAGGAGGACAAAGTCCGACGATAGGATCTAAACTATTTCGTCGAATAAGTCCTTCCATTCTGGATTGTTATTGTTTATCAGTTCATCCTTTTTCCTACGGACCAAATTTTTCAAAGTTTTTTCTCTCGTAATTGCTTCTTTGATATCTTTAAAAACTTCAAAATAGATCAGTTTATTTAAGTTATATCTCTTAGTAAAACCTGGAATAAGTTTTGCTTTATGCTCGAAAGCTCTGCGTGCCACATTATTAGTTACTCCAACATATAAAGTTGTGTTCGTAAAATTGGTCATTATATAAACATAATATTGCTTCATAAATAGATTCTATCAGCCACTTTGTGGCTTCCAGAATGACGCTATCCTAACTGGCTTCTCCATCAGAGATCTCCT
>JAMCSY010000006.1 GCA_023379125.1 Patescibacteria group bacterium | reverse complement strand
AAAACACCAACTGGATTTATTCTATTAGTCATTATCCCAGCCACGATTATTGTTTACTCAGAGTTAATGAATATTAAAAATGAAACAGTTAAACTTTTAGCGGAAAGAAAGAGAAGGAAATTAAATACTAGTGAAAAAATTGAAGAAAAGATTGGTGAAGAGCTAATCAAACTCGATAAGCAAGTATAAATTTTAAAACAGAGGGGGTGAGAAAATGAGAAAAATATTTAGCGGTTTCTTAGGACTAGCCCTAGTGGTAGCCGTAGTTGTGGGCACAGCTTATGCATTATTTTTTGACAATGCTACTGTTAGCGGTTTAAACATAACTTCAGCAACTGCTGACTTATTAATTAATGGCCAACAAGACCTTGCGCTATCAGGTGGTGGAGCAACTGAAAATATATTTCCAGGCTATGGAGTCAGTGAAGATAAGCACGCTACCTTTAATCTTACAAATAATAGTAACGGGGATTTTGGTCTAGATATCAGTGCTAGCTTAACTTCAGCTCCAGGAAACTGGAATGAATTGAAAGATGTGATTCAGCTCAGAGTCATCGATCAATCAAACAATTATGATACGGGGTGGAGAAGACTCTCTGAATGGTATAACGGGAACATCGCATTAACCAGCAATTCAATTGCACGAGGTGATACTCGCAATTTTGAAGGTTATGTACGTATGCCATATGACTACCCGCTAGGTGGTGGTCCTATAGGAAATGCCTTGGAAAACAAGACACTTACTGGTGTGACTTTCGTAATCACCGGGACTCAACATCAATAGGCTTGAGCTATTACTGGTGGCATGAATAAAATCATGCCTCCAGATAATAACTTAACTAAGATGAAAAAAAGCTTAAATTTAGTAGCTAAGATATTAGAGTGGTTAATTTTTGCTATCATTTTATTTATTTTTGTGGTGGTTTTGTCACCACTCTTACCCACCAAAGACAAAGGAGCTTTATATGTGGTAGCAAGTGGTTCAATGGAACCAACTATTCAGACTGGCTCTGTTGCTTTAGTTCAATCTACTGACACAACAACTCTCCAATCTGGAGAAATAATTGCCTTTGTAGAACCAACTGATTCAACTAAAACTGTGATCCATCGGATCTACCAGGTGCAAAACGATGGAGCTAATCTCTTTTTCATAACTAAAGGAGATAACAATCAAAGCCCGGATGCTTGGCAAGTACCAGCCAGTTTGGTTAAAGGCAAGTATACTAGTTCAATTCCCTACCTGGGATATCCTGCGGAAATGTTAAAAACCAGGTTGGGTTTTATCTTAATTGTGGGAATACCTGCACTAATTTTAGTAATTTTGCAGATTATCAAAATCAAACAGGGGATTGAAGAGGAGGTTCAAAAAAGAGTTCATAAAAAACTCGGTGAGGTCCAAAATGGCTAAAGTTTTCAAAAATCTCACATTAAAATTATTTGCCCTGGTAATTGTCCTTGCTTTACCGGGGGTACAGTTAACTCAGGCTTACTTTACTACCAGTAATACAATCTCTGGGAACTCTGTTTCTACTGGGTTGTGGGAAAAACCACAACTTATCTCCCCTGCTGATGATTATCTAGCTACCCCTGGTTCTGATTGGCTAAATAATCCAGCAATGGATTGGAGTTATTCTTTAGAAGGAAATCCTAACCTCACAGTTCAATTTTACTATGAAGCAACTCATACCAAAACTTATACCGCTGACGAACACTTTCAGTCCCCAATTAATGCTATAGACCAGTTAACACAATCATATCTCGCCATTCAAAATCTTCCTGATGGAGTCTATTTCTGGCATGTGAGGGCCCTGGTAAATGGGACTAGTTGGTCTCCTTGGTCTAATACCTGGAAATTAACTGTAGATAGCAGTGCCGATCAGGAAACCAGTTCTACCCCTACCCCCACCCCTGGTGATAACCCAGCAGATAATCCAGATCAGATAAATCCTGGAGATGTGGTAATTAATGAAATAATGTGGATGGGCTCATCAGTTTCTACCGCTGATGAGTGGATTGAACTAAGAAACACTACAGATCACGATATTGATATTGGGCAATGGACTATCGATAAGGCCAAACACTCTGGTAACGATCAAATCCAAATCCCTGCCAGTAAAACTATCTCTGCTCAGGGATTTTTCCTCATTGCTAATAACCCAGAGACTAGTAGTAATACTGCCTTAAGTGTGAGTGTTGATGTAGTCAACAATAGTCTGGAGTTGTTAAATTCCGACAATGGCAATTTGATACTAAAAGACCAAAATAATCAAGTTATTGACCAGGCTCTAGGCTCATCGACTTGGCCAGCGGGTATCAACCAAACAGGCGCTAGTCCTTTACATCAGTCTATGGAAAGAAACGACTCTCCAGGTGATGGCCTACTGACAAATAGCTGGCATACTTGCTCAAGCGTTGGTTGTACCTCAACTACTTTTTGGGATGGACCAAATACACAAAACTATGGCACACCAGGTAGCGCTAACCTCTCAGCTAACGACCCAACTGCTCCTGATTATCTACCAGTTACTGGTAGTAACACACCTGACCAACAAGATAACCCAACAGAAGCTAGCACTTCTGCTCAAACTCAACCAGACCCAAGTCCCACACCAGAACCTTCTCCCCAACCCACTCCAACTCCAGAGATTCTCCCCACTCCTACTCCTGAGTTAGAAAACCCTTCTCCCTCTCCAGCAGAAACTCCACCTGCCTAAAAATTTATGGTAAACTAAGCAAATGACTGGCAGAACCCATGATCTGGCAGCCTTGACTGCCCTTAATTTAGTAATCATCACTACACCATTGCCTGATTTTTCCTTTTCCACAGCCATTTTTTCTATTGGTGCCTGTACTATTGGAGGTTTAGCTCCAGATTTGGATCAACCTACCTCCAGCCTGTGGCATAAGATCCCAGCTGGTTCTTTAATTGGTAAAATTGCCCATCCTTTTCTAGGACACCACCGCACTTTATCTCATTCAATTTTGGGGATAATCTTCTTTGGATTATTGAGCAGATATTTACTCAACCTTTTGGGACAAACCATCTTGGTAGATATGAGCTTAGCCTGGTGGGCTTTTATGATTGGCTTTGTTTCTCATCTGATTATGGATACTTTTACCACCGAGGGGGTACCATGGTTTTTCCCGATTCCTTTTCACTTAGGAATTCCACCTTTGGCTGCTTTAAGAATCAAAACTGGTGGTTGGATAGAAAGATTATTAGTTTTTCCAGGCCTACTAGCAGTTAACTTTTATCTGATTTATTCTTTTTACCCCATCTATCTGCAACTAGTTAAAAATCTCTGGAAGTAGTTAGGCCAATTGCTCAAGCATCTCAGGCTGAATAAATTCAATCTTGATCGCTTTGGGTTTTTTTAAGTAAGAGTTTAAAATTTGATAGATTTCCCGATTAAAAGAAAGTGTTTCTCGATGAAAGTTTACCAATTCTCCATCACTTACAACCGAACCAAGATAAGACCATTGATCAAAAACCAATGATTCTTCCAGCTCTGCCTGATAATCCTTTTCTGTAACCATTACTGGAGTTTGAAATGGCCAAGGTTTGACTCTACTGGTATTTATAGCCTGTAAAAACCTTTGATTATATTTGTCTGGCTTTTCCTTGCCTAAACATGCCCCCAAACACCTACCTAATTGATAGCTAAAGCATTCCTGTTTAGTCTTCTGTAAACCTAACAACTTTTCACAAAGTTGATGTTGTCTAACAATACTAACTAAAAAATCTTTCGCCGCTCGCCTGTTTTTAAACATGCCACCAATCTGGCCCAAATCAGTAATCTCAATTTCTGGCACATCCACCAGCTGCAAGCTGAGATAGCCTTGCTCAGTTTCAATTATTTTGAGAATAGTAATTTTGCTAGCTGATTTACTACGGCGATTATAGACTGGCTGAAAACTTTTAATTAGTTGTGATTCCTTAATTAAACTACCCAGTTCCCCTGCACATTGAACAACCTGTACTGAAGTGATCTGCTGGGTAATATTTAACTCTTTATTTGATCTTAAATCTGCGGAAAAATGAGACATCACCCTTTCTTTAATATGCAGACTTTTACCTACATAAATTGGCACTTTATCAGCATAAAAGATATAAACCCCTGGCCCAGCTGGTAAACGGTCTATAACTTCTTTTTCTAAATTCACTGGAATCGAGGGTTGCTTCAAAAGTGAGGAAATTGCTTGCTGTAGAATTTGCGTAGCAAAAGTTTGTTGTATTTTTTGATAAAACTCAAAAATTACTCGAGCATC
The DNA here is from genome assembly GCA_023379125.1 of Patescibacteria group bacterium. Lineage (GTDB taxonomy): Bacteria > Patescibacteriota > Microgenomatia > Daviesbacterales > UBA10151 > JAMCSY01. The sequence goes on along the minus strand of JAMCSY010000006.1, from coordinate 42,212 downwards.
ATCTAAAGCCCGGTGCCGATTCGGACAGTTAATTTGATGTCTCTCTATCAAACTATCTAAATTGTGTTTAAGATATTGTGGGTACAATTTTCTTGATAGCTTCACTGTACAAAGCTGTTTGGCAGAAAAATCCAAATTATATTTCCGGAAAGTATTCTTAAGAAAACCATAATCAAAACGAGCATTATGCGCTACAAAAACACAATCCTTTAATATCTCCCACACCTCATCTTTAATATGAGTAAAGGTAGGGGCTTTTTCTAACTCTGACTGAGAAATTCCAGTCAGTAGAGTAATCTCTGGAGGGATTTGATGCCCTGGATCAACTAAACTATGATAGGTTTTTACCAATTTACCCTGTTCAACCCGCAAAATTCCAATTTCAATAATTTGATCAAAGATTAGACTTGCCCCAGTGGTTTCAATATCCACAAAAGCCAGTTTGTCTGGTAATACAGATTTTTTATCCATAAGAAAGTAAAATAATTTTACCACTAAGATTTTCAATTCAGCTGAGGATCTTGTAGAATATCAGGGAATGTTGGTGTACTTAACAAATACAATCGCCGGTGTAGCTTAATGGTCAAGCAGTCCCTTCGTAAGGGAAAGACTGACGGTCCGATTCCGTCCACCGGCTCTGCTTAAAAAATATGTATCTTTTCCTCCTACCGCCCTTGTAAGATCTTCCACATTTTTCACAACTGAGTTATGATTGTAAAGATGGCTACCAGAAATCGATCGAGCAGGGTAACCCGCTCTTTTTCCTACCAAAGACCAACCTTCAAAAGTTTCACCACTCGTCGCCTGGAAAGAAAATCACGTAATAAATTGATTGTCACCGCAATTATTTCAGCTTTTTTGTTAATTGTGGCTTTCTTATGGCTGATTCCCGCGTTGGTAGGAGGCTTATCTTTTATTAACACCTTCAAACCTAAAACTACCACTGTCCAGCAAGTAGCAGATACTCCTACACTGGCACCACCAGTCCTTAATATCCCCTATGAGGCCACCAATACTGCAACTATTAAAATCAGTGGCTACGCCCAGGCTTTTACTAAAGTTGAGCTTTATGTCGATAATGATCTCAAAACCACTGTTGATACTCATGGAGATGGTAGTTTTCAAAGTGATGATATTAGCTTAAATTTAGGAACTAATAATATCTACGGCAAAACTGTGGACGATCAGGGTAATACTAGCTTGCCTTCTAAAACTATCCCTTTGAATTTTGATGATCAAAAACCCACATTAAACATTGACCAGCCTGAGGATAATACGGTGATGAACGGAGGGGATAAAAGAATTACTATCTCTGGTAGCACTGATTCATCCAAAGATGTGACTGTCAGCGCCAATGGAATCCGAATCATTGTTAATTCTGATGGCCATTTTTCTTCTACTTTTACTCTCAATGATGGTGATAACTATATCTCTATTACTGCTACTGATAGCGCTGGTAATACAACTACTGTTACCCGTAAGGTCACTTATAACGAAGGATCTGCTGATACACCTACTCCAACCCCATCTTAATTTAGTACATATAGGTTATAACCATGGTCTCCACTGAGCAACTGATGATAGCCTAGTTGAGCCATTTGTGCTTGTAGTTTAGAAAAACTTCCTTGTATTAAAATATATTTGATCGATAAATGTTGTAGGGATTGACTAACAGTTTGATTGTCTGTGATATATGGATGCTGATGTTTAACATCAATTGCTGAGGTAAAATAGTGCAAGGCTGGATTTTGCAGATAATAATCAAATTTATCCAGGCCAACTCTGCTTAAGTATCCTCCCACAAAAGGTTTTTGGGTTAGCAATTGCCCATAATGAAAATCCAAAGCGCTCTCACTACCCAAGTAGTTAAAACCATCTCGGAGGGTAAAAGGAATTTGCATTACTGCAAAGTTACTGTGATCCTGTCTGATAACTTGATAAGAGTTAACCGGTAAATTCATGTCAAAAACTTCCAAGGGAATCTGATAACTTTGATCAATTAAAAAAACTAAAAACAAACCTAAGCAAATTGATGCAAATTTTTGGCTAGCTTGATACTTTTGATTTAAAACTAAGGCGGCCAAAATGACACTAACAAAGACTAGTGGCATGCCATAACGCGAAGGTACTCTCATCATCGAAAGGATTGGTAATTTTGCTAAAATAATATCTGGCAAAGGAATAATAAAATTGCTCAATAAAGGAACACTTAATTTACTCAGATCAATCATTGGTCCCCATGATAAGATATAAAAAACGATAATGCTTAAAAATACACTAAGGTATTTCCTTCTATCTAGCTTGCCAAACAGGAAGATTACTAAACCAATAAAGCTCAGAATACCGGGATAGATCACTCCTTCAATAGAATGGGGATGAAAAGGAAAATCAAGTTGGAAAAAATTTCCATAAAATAAGTTATCAGTACTCGGTAAAAAGATATCCCATGGCCTAGCTGCATAAGCCCTGGCTCCACCATAATCAAGCGAGGGACGATTTTCAATCGGTGGGTGTGTATGAAGAGTTGCCCAAATTAAAGGACTCAGCGTAGCCAAAAAAATAATTCCTGCGAAAACAAAATAGCGATATTTTTTGCCAAATTGTCTTGACCAGGATAAGATACTTCCTCGATTAATCATCAACTCCAATAATCCAAAAGAGAGTAAACCTAAGGTAAACATCACTAAAAGATAGCCAGAAGCAAAGAAAAGTAAGCTCATACTCAAACCTAAACAAACACTCAAAATTACTAATTTGAATCTTTGTTTAACCTCTACTATCAACAAACTCAACCAAATTAATAAGGGGTAAAGGAAGTGGTAAAGATAGTGAAAATGTCCTCTGATCCTAAAGACAAAAGCTGGACTAAACGCAAAACTTAAAGCAAAAATAAAAGCTAGTGGTCTGGCTACTTTTAAAGTTCTCAGCAGTAGATAAGTAAACACCTCCGCTAGAAAAAAGTTAATTAATAAAAGTAAGCTCATTGATTGATGAATTGTAAGAAAGGGACTGAAGATGACAAACCAAAATCCATTATCAAAGCCAATATCTTGTAGATTTAAGGACGCTTGTAGTGGATAAAATAAACCACTTAAATACCCAAAAGGGTTTTGACCACTGATAATCTTCAACCTCGTTACTTCGGCGAGATATTCTAGCAACTGCCCATCACCTCCATAAACTCGGAAAGGATTGTTGTTAAGAAGCTCGGTAACAATGTTGGAATTTAGTAGTAGATTGAAAAATATAAAACCTAGTAAAATTAGTAGTGTTGAAGCTCTAGAACCTTTAGCAAATCTGGTTAATTTCACTGCCAAATTTTATCATAGTTAGGAGGTATAATTTTATTAATGATCTTGTGGTTACTTTTTTTAGGCTTAATTTTAGGACAAGTTATTAAAATTCCTCTTTATGCTAGTAGTGGATTAACTTTTTTAGACTTAACAGTTTTATTATCCATTATTTTTTTACTGATCACCAAAAAGTTTAAACCCTATCCCTTACCAATCTTCATCTACCCTATCGTAGCTTTTGTGTTATCAGCCTTTGTTTCCTTATTACTGTCTCCTTTAGGACTTAACAAACTAGATTCCATTGTTTCTTTGGGATATTTGGTACGTTGGGGGATGTACCTTTTATTAGGCTGGTTAATCCTACAAAGACCAGATCTAAAAACAAGGGTTCCTTTACTGATAATTTATTCAGGTTTTATCCTAACTATTCTAGGATTTTTTCAGCTAATCATTTTTCCAGATTTATTATTTTTACAAAGTAGTGGTTGGGATCCTCATTTTTTCAGAATGGTTTCTACTTTACTTGATCCTAATTTTTTGGGAGTGTACCTTGTTTTAAGCCTAATAAGTCTAGTTAGCTATCCAGAGCTAATTAAGCACAACAAGTTATTAAGGATATTTTTTATAGTGATTTTTATAGGGGTTATCACTACTTTTTCCAGAGGAACTATCATAATGTTTTTTGTAAGTTTCTTAGCACTTACAATTTTAAGGAAGTCTACTAAATTATTAGGTTTAACATTAATCCTCACACTAGTACTTGGCTTAAGTTATCTCAGTTATGATAAGTTTGTTGCTGCTCCCAGAAATATTAATAAAACTCAATCAGCAGCTTTTAGGGCTAATTCCTGGCAAGAAGGTTTAGAGATTTTTCAACTTAACCCTATTTTAGGTGTGGGGTTTAATAGTTATCGTTATGCTCTCAATAAGTACCAACTAGCTCCTACAGATTACATAAATAGCAGGTCAGCATCGGGAAATGATTCAAGTTTGTTATTTGTGGCAGCTACTACTGGAGTTATTGGTTTAATCTTTTATCTGGGTTTCTTAACTACTATTATTTTTACTGGTTATAAAAGCTATTTACAGAAAAATAAGGCAGGTATATTACTACTAGCAGGCCTGGGAGGACTGCTCATCAACAGCTTTGTGATCAATTCCCTTTTCTACCCCTGGATTCTCCTCTGGCTCAGTTTAAACTTACAGGATTATACTTTTAAAAACTCTGATAAATAGAGTTTAGCTTTTTAGCAGACTTATCCCAACTAAATTTACGTGCTTGAACCAAACCCCTCGCTGATAAATCTTTTCGCAACTGTTTCTGTAGAAGCACACTGTAAATCTTGTTCTGTAAATCTTTAATATCCAAGGGATCGATATAGAGAACAGCGTTACCACCAACCTCTGGTAAGGAAGATGTTTTAGAGGTTATCACCGGAGTCCCAAATGACATTGCTTCTAAAACGGGTATCCCAAAACCTTCGTACAAAGAAGGATACACTAGGCATAACGCATATTTATATAAGCCAGCCAAATCCCCATCAGTCACATATCCAAGTAGCGTAATTTTTTTTGAATTCTGTCTAACAAGCTTCATTAATTCATTATTGTTCCAACCGGAAGCTCCCACTAATACTAAAGTTTTGTCTGTAGATATTTGTAGGAATGCTTTTACTAAGCGTAGTAAATTCTTTCTAGGCTCCAACGTCGATACACTCAGCAGATATTCATCTTTGATATGAAATTTTCTCATTAGTTCATTCTTTGTAACTACCTGCTTATATGCTTTAGTTGCTGGATAAATAACTTCAACCCTACTGTTAGGCGAGTATTCTAAAAAGTCTCTTTTTGTATTCTCTGAGATAGCTATAACTAAGTCTGCATTTTCTTTAATCCTTTTTAATCTGATATTATCCAGCTGAACTGTTCTATCTTGATGCCACTCTGGGTGAGAAATTGGCGTCGTATCAAACACTGTGGCTATATTTTTACCCCTAGTTTGTGGTGGTAGATAATAGTTAAAAGAGTGAAAAATATCTAAATCTCTAATAACATTATTAATTGAAGGCCAATTGAGGAACTGCCACAACAGAAAACTGGCCCGAAATAACTTAGCCGGTAATTTTATCAACTTCAATCTTACGTTTGGAAACTGTGCTATTTTTGATTTTTTAACTGACTTATAGCTAGACATTGTAGTGAAACCAAAGAGAGTAAATTCATCATAATCGTTCTGCCGAATAAGACTAGTTAGTAACTCCTGTGTATACACCCCTATTCCCGTCTTTTCAGCATCATTTAAAACAGTAATGTCAAGCCCAATTTTTTTCATTTATTCAGTTTCCATCTGATATTCATAGTCTTTAAAAATGAGTTTTGAAAACGTTATATAGATAACAAGAAAACTTGTGATATCTGATATAACTGTAATCCAAGAGGCTGCAATGTAACCGTATATCGGTATAAAAATTAAATTAAGAATTATATTAAAAAGCAGAGTAAAAACTGACAAGAGGATTAAGGGTTTTAAATATTTTGCTGATGATAATGCCGCCTGAGACATAGTCACATGCATAAACATAAAGGGCAGCGCTAATGCAAGAATCTTAATAACTCCAATTGATTGTTTATATTGTGGCAGCAATATGTTTATAACCAGTGGAAGAATTATCACGAACAAAATTGCTGTAACCGTACCTACTAAAGCCATTGTTAATAAGGTATTTGTATAAAGAGGCTTCATAAGTTTAATATCTTTCAGATGGAGTTTCGCCATAATTGGAAAAATAGAAAACGAGACAGCGTTAGGGACAATAAGACTAGCTTCTAAAAACTTATAAGCGGCACCATAAATACCAGTTTCGTAGTTACCCCTAAAAAGAGATAGCATTATTGAGTCGACCTTAAAGAAGATTAATCCCATAGCTCCTAAAATGCCATAAGGAAAAGACTCTTTCAAGATATCGGGTAAAATAGCCCATTGCATTTTCCAATCTGGCCAATAGCCATTTCTGATAGCAATTACGATCATTAGGGCAGAGTAAAAAATTTGACTAAATACCAAAGCTAGAACCGCTCCATAAATGCCAAGACCTGATGTCACTAATATTACGCCAATTATCGCAGAACTGATATTTAGGAAAACAGTTCCTACTGCGGATAGATAGTTTTTTAACCTGGCTATAAACAAAGCGTCCAGAGTAATTGACACTGACTGAGGTAAAACCGCGATTGCACCTAAAATAGACAATGTTCTTCTATCTACCTGCGGATCAAGGATCAATATTATAGTAGTAAATATAAGTATTATTATTACCAGCAGAATTAGCCTGCTAAAAACAACATTAGGTATTAAAATCGCTGCCTGAGTAGCACTCTTGGAAGCTTCTCTAAGAAAATATCTAGTCAATCCAAAATCGCCAATTGACGAGAACAACGAAAAATATGATAGGACTAAAATCCATAGTCCAAAATTGCTAACCCCAAGCTGATTAGCTAAAAATACAGTATAGAAAAATGCAATTATCTTAGCAGCGGCCTGTGAGATTATTAGCCAAGACGAGTTAACAACTATCTGTTTGTCCACAAAGGTAGTTTAGCATAATTAACCTACAACCAGACATTTAATACTTGACAACTTCTTAGATATGTATCAGATAATGTATCTGATACATGATCAAAATATTCAAATTATTGTTATCAATTAGTTTCATACTTATTTTACTAGCAGCTAAAATATCAGCTGCCGAAGCTAATTCTGTATATTTTGAAGATAATTTCAGTCAAAATACTGCAAACAACATGCTAAATAGTGATAAGTGGATCATATTCCCCAACAATATTATGAATGATGTAGTTATTTCACAAATCAGTGGTAACCTTGTCACAACCCAGTCTTCAAATACACCCCAGTATCCATTGATAATTTCTAAAGTGCCATTACCTAATGATAACTATGAAGTAAGTATAAAATTCAAATATACTCATGTTTCGCCTTGGGGAACCGGTATCGTCGTGTCAGAGAAAATTCCATATAACGGATTAGGATTTAATAATCTTGGATATGCAATTAATGTGTGGCAGGATGACTCTTTACATAACATGCGCTTTAGCGTTAATGGCATAGATAAGCTTATAGTGCCAGTTAATACCAATGAACATACTATGCAAATCATTCGGAAAAACCATAATTATGAGTTAATCGTTGACGACCAATCTGTTTATATTTATACAAATATCGGTAATAAACTCAAATACATCTGGATGGGTAATCCATCTTATCAGATACCAGCAATACCAACTTGGACAACATTTAACATAGACTATGTTCGAGTTGAATCCCTTGATGTGGATCCTTTTCTTAATCTTCCCTGGGATTATCAGGCTAAGGGGGATAGTTTTAGTGAAGCTGCTTTGGCTATTAACTCCTTCTTTGATCACCAATACCCTCTAGCATATAGCAACTTCCCTGAACCAGCAGCAAACCAGGGAACGGTTGTAAACTATCTGGGGCTCGAGAAAAATGTAAACGATGCCTGGTATGCTGGGCACGATGGATATGATTATGGCTCTTTAGCAGATACTAAGCTAGGAACTCCAGTGCTAGCAGCTGCCTCGGGCTCTGCAACATTAATAACAAACTGTGCTAGCTGTGGAAATAAAATAGAGATTGATCATCATAATGGTTACAAAACTATTTACCAACACCTCGAGGACGATGGCCTTAATCCCTCCGTTCCCAACACCCCCAAGGAGGTTGCCCAAGGAGAACAAATTGGTTTAGTTGGCTACTCAGGAAATGTTAAACCCCAAGGTCCAGCAGGTTCCCATCTTCATTTTGGTGTTTATAAAAGTAAAGACACCACTACCCCATATTCTTTTGTTATACCTGATGATCTAACTGATCCTTATGGCTGGCAAGGCTTAACCTCTGATCCTTGGCCAAATTACACTCTCGCTGAAGGAAGAACTGGTTCTACCAACAGCTATCTTTGGAACCAGCAAATTGACCATGTAGATACTGTGCTCACCTCAGCTGGAGGAACTTTTACTGTTGGTCCCTATCTATTTGATTTTCCTGTGGGTATCACCACTGATAACAATGATATTGAACTGCACATACAATCTGCTCCACCATTCCATAACACCACCACTATTGATTCTGTAGGCTCAGCTGTAGCTATTACTGCCTATGATACTAATGGCAATTTAATTCACAATTTTCCCAACAATGCAAGCTACACTGTAACTGTTAACTATCAAAACCTCAAGTTAGTAAAGTTTATTACCAGTAGTTTAGCTTTTTATTCCAGTCCAGACAGCAATACCTGGATTAAGGAACAAACTCTCACTTTGCCTGATAATAAAGTCCAAACCAGCTTAAACCACATGTCCTTGATCTCTTTAATGGCTGAGAGAAGAGATATAACTCCTCCAGTGACGGAAGCCACTCTCAGTGGAACTTTGGGAAATAACAGTTGGTATAAATCTCCAGTTACCTTAACGCTGAGTGCCCAAGATGAGGCTAGCGGTTCTGGAGTAGACTATTCCACCTATCAACTCAACAATCAAGAGTGGCAGTTTTACCAAGAGCCTTTTTACCAAGAGCCTATTGAAGCCACTGCTGATGGACAATACCACCTGAATTATTACTCTACAGACAAAGATGGTAATAATGAGGACAATAAAACCCTAGATTTTAAAATTGATCAAACACCTCCACAAATTCAAGGTCAGCTAGCTACTCCAGCTAGCAATAGTAGCTGGTTTAATCAAGATGTCACTGCCCATTTTAGTTGCACTGACCAACTTTCTGGTCCTTTAGTAAGCGAGTTTACAGCCACAGCTAGCGGAGAAGGCGTTAATCTGTCCATCACTGGTACTTGCCAGGACTATGCTGGTAATACAACTACCCAGGCACTTGATAATATTAATATTGATAAAACTAATCCCCAGGTACTGATTTGGGCAGATCCAACTATACTTTGGCCAGCTAATAACAAAAAGGTTAAAGTAACTATTTTTGGTTGGGCCAAGGACAACTTAACTACACATCCACAATTGAAATTTACAGTGCAAGATGAGTATGGTACCGCTATTACTCCACCTCATGATTTTGGGGATGTTATTTATCTGGAAGCTTCTAGAAAGGGCAATGACCAAGATGGACGTCACTATACCATTACCGTGACTGCGACTGATTTAGCTGGTAATAGCACCACCAAGCAGACCACAGTAGTTGTGCCCCATGATCAAAGCGACAAAGGCTGTTGCTCGTCTGCTGAACAATATTTATCTCATTTTGACAGTTGGAAGAATTATCTATATTCCTGGTGTAAAAGCTTTCTTTATTCATTATTTTTTAGAAGATAAGTAAAGCAAAAAGTACAGGCTTGGTATTATATTATTAACCAATCTTATATCTCGTGAGAGCTCAACAAAGTGGTCATATCATTATATTTATGGCAGTAGTAATACTGTGTGCTTTAGCTATCTCTAGTGTTTACCTTGTGATCCAGAAACCGAACAAGCAAGCTTATGATAAGGCAGGTGGCCTAGGTAGAGAAATATCACCTACTCTCACTCCTCTTGCTCTCACCAATACACCGATACCCGAACCGATGTATATTTCCATCATGGGTGAGTCTAACGAGAAAAATAGTACCCATACTTTTAACGACGCCTTGGATATTAACCAGATAGTGCAAGAAAAATCTATTCCTTATTCCATAGATAAGATCCATCTAACTTTTGACTATCCGGAGTCGCAAAAAGTTGTCAAATATGATAATGAAATTTTGGAAGGAAGGAGTCTACCACATTTTGAGTTCAGCGATATTAATGAAGGCTATTCTCTAGTGGTTTCTCCTCTACCTGATAATGCCGAAACAGAATTGTTTGATGGATTATCAATAGAGATATATTACCAAGAAGCTAAAAACCATACATATGATGATATTTATAGCATCGTTTATAATGAGATGCTAAATCAACCAAAGACAGAAGATTATGAAAATTATACCGTATCTAAGCAGATGTTAAACGGGAACCCTGTTATTCTGGAACACCACCTTACGGGAACTAATTTGTATTATTTGCTGGACAAGAGCGGCCGTTTCATTATCACTATCTATTGTTACTATACTAATAGTCCAAGGCGAGATTATAAACCTCTACATGACAAAATTATTTCTTCAGTTAGTTTGGGAGATTAGTAGGTGTGGATCCGGAAGGAATTGAACCTTCGACTTCTTCGATGTGAACGAAGCGCTCTACCACTGAGCCACGGATCCATTCTCCGATATTTTAGCATTCTCACCCTTGCGTTACAAACATAATATATAGGATAATAAAATCTGCGAGCCACTTGGTGTCTCCGGAACAAAACCTCATGGAACCTGAGTTTGAAGAACATAGTTGGTGGGAAAATTTCAAAAACAATTTTGCTGATTTAATTCAGTTTGTAGCTATAGTTGGAGCAATTTTGGTAGCTGTGCGTTTTTTCGTAGCTGAACCACATAAAGTAGAAGGTTCCTCAATGATTCCTAATTTTCAAAATGGAGATTATATTATCACCAACAAAATTGGTTTACGTTTTACAACCATTCAGCGAGGTGAGGTAATTATTTTACAAAACCCTCGGAACACGACTGAAGATTTTATCAAAAGAGTCATTGCTCTACCTGGTGACAGAATCAAATTAGCAGATGGTAACGTTTACATCAACGGACAACTACTTTCTGAACCATACTTACCCCCAGGTACAGAAACATATGGAGGAGCCTATCTACCAAATGATGAGGAAATAGTTATCCCGGATAACCAATATTTTGTGATGGGTGATAACCGCACCGGCAGCTCTGACTCGCGTGAATGGGGTACAGTCAACCGTGATTTAATTATCGGTCAAGCCTGGCTAAGATACTGGCCTCCCCAAGAATTTATGCTAATTAAAATTGATGCTGCTTCTCACTAAACTCTAAATCTCTTGTGGTGTAAAGAAACTCGAGATTGCCTGATAAATTCTCTTAATCATATCATTGGTGATTTCAGGATCTCCTGGTAGCTTGATCTCTAAACGTGCCTGGCTAGCACTCAATACATATTTTACTGCTGCTTTGGTACCAGTAGCAGACAGTTTTTCTGTTAGTCCTGCCTGAATTTGATCAATCTCATCATTTACGAACAAAGCACGATCATGGTGAGCTTTATTGGTTGAGATAATACCAAACTTGGCTTTCATCCTTCTGACCAAATCCTCAGTACCACGAACTGACAAACTTTTTCTCATCACCTCTTTATAGCCCTCAATCATTAAATGGGGATCTTCTAGACCCATAAGCGCCCGTACATGACCTTCAGTGGTTTGTTCAGACATGAGGGCATCCTTCAAAGCATCTGGCAAAGAGAGCAGTCTGAGAGTATTAGAAATATAGGCTGCACTTTTAGCCACCCTTTGCGCAATATCACCATTTGGTAAACCAAACTCTTCCATTAGTCTGCGATATGCTTGAGCTCTCTCTAAAGGATTGAGGTCTTGGCGCTGGACATTTTCCACAATGGCCATCTCTAGCATGCCTTGGGGCGATGTTTCACGAATAATCACAGGAACACTAGCCAAGCCAGCTATCTTGGCTGCACGCCAACGTCTCTCCCCAGCAATAATCTGATATCCAGCGGGAGTTTTGGCTACTACCAGAGGCTCTAGCACACCGTGCTCTTTGATCGAATCAGCCAGTTCAGATAAAGATTCTGGTGTAATCAGACCACGAGGCTGCAGAGGATTAGGCTCTAAAAGATTTATGTCCAACTCATAGGTTGGTTCCGAATTATCCATGAACTTCGACGAAATCTTTACCTTGTCTTGTGATGAATTTAACCTTACCAGAAGTTATAGCGTATATTGTAAAATCATTTCCCTGTTTGGTACCTAAACCAGGATAAAGATGACTACCTTTTTGCCTGACAATAATATTGCCACTAATAACTTCTTCTCCGCCATAACGTTTCACACCCAATCTCTTGGAGTGCGAATCGCGATTTGTTTTTGCTGTTGATCCCGCTTTTTTATGAGCCATAAGTTGTTAAATATAAGCTTAGCTTCTGTGAAAAGTTATGTCAAGCTTTTTACACGCTACTTTTTCTCTACAAGCCTGATTTTTGAGATTTTTCTTCTTGAGCCGATTACACGACGATAGTTAGCTTTAGCCTTGTAGGTTGCTACTCTTAGTTTGGGAGTTTGTTTATCTTCCAAAACCTCAAACTCTAAATTAGTTTTTAGATAGGGTTTACCTAACTCTAATTTGCCATCGCGCACCACTAATAGAACTTTATCGTTTTTAATAGTCTTTTCACCACCCTGAAAATCGACCTCAAAATCGACTTTTGGTTTAACCAGGTATTGTTTTCCCTTGATTTCACAAACAGCGTATTGCATAAAGCAAATTTTACCCTGAAGTGCTTGCGCTGTCAATCAATCTGATGATTAGTTCAATTTATTTAACCTAATAGTCCGGGACGTTGAAGCAATAAAACCTAAGCTAATCATAGTAGCCAGTAGCGAGCTGCCGCCGTAGGAAATAAGTGGCAATGTGATTCCGGTTATGGGGACAATCCCCACATTCATGCCCATATTAACTACAATCTGGAAAAAGAGCATGCCTAAAACTCCCATGATCAACAAGCTACTAAAACGATCTGCCAATCTAACCAAAGACAGGCTACGAAAAATAACTAGGCCATACAAAAAAAGGACGATAATGGATCCAATAAAACCAAATTCTTCGGCAATCGAGGCAAAAATAAAATCAGTACGATACTCAGGCAAAAACTGTAAGCGAGATTGAGTTCCCCTTCCTAAACCACGACCGAGAATCTCACCAGAACCCACAGCAATGGTGGCTTGAATAACGTTGTAACCTATACCCAAGGGATCTTTGTCCGGGGATAAAAAACCTAACAGCCTAACCCGTTGATAATCTTTCATAAAAAACCAAATCATGGGAGCGATTATGACCATCCCTCCGGTCATGACTACAAATTTAAGCAAAGAAACATTAGCTGCAACCAACATTAATATCCAAATCATCAGTATCGTCAGGGTAGTTCCTAAATCTGGCTGGCGAAATATTAATATGAGCATTGGTAAAACCCATAACAAGCTTTTGCCGATATTTTGCCAGCTAGGTAACCGCACTGACCAGAATTTAGCCAAAAATAAGATTAATACTGGTTTGGCCAATTCTGATGGCTGTAAATTAAGTAGTCCTAAAGGAATCCACCTTACTGATCCACGGGTTTCAAATCCAATACCCAACACTATGACCAGTAAGATCAATATCACATAATATAGATAATCAATCAATTTTTGATAAGCACTAAAATCCATAATTGAGCATAGCCAATAGATCACAAGTCCGACAAGAGCAAATAGGGCCTGCTGTAAGGCTAGTTTTGGGTCTGATGAATAAATAACTAAGATTCCCAGGGACAATAGTAAAACCGCCGGGACAGTAATTACCAAATCTGGGACAGTTGAATATTTTGAGAACATTACACCTTATTAATTAACAATGTTTTCCCTTCTTCGACAGCAACCGCATTTGTCTGCTTAAGTAGTAAGCTTTTTAGTTCATCACGTTCTGGTAATCTGGGAGCAGTTATCTTAATTCGATCTTTCAAGGTCAGGCCTGCTTGTTTCCTTAGATTTTGCACCTCTCTAATTAAATCTCTGAGCTCTCCCTCATCCCTAAGCTGTTGTGTAAGATTAGTATCCAATTCTCCAAAAGGATTGTTGTCTGAAGATTTATTGTACTCAATCTCCTTAACATTCAACTCTTCAGCCATAATTTTTTCTAAGTCTGGACTGAGTTGTTCTGGTGCATTATAGAAATATTTAGTCAGAGGTTGCCTGAGCTTAATATTAGCTGCTTTGCGTTTAGAGTGTCCCATCTCTACTAAAAGCCTCAGTTGCTTCATCTGCGCCAATAAACTTACATCTGAGTATTGACTGTTTTCCTCGGGATAACTGCTTAAGTGAACAGATTCTTGGGCAGTTAGATTTTTATAGATCTCCTCCGACACAAACGGAGCTACAGGAGCAAGTAGTTTGGTGTAGTCCACCAAAACTTGATAAAGAGTTTGCAAAGTATGTTGACGATCCACAGCTGAGGACTCGTTATCCAATCTAGTTCGTGAACGCCGAATGTACCAAGTTGACAAGTCATTAACGACAAAGTCTCTTAGTGTACGAACAACAGTAATTGTGTCGTAGTGCTCATAGGCTTTCTTAACAATCTGTTTAGTCTGTTCCAGCGCAGCTAAAACCCAACGATCAAGTATATTGCTCTTGGTTTCAGTATCTAGATTAGTGTTTTGCCAATCATAAACATTAGCGTAATCAATAAAAAATTTATAACAATTCCATAAAATTAACATAAATCCCCTCACTGTCTCTGGTACACCATCATTAGAAAAATTAATATCCTCCCCTTTCATAATTGGTGATCCCAAAAGATAAAGTCTTAAGGCATCGCCACCATACTTTTCCATTACCTGTTTAGGATCGGGAAAATTACCATAGTTTTTACTCATCTTTCGTCCATCAGTTCCTAGTAGCACCCCTTCTACTAGTACATTTTTAAAACCGGGACTGTTGAGTAAAGCTGTCGCAATTACATGTACTACATAAAACCAGGCGCGAATTTGCCCAGTATATTCAGCCACAAAATCCGGTGGGAAGAAATCTTCAAGGCTAATATCTGCGTCGAAAGGATAGTGTCTTTCGGCAAAAGCGGCACTACCCGCCTCAATCCATGAATCAAGTACTTCTGGAACACGCCTACTTTCACCTCCACAATTCACACATTTTACCGTTACAGTATCAATACCAGGTTTGTGTAAATCAGTGACTTTTTGGCCTGATCTTTCTTCTAACTCTTGAATTGAACCGGGCACAAATCTTTCTCCACAATGACATTGCCAAACAGGAATTGGTGACCCCCAGTAACGATTACGAGAAATATTCCAGTCAGGCGCTGCTTCCATACTTTTGGCAAAACGACCATGTTTAAAGTGTTTGGGGAACCAATTAATTTTCTCGTTATTTGCAAACAATTCTTTCTTAATTCGTTGAACATTAACAAACCATGCATCTTTCGGCGCATAAAACAACCTGGTTCCACATCTCCAACAGTGAGCAACTGAGTGAGTTAACTGTTCTTCGTGGTAAAGTAGGTTACGCTTTTTCAAATCTTCATTAACTGCATAATTTGCTTCTAGGTAGTACATCCCAGCGAATTTAGGTACACTTTGTTTAATTACTCCCTCGTCATCAACATGCAGTTCAATATGGATATTGTCTTGTTGCATTACGCTCAAATCTTCTTCCCCATACGCTGCAATAGTAACTATACCTGTCCCCTCTTCTTCCGTTACAAAACCAGCACCAATCACTTCAAAAGCTTTTTCATTAGGTTCAATTGAGTAATAATCGTAATGAGGAACAAATTTTTTACCCAATAATTGTTCACCTGAGAATTCCTCAACTATTTCATAAGGGTCACTGACCAACATAGCAAGAGCCTTCTTACCCAAAATGTAGTATTCATCATTTTGTTTGACTTTGACATAAGTTAGTCTGGGATTAACAGCTAAAGCTGGGGTAACAATCTTATTCCAAGGGGTAGTTGACCAAGCTAAAAGATAAGTATCTGGGCTGTCTACTAATGGATATTTGTAGGTATCAGCTGCTTCTGTTACATCCTGATAATTGTCCGCATCCATCGCAACTTCAAAATTAGAGATCGGTGTCGCACAGTGTGGGCAATACAATGAGACACGCAATCCTTTATAAATTAAACTTTTGTCATAAAGTTGCTTAAAAACCCACATCACACTTTCCATATAAGATAAATCCCAGGTTTTATAAGCATGTTGAAAATCTACCCAGCGACCAATATGTGTTATATACCATTCCCATTCAGCAGAGATTTGGTTGACATAGTAGAGAGATTGTTGTACAAATTTTTCAATTCCTACCACATTTTCGATATCTTTTTTGCTTTTAACACCTAACTCTTTTTCTACTTTATTTTCAACTGGCAAACCATGTCCATCCCACCCCCAAACACGTCTGACACGATAGCCTTTCATTGTCCAATATCGACCAAATACATCCTTAGGTATACTCGACAGAAGCGATCCGTAGTGTGGCAAACCAGTCACAAAAGGTGGACCATCCAGAAACTTCCATTGTTGATCAGGGGGACGAGACTCGACCGACTTTTCAAAAGTATGGTCTTGCTGCCAAAAATCGATAATCTGCTCGTCTAGTTGTGCAAAATCGACAACAGACGAAACTGTCTTAAAACTCATAGGCTCATTCTAGCAAATATCAGGTGTGGAAACTAGCCGTTGCGCCGTAAGAAGGCAGGGATATCAAGCTCCTGTAAGTCATCTTCTTCATCTTTACTCTCTTTAATCTCAATCTGATCATCATCATTGGCAGCAGCTGATGGTTTGGCAGAATCATCGTTGCCAACTTGTGCCTGGGGTTGACGTTGTGCAAAATTCATCTGCCCAAGCGAGCTGGCACCCTGACTGGCATATTCTCTCAGACGAGCTCTTGACTGATCAAAACCAGTAGCAATTACCGAAATCTTCACTTGTTCAACCTGATCATCTTTGATAGTTGCCCCAAAAATAATATTAGCATCTGGGTCAGCCGCAGCAGAAATAATTTTGGCTGCTTTATCCACCTCTTCCATGGTCAAATCTGGACCACCCACGATATTAAACAAAACTCCCTTGGCTCCCTCAATTGAGACTTCCAATAGCGGAGAGGCAATGGCAATCCGAGCTGCCGATTCTGCCCGGTTTTCTCCACCAGCTTGACCTATCCCCATCAAAGCGGAGCCGGCATTAGTCATAATTGAGCGTACATCTGCAAAATCAACGTTAATGAGTCCTGGCATTACAATTAAATCAGAAATACCTTGAACACCTTGACCCAAAACATTATCAGCCATTCTAAAAGCATCTTGTAAGGTCATGTTCTTATCCACAACCTCAAGTAATCTTTGATTAGGAATAACAATCAAAGCATCGACTTTATCTTTCAGTTCTTCTACACCATCTTCAGCTACAATCATCCTTCTAGTTCCTTCAAAATTGAAGGGTTTAGTCACTACTGCAACAGTTAGGGCGTTAATTTTTTTTGAAATTGAAGCGATTGTGGGAATGGCACCTGTCCCGGTTCCTCCTCCCATCCCAGCTGTCAAAAAAACCATATCGGCATCTGCCAGCACATCTTCAATCTTTTGTGCTGATTCTTCTGCAGCTTGTTGACCAATTTCAGGATTTCCACCTGAACCTAACCCTTTAGTCAGTGCTTCGCCAATTTGTACCTTTGTTGGCGAGGGGTGATTGAGTAGGGCTTGAGCATCTGTATTAATCGCAATAAACTCAACACCTTGTATTTGTTGAAGAGCAATCATTGAAGATAGAGCATTGCCACCACCACCACCAATTCCCACTACTTTTATTTTGGCAAATCTTTGAACGTCAGGTTTGATTAACATAACTTAGTGTGATTTATGGAACAATTCCTTGGTTTTGGCAGATTGTAACAAGTTCTTTGGTGTTTGTCGAGTCAATACAAACCCTAAGGCAGGAAGGACCGAAATAGATCAACAATCCTTTGTATAACCCCCTTTAAAGGCAAGCCCTTACCAATTCCTGGCAAGTTAAAAGACTGCTGACCAATATTAGCGCGTGCTCCATACAAAATCAATCCTGCAGCAGTACTAAAGGAAGGTGAGTCGATTTCATCAGTTAGTCCAGATAGCCCTTCAATTCTGCCGATACGGGCAGGATACCCCATCACATACTTGGCTTGTTCTAACAAACCAACAGTTAGTGCCCCACCTCCACACAACACCAATCCAGAGGGAGTTTGAGTGCCAAAACCACTCTTCTTGATTTCCTTGCCGATTAGTTCAAATATCTCTCTGATTCGCGGTCTAATGATCGAATCAACTACTGCTTTTTTAGTAATTTTCTGGATCTCTTCTGTCACCCCAATGCTACGCACATCTAAGAAATCCTCTTTATTCTTCAGGGCTGCTTTACTATCTTCTTTTTGTGAGTCGTCATGATCTATTGAGTGTGGATAAGTAGGCAATTTTGTAGTTTTACCCAAAAAAAGCTTAATTTTTTCGGCTGATTCCAAAGAGACTCTTAATCCCACTGCCAAATCTGAGGTGATATGTCTGGCCCCAATTGGAATCACAGCAGAGTAAGCGATTGCTCCATCCACAAAAATCACTACGTCTGTTGTTTCTCCACCAATATCTATCAAAATTACACCCAGTTCTTTTTCAGTATCAGTGAGTACTGACATCGAGGAAGCAATGCCAGAAAAGATAATTTCTTCTACCCCAATACCAACCAGACCCATACACTTTACTAAATTCTTCATCGCTGTCGAAGAACCAGTGATAATGTGCGTGTCTGTTTCTAACCTCACTCCAGTCATCCCAATTGGATCACGAATTCCCTCCTGACCATCAACGGTAAAAGTTCGTGGGATAACATGAAGAATTTCCTTAGAAGCAGGTAGGGCAATCGCCCGTGCTGCTTCATTTACTCTTAAGACATCATTTTCTTCAATTTCCCCCTCAGGTTTAGCTACCGCGACCACAGCATGGGAATTATTGCTTTCTATCTGAGGACCACCAATTGACACATAGGCTGATGAAATAGAGTAGCCCGCCATTCTTTCTGCTGCTTCTACACTTTCGGTAATTGCAGCAACTGCTTCCTCAATATCTACAACTTGGGCTTTTTTAATCCCCCGAGAATTCACCGCGGAAACCCCAATCAGATTAATCTTATCGTCTTCGCCAACTGAAGCAATTAGGGTAGAGATTTTAGATGATCCAATGTCAACTGCACATAAAACTTTATCTTTTGCCATATATATCGATAGATTGAAAACTATATTTATCAGTCACAATTATACTAAGTGGTCTGATAATAAGAATTGTCAGTTATCCCAACCTACCCTTCTCTGCTCGTTTACCAGTACTGACTCAGTCAACTACCTTTTCAATTACTATAATATATCCAAGTAGTACCTTCTACTACGTACACATAAATATTATTTCGTGGAATATGTAATCACGGGTTTATCAAACCGTAGATCACACATAAATATTATTTCGTGGAATATGTAATCACGGGTTTATCAAACCGTAGATCGACTGTGTCTAACCCCTTCTGATCTATTTTAGCTTTTTGCAAGATTAGTTGTAAATAGGCGAGTTGCCTGGAAATATCTTTGTTCAGTGAGAAAACTAGCCTTGGTTTGTGGAGCACCTGCAAGACGGAATATCCAACTTTAAAAACTACTAGAGGCTGGTTATTATCGGGAGTATTATTGTGCAAATTAACTAGTTGCTCACTGATAATTGCCAGATTTCCAAAGAGTTTAGCATCAAGTTGCTGACCAATTACTAGATTGCCCTGGTCAAGAAATAAAGTATTTAAATTACTGCCATCCTGTTGTGTAAAAATCTTACCAGTACGATCAGCAATCAAACACTGACTTGTACTATAAGTAGGGACCTCCCAGTTCAATAAAGCAGAACTAGATGATGGACTTGCCTCAATTACTCTCAGGTCAAGCTTTTGATTATTGGGTAAAGATTTTACACAAACAAAAGGTTCTCGCGCTGTTAATGAAATTTGCATACTGCTGGGAAAAGTAGTTGTAACCACAGCATCCTTAACACAGGGGTATTTCTGTATAATTTTTTCCTCCAATTTTTTTCTGTCTATACCAAAAAAACTGCTATTATTTAGTTTTAGTTCCTGTTCTAGTCTAGATTGACTAACACAACTCGCTCCACTTAGTGAATAACTTATTTTATTTATTTTAAGCAAATCAAATTTGTAAATAAGCAAAGGAATACTAATAATGATTGCTAGTAGTAGAGCAATTTTAATAATCAGTTTCATGGAAACTTTAAGATTTTGTCTGTTTGTTTGCTAAGAGGAGTGTTTCTAACACTAAGCGCTCAGCTGCATCTTTGATAACTATTTTTTGTGCTTCTTTTGCTAGTTTTTTTAACTGTGCCAAATTCTTTTTCATCTTTAAAAGTTGATCTATGATAGAGCTCTCGGTTAATTCTGATTGTGACAAAACTTGTGCTAAACCCAAGTCATGGAAATAGTTTGCATTGATCATTTGCTCATCCTTGGCCACATATGGTATAGGTATTACTAAAGCAGGGATAGCCGCGTTAGCTACCTCTAAAAGTGTGTTGATACCACCTCGCGTAGCTATTAAATCAAGATGGGGCAAAAGCGAGCCCATTTCGGTAGCATCTAGCCACTTGCATACAAAATACCTTTCCGCTTTTGGCAATTTTCCCTTATTTTCCAGCAATTTTTCATAGTCTTGATATTTTGAATCCCCAGTCTGATGCACGATGTAAAAATGATTAGTAACTTCCTTAAGGACTGCATGAACAGTTTGATTGATTATATGTGAACCTTGATTCCCACCAGTAATCAACAATAAAGGTAAATCTGAGTTTCTTATCTGAGAAACAAACTTGGCAAGCTCACCAGAGATTTTACGAGGTTGCAGGATCTCCTCACGAAGAGGGTTACCAGTCAAGATTATACGTGGATCTTTTTTCCAATTTCTCTGATCAAAAGAGATAGCAATTTTAGAGGCAAACAACCTACTAATTTGATTTGCCAAACCAGGCACCAAAGTTTGCTCATGAATTATTACCGGGATAGAAAGTAACCAAGCTGCCAAGACTACTGGGACAGCTACATATCCACCAAAAGACACAACTACATCCGGCTTCTGTTGGGACAGTAGATAAAAAGCCTGACATAAGCCAAATGGTATTTTTAACAAGGAGGGAATTGTGTACCTGGTAAAGCTACGTTGTAGTCTACCTGTAGTCAGTGAGATAAATTTAACACCCATTGCAGGCACCATCTGGGATTCCATTGAGGGACTTTTATCCCCTTCTCTAGTATAAGCTCTTCCTAGGTAAACCACCTCAATACTGGGAATCTTTTTAAAATGCGGAATAACCGCTTGAGCAGGAGTAAAATGACTGCCAGTTAAGAGAATTTTCATCTGATTAATTATTCTAGTTTTTGTTTAGAAATGTTAAGTAGTATCCCTACTGCTACTAAGTTTGCTAAAAGGGCTGAGCCACCATACGATATAAACGGCAGAGGAACTCCTGTTAAAGGCACCAGTGATACCATCGCTGCCAAGTTTACCACAGCTTGAGCTCCTAACCATATTATAAGCCCGGCTCCGAGTAATTTACCAAACTGATCGGGAGCTGATTGGACAATTTTGATCCCACGGAATATTAAAAAACCAATTAAGGCGATTAAAAAAACACTTCCCACAAAACCTAATTCCTCCCCAACGACTGAAAAAATCGAGTCAGTAGTAACCTCTGGAATATAGGCATATTTTTGTCTTGATTGTCCAATTCCCAAGCCAAATAAGCCTCCTGAGCCCAAAGCAATCAACACTTGTGAAATGTGATAGGAATAGCCTTGAGGATCAGAGAAAGGATCAAGAAAAGCTAGTACGCGATGTCGGCGATACTGACTAGACAAAGTGAAACCTAAAAAACCAATAATACTGATTACAATCATCCCTAAAAAATATACCAGTGGGGCATCAGCGACAAAGTAGATGCCTAGGGCAATAATGCTATATACAATTGCTGAGCCTAAATCGCGCTGGAACACACCAATAATAGTACCAACTAACCCGAGGATCAAAATAAAGGGGAGTGTTCTGGGTCCTTTTTTAAATAATGCAGCTAAAAATATTACTGAAGATAGCTTAATTATTTCTGCAGGCTGGATATTAATACCTAGTCTGAGCCAGCGATGAGCTCCTCCAGAAATAACACCAAGCCCAGGTACAAAAACTAGCAAAAGAAGGATCACGGAAATAACAAATGCAGGCAAAGCAATTTTTTCTAAAATGTGATAATCCAACATACTAAAGAAAAGTAGGGCAACATATCCTAATAATGCCCAAACAATTTGTTGCTTAATAAAATAATATTTATCTCCCAAATTTTGAAAAGCTTGAACTTGCGAAACATCATAAACCATCAGCAATCCAAACAAAGACAAAATCAGTACAGTGCCAAGTAAAACAAAATCCATTTTGCTGGTCTTTTGAACATATTTATGAGATTGTGCTGTCTGATTAGGTTTATATTTATCACCTGCCAGACTACTATGAAGGTTGATTCTTTTTACCACTGAATAAATTCTAACGTTTTTTGAATAAAAAAGGTAACTTTTAATGGGAGCTGCAACCTTAAGGTTACACAATTCCAGTGGTATTAATTTTTAGATTCAGTAACACTTTCTAGGGTTCACAAGCTACTGTACTATTATTGTACCTTTTTCATTGGGATTAAGGTGGTTATGGTAACCATAAGTTCCTGGTTTATCAAATGTTAGCTGCAGTGTACCACCGTTAGGAAAAGTTCCTAAATTTAAAGGTGGGTAGTCAGTGTGAATAGGGTGAGGATCAGAGTTCACGGTGGCACTTTGTCCACTATTATTTTTCCAAATCACAGTAAATCCAGCTTTTATGGTCAGTGTGGCAGGGGAAAAACCACTTGAATCCAGTATAACCACATTTTTAGTATCGTTATTTTGCATAGGCGTTAACTGCTGAATTGGCTGCTGGACTGCTTCTTGAGGTTGGGACCAGCCTACTACTGGAATATTGTAGTTATGTGGCGGTTTTAGTACAAAGTAATATGCTGCAAAATAAATTATTCCCCCAATAATCGAGTAGATCATAATCCATTGCCATAACGGTCGTTTTTTATAGTTATCCTCTTCAGTATTATTCATAACTATTAATTATCAGTATTTTTCTATATGTAACCTGTCAAAGAAGTGTAATAATTAAATAAGCGAAGCTTAGGTTATTTAGAGAGTAGAGCTAACCATAAACCCAGTATGGCAAAAATTCCACCAGCAAGCCAAAATCTGACAACGATTTTAGGCTCTTCCCAGCCTTTATATTTAAAATACATATGAATAGGGGCTACTGCGAATAATTTTTTACCTAAAAATCTTTTCCAGATAATTTGCAGAAGTGAAGAGCCAATAATAATCACAAACATGCCACCAATCACTGCTAACCCCAAAATCTTCCCTGTCAACAATCCTATTACTGCTAAAGTTGCTCCAAACCCAAAAGCTCCCGCATCACCTAAATAGACCCTTGCTGGATAAACATTAAAATACAAATAAGCAATTAAAGCTCCGATCCAAACTCCTACAAAAATAGCTAGATCTAAATTTAATACGGTGTTTGCTAAAGCCAAA
Source organism: Patescibacteria group bacterium (assembly GCA_023379125.1). Lineage (GTDB taxonomy): Bacteria > Patescibacteriota > Microgenomatia > Daviesbacterales > UBA10151 > JAMCSY01. The sequence continues at coordinate 18,507 of JAMCSY010000006.1, read as the reverse complement.
AAAGCAAACAAACAAATTGTCAGTAAACCAGTCGATAAACCATCCATACCATCCGAAACATTATAGGCATTAGCAAAAGAGATAATAGCTAACATTGATAGAGGAATATACCACCAACCTAGTACAATATTGCCTATCACCGGAATATAAATATTATTTAATCCGACAAAAAAATAAAGCATCAAGGAAATTGTTAAGGCCGATAAAATTTGCAAGACTAGAATTGCACGCCCCTTAATCCCTGCGTATTTTCCACTGAAGGAAATAAATATTTTTCTCAGGTCATCAATTAAACCAATCATACCAAACATCAAAACAGTAACTATTAAGACCACAATATCAATATTTAGCCGATGTAAAGTTAAATATAGCGAAAGTGCGCTGAGAATAATCATTTCTAAAATCACTATAATACCTCCACCAACCGGTGTATCTACATCCTTACCTGCTAGAAGCTGATTATGGATTGGAGTGGAACTATCAGCCACTTTTTGAGCACGGCTCATCTGGCCTTTTTTATAGCGACGTTTTAAGTGAAACAAAAGATCAATAAAAGGAACTAAAATTAACCCAGAAATAAAGAACGAAACAATAATTAGGCTCAATAGTTGTACCATATCCTATATTGTAGTTAGTTTATTTACGTTTGCCTAGTGATTCTTTTAACCACTTCATCTAGTCTGACTGCCCGTGACCCCTTGACTAAAATCACATCACCTTTTCCAGCAACTCTTAAAGTATTTGCCACCAGTTGAGAATTAGATAAATTTACCTCCATCCTTTCTGGAGAAAAACCCAGACTTAGTAGTTCGTCAGCCAAATATTTGGTATCACCAGTACCTAGCAAAACCAAATCAATTTTTTCTTTATATATGCGTTGCCCTATTTGACGATGCAAATTTTCTGAGAAACCACCCAAATCCTTCATTTCCCCGAGCAACACGATTCGGCGTCTAGCTGGTAAATCATTAAGAACATTTAGAGATTCTTCTACGGCAACTGGCGAGGAACTAATCGTATCATCGAGTACCATCCAAGGACCTAAACCTTCAAAGAGTTGCAAGTTATGTTGTTGAGGTTCAATTGATTCTAGGCCTTTTTTGATTGATACCAACGTCATCTCACAACTGAGACCTAAAGCTGCCGCGGCTAGGGCAGCGTATGCAAAATGCCGACCTAACATCTTGAGTTTAATCTCAATTCTTTCCACCCCATAGTTTAATTCAAAAACTGTTTGTAAATTTTCAACACGAATATTACTCGCCCAAACTGCACACTCGCGTGAGTCTGTACCATAGTAAATAACTTCTGCTTCAGTTAAGTTAGCTAATTTACGCGAATGTATATCGTCATAGTTAATAATGGCACAGCCATTTTTTGGCAACTGTTTTATCAACTTCCCCTTCTCCTCGGTAATTTGGCTCAAATTTCCTAAATTTTGACTGTGTGCATATGAAATCCTAGTAACAATAACTGTGGCTGGTTGGACCAAGGATAAATAAAAATCTATTTCCCCCGGTAATTCTGCACCCATTTCAAGAACCGCTTTTTTAACATTTGGGCGCATTTTGGAGAGTAAAATAGGGATCGCTAACATTGGAGAAAGGTCAGGTGTTGTTGCTAACGTGTTGTATTTGCTACTTAAGACCGCCTGACAGAATTTGACTGTAGTGCTTTTACCAACAGAGCCTGTCACCCCAATAAATGATGAACGTGAAGATAATTGAGCCATCTTTTTGGCCATAAAATTTCTCATTAAATGGGCTGGCTTTTTGAGAGGACTGATATTTTTCCAAAGGGGGTGTTGTTGAATATCCATTATTTTATATTCAAACTTAATTCTGTTTTGCTTTAAGCTTAAATATTACTGAAAGTATAATATTTTGAGGATTTATTTCTAACATATCAACTGTTTCCACCTGGCTTAGATTATTTAAGATCTTTACTTGATGAGTATTATCCCTAACCACTATCTGAGTTAGTAATGAGCCACCTACAGTGCACCGAGAACCAAGCAGGCTTTCTAGACCACCTAGACCTTGCTTCATACTATATTGTGCTAGCCTATCTAGACTAGCTCCCGCATCAGCCTCAATTAAAGCTTCTTCAATTCCTAAACCACTCCGTGATACTTTACCTTTGATACCATAAATTTTCAAATTATCAGCTCGATTCTTAATCACTAATCCCACACCATCAAAATCTGTTTGGTTAATTTTACTACCCGAGCCAATCACTCGAAAAGTAATATTAAGTTCTTTGCAAAGATCTATCGCTCTAATTAGCTCACGAATGGTAGTGGCAATAAATAAAGCAGGCACTTCCAGACCAACTCGCCTCTCTATATAATCATCCAAATTTATCGCTTTTTTTACCCTTAGCTCACCTAATTCTGCCACAAGCAGTTTATACTGACTTGAGCTTAAGTTGGGATTATTTTCCATGGACCAATATTTCCTTTACCGCTTGTTGATCTGACCATTCTTCTTCTACTCCACGGTAATTCATTGATTTTTCATGCCCCTTACCAAAAATGCCAACTACATCACCTTTTTTAGCCATTTCTATTGCTAATTTGATCGCCTTTTTTCGTTCTGGCTGACGGAAAAGAGTCACCCCTTCAATAGCACCTTCCTCAATAGCTCCTCGAGCTATCTGGCCAATAATTACCTCACGGTTTTCAAATCTCGGATCCTCATCAGTTAAGACAATTACATCTGCCAGTCTAGCCGCGATGGCTCCCATCAGGGGTCTTTTTCCTACATCTCTTGCTCCAGCACAGCCAAAAACAGCAAATAATCTACCACTACCCTTGGGGCGTAAGGTCTGCAAAGCTTCTTGTAGTGCATTTGGTGTATGGGCAAAATCAACAACAATCTTCACACCTCTCTTATTAGGAATTTCTTCCATCCTGCCTACTAAACCTTTAAAATTTTCCAGACTTTTTTTAATAAGCTTCTTATCTAGACCTAAGATCGAAGCTACACTAGCCGCTGCCAAGGCATTAGATAGATTATATTCACCAGGGATTTGTAGCTGTAAAGGATACCTTGTTAAGTTATAGTCAGCGTTTTTCTGAGTACTAAAACTAATCACTTTACCTTTAGTCAATTGAGAAAGCTTTATAAAATTACTATCATCCTTGTTGAGCACAGCCCATTTAGTATTTTTAATCAATTTTGCTTTTGCTAGTAAGTAATTATCTAGATTACTGTGATAGTCTAAATGCTCATGAGTAATATTTGTAATCACACCAATCTCAAAATTAATACCCCATACACGAAACTGATCTAAAGCGTGAGAAGTCACCTCTAATACAACATATTCATCTCCTGCAAAGAGAGATTTTTTAAGATAGCTTTGTAGCTGTTCAGCATCTGGACTAGTAACATGAAATCCTGTGTCATAAACTTTACCAGCAATGACTGCATTAATTGTGGAGATCATTGATACTTTCAAACCTGCATCTTTGAGAATTTGATAAATCATATTAGTAGTGGTGGTTTTTCCATCTGTACCTGTCACTCCTATAACATGAAGTTTTTTACCAGGGAAGCCATGTTTAAGATTAGCTAACATCGCCAGGGGTAGATGTTTCCCGTAATTTATTAGCGGGTGGGGAATACTATCTTTTAGATCACTAATCATTGCTGTCATTATATGAATCCCTACATAGTTTGGCCAGTAGGATCTTATTTTGGGGATTATGAAAATAGCGCTCTAACTTTAAGCATCCCTTGATAGAACTTAACTACATTTGCGGAGGAATATTATAGTAGGTAAACAAATCTTTGGCTATATCAAAAAAAGTGGGTGCAGCTGTTTCTGCTCCCCATTCAGAAGCTGATGGTTCTTGAAAAACTACTAACATTGCAAACCGTGGACTATCTGCTGGAGCAAAACCTACAAAAGAAGCAATAGTTTTAGTGGGATCATAATGTCCTGCAACTGGTATCTGTGCTGTACCCGTTTTTCCAGCAATTTTATAACCTTGAGGGGCAAAAGATTTAGCTTCCCCTAAATTAACAGCATCAACCATCATTTGGGTAACAGTTTGAGCTGTTTGATTACTGATTACCTGCCTAATCACTTTTGGCTGGATTATTCTGACTTGACCATCAACATCAATTGAATGTACGATATGTGGCTCCATTAAGTATCCGCCGTTGGCGATTGCCGAAACTGCTCTGACTAGCTGGATTGGAGTCACTGCAATGCCTTGCCCAAAAGAAGCCGTCGCTTGATCAATTTCATGCCACTGCTCCTTAGGTCTGATTTCTGGACTCATTTCATCTTGGAGATCAATATTAGTTAAATTCCCAAAACCAAAATTTTGAATATATTGATATTGTTTATCTAGTCCGAGCTTGCGACTTACAAAAACCATACCTGTGTTATCTGAATGAATAATCACCTGGTCCATTGTAAGATCACCTAAATACTGATCATTCCATGTTCGGATATAATATGAGCCAATCTTGACTGGACCATCACAAATATCACACCTCGTGTCAGCTGTTACCTCGCCTTCATTAATTGCTGCGGCCATCATCAAAACTTTAAAAGTTGAACCAGGCTCATAAGAATCTGCCACAATTGGATTTTTGTAAGCATCTTTAGAAAAATCATAGTAGTTGTTAGGATCGTAATTAGGAAAAGAGGCCATCGCTAAAATTGCTCCAGTTTTAGGATCCATCACGACCGCTGAGGCAGACTTTGCCCCATATTTTTCCATTGCTAGCTTTAGTCTTTTTTCAACGAAATACTGAACTGTACGATCCAAGTTAAGAGTCAAATCATGACCTGGTCTTGGCTCCTTCTCATCATAAGTACCACTTAGAATCGTTCTCCCGTTGGCATCTTGCTCTTCCGTGGTTATCCCAGGAATACCCTTCAAATCTCCATTATAATAACCTTCTATTCCAAAATAGCCTGTTTGCTGACCCGACGAATCTTTACCCACAAATCCAAGAATATGCGCTGCTGAGGAACTTTCAGGGTAGAAACGGCTAAGCTCATTGTCAAAACCGACACCTGTTAAGTTAAGTTGATCGATTTTAGTCTTCGTATCTGCTGACAAATCACGCGCCAGTGGCACCCAATATAAATCTTTTGTCAGATCTTGTTTATATTGATCAGTTAAAGCATTTAGTTGCACAGGGTCAGCCGTTTGGTCTGGAGTCAAGCTTAGTGGGTAGATGATTTTGGCTAGCTGTTCAGATATTTGATTAATATTTTCCACCACTTTAGGTTCACCATACAGCAAGAAAGTGGGTTTATTAGTTGCCAAAATCGCTCCATCGCTAGCATAGATTTGGCCCCGCGGAGCCTCTACTGTAGAACTTTTTAGATGCTGCTCATCAGCCAGAGCTGCCAAGTCATCAAAGCGCAGGACTTGCCAATAAAATAATCTGACCACGATCACAAACAGAATCACAAAATAGGCAACTTTTAATATTTTCAGCCTCATTTTGAATAGCTACTTTCTGAATATACCACACCAAAGAGATATAAGTTTTTATTATTTTATAGAATACCCAGCAGCTTTATTGCATGGTAGTTCATTTAGCAGCCAGTTTTTGTGGAGTAATATAATCAAAATTTTTCATAGGGGCAAAACCATAAACTGAAGCAGTTTTTTCCAAATTTGCCAAAGATGATTTCTCTGCTATCTTACTTTCCAAGATCTGATTTTCTAAAGTCAATCTGGCTGTTGCTTGTTGGATTTCTTGTACTTTTGTGCCATAAGTTGCCAATCTACTAGTAATCCAAATCTCCAAAACACAAAGCAAAACCAGACTAATTAAGGCCACCCTTAACCATTTAACCCTGGTAAGGATCTTAGGTGTCTCTTGATTTTGAGTTAACAAATTATCTCCTCGATGAGAGATATTATTGATAATAGTCATATTTACCTCACTGGTGATAACCAAAACTTAAACAAGGCTACAAAAAAACCAGCTTTTACTTTTGTTGTTTTATGAGTAATTTTTTTAGTTATTTTAACTTTTTTCATTGTTTCATAAGATACCCCGCAGATTTGCTAGGTGGTAGTTCATTTAACGATCTCCTTGATCACTATCTGCCACAACTTTTTATCCCAAACTTCAAAATGATCACCAGCACCAATAATCATTACCTTATCTTTAATCCCAGCATAGAGAATTAATTGAGCTGGAATTACAAATCTACCCTGCTCATCTAACTTCACCTGTTCAGCTGCAGAAAAGAGATATCTTCTTAAATCTCGACCTTCTTTTTCCGTAACAGGTATAGCCAGTTGCGCTTCTGATTGTTTAAGCCAAGCACTACTCTCAAACCCCCAGATACAACCATCAAGACCTCTAGTTAAAACAATTTCTTTGCCATCAACTAACTCTTCCCGAAATTTCCTCGGGAGAACAATTCTGCCTTTACCAGAAAATGTGGTTTGATACTCGCCCAAAAACATGATATTTGGGCAGGTATTTTAGACAATTTCAGGCAAAACAGTTGCCTTTTTTCACCATCTTTAACCATTCTCTACCATTTTTCACGGACAGTCAAGAGTGATCAAATATATCAACTTTAGGATACTAGGCACTTAAAACCAAGAAGAAAATAGCTTAATGTTCTGGATTAGTTAAACCAGTACTTAATTGCCTTTCTAAACTATTTTCAGAATTTTCTGAAGTTTAGATTCTGAACTAAGTTTAATATGACGGCAAAAGAAGGTAGCTAAAATTATTGAGTAAATTTAAAGGTAGTAATAATTTGTTTAAGCAGATTAAAAGATTCATCATTTTGAGATGAAGTGACTCCATAAGTATCTACCGTAATTTCATAAAATTTATTGTTGTGAACTACAAAAGCTCCTGCAGAGTATTCTAAAGCAGGTAAACCATTAATCGATATCAACGCTGATTCACCGCCAATAATCATTTTCTGAAAATCTCTAGTTAGTACGAAATTTGATGATGAGAAATCTTTTTCTACTATCTGGTCTAAAGTTAGTTTATCAGTATCATCGGAAACTCCAACATGAATTAACCTCATACAACCAGTTCGGCCTTGTTCGCAACTTTTGGTATCAATGGTCAGCGTTACAGCATCAATTCCAGTGCTAACTGAAGTAATACCACGAGCAGCAGGTCCTGAATTTTCTTTCGTGACGGTTACATTATTGGGGTACTTGAGAGAAAAACCATATTTTGTATTTGTATATGTTTTCCAATTGGAAGTATCTACAGTTTGCTTTTGATCTAAAAATTTAAAGGTAGAAAGAATAGTTCTTGCATCATCAGTCCCATTGGGAAATACGGTTACAGCTACTACCTTACCAGAACTAGAAATTATGTATCTTTGGCATAGTGCTGGCTTACAAATATATCGAGCTCTATACCTAGCGCTTAATCCATTATCTAAAATTACATCCTCATCGTTTTGAGAATACAAGTCAGGAACTAGATAACTGTTTGAACTTGGAGAAGTCGTAATTTTTTTATCAAGTTCTTGCAAACTTAAATTATCTGGATTTGCGAAATAGCTAAAAGTCATAACCGGTGTTTTGTTGTAACTAACTTCTATTACGTTAAGCATTGGATCATTATCGACCTCCTTCAAATTTAAAACCTCAAGGTCAGATGGATATTTAAAAGAATAGCCATACTCAGTGCTTGTATACATTTTCCAGTTGGCTGTTTCATCAACAGCTTGAGTAACTTGAGGTGTAATTGTAGGGACAACCGGTGAGGTATTATTCCACATTAAAAAATTGTGATGTAAGGCATAGTAGACTCCATAACCTATCCCTGCCAAAGCTGCCACAGCTACTAGTAATATTATTGGAGAAAAACCTGATTGCCTAGTTGAAAATTTCAGCTTTCTCATATATTTATTATGACAGCATAATCTGATTGGGACAAGACTTTAAGATTGTGGAGTTGCAAAAACTGTGAAGATACCACTACCGGGGGAATTTGCTTTTAAGGTACTACCATTAACCTGTGTATCCAACTCAGTCCAACTACCATCTTCATCTGTATACCTGGCTATTTTGGACCCTGTTGGAGCATCTGTCGGAAGTTCAATGGTCACTTGCCCAGCTGGTAGATCCTTTGCTACTGGCACATTTAGGGCATAAACTTTACCAACAATTTGTTTATCTGAGGGAAGTTTGGGAGCTCCAGAGAGATCATTTATAATAGAATATTGAATTAAATTTAGGTTATTCTTACTAGGATCAAGTTGGTAAGTAAAGTGCCCATCTCCAGAGGTTAGAGTGCCCAAAGCAATATCAGGCTGCTGCAAATGCCACTGAGTAGTTATCCGATAAGGCTGATTGCCTTGTTTAAAATGTAGTGTAAGCGTGCCATTTTCCACCCCTTCATCATAAACACATTTTCCTCCGGTTGAGCAGGAACCAAATAAGACTTCCTGATTATATTCTCCCTGTTTGTCCTGAGTATTAATATCACCTGTCACCCCTCGATCAACACCTTGAGCGTTATAAACCAACTCATAACCAATTGAATCAAAAGAGGCAGTTCTTTTAATATTTACCTCCATTGCTTTGCCATCTCTACGTGGAGTTAAAACAGAATAAGGTCCTTCCGGATCAAAAGATAGTTCTTTTTCTGGCAAATCTGCCTGCTGCTGAGAAGACTTGACGATCACCTGTTTATAAACAAAAAATGCTGCAGCAATTACCACCAATACTACGATACTAATTAATAAAACTGTAATTTTATGTGCCTTGAGAAGCTGTATCCTGTCCACTAGTTAATTGTAAATGAAGTATATCGTTTTGGGTAGTCTCCTGTGCAATCCGCAAACCATGTGGTTCGTTGACTATCGTTAAACTATCCATTGCTCCCAATTCAATACGCCTAGCCCAAGCTAAATACGCTTCTTTCTTACTAGCATACACTTGAGCGAATAAGTATCTATCTGTTAATGAGCAACTTCTATTGTTAGGTAATATTCCGGCTATAGCACTTCTTAGTTTAAGAAGATTTATCCTCCACCATTTTTCGATAGGAGAATACCTTGGTAAAACTTTCCATAAAACCTCTTCAGGCGCTGTAATAAATCCACCATCATTATCAATTTCAGTTTTTAGGCTCATTTATTTTGCTGCTTAACATCCTTGCCAAGTCTTCAATTTTAACTCTTTCTTGTTGAGCTGTATCTCTATCTCTGATAGTTATTGTGTTATCTTCTAAAGTTTGAAAATCAACTGTGATACAAAATGGTGTCCCGATCTCATCCTGAGCAGCATACCGACCACCAATGTTACCCCGACTATCCCAAGCTACCATTAAGTCCTGTTTTAATTTTTGATAAATTATATTTGCCTTTTCCACTAGCTCTGGTTTGTTAGCCAGTAAGGGGAAGACTGCTGCTTTATAAGCAGCCAATCTGGGGTCCAATTTTAAATAGACCCTCTTGCCATCTTCTTGGTAGGCCTCCAATAGCAAGAATAAAATAGACCTGTCCACACCAGCTGATGTCTCAATATCCCAAGGCAAAAAACTCCCCCCAGTTTCTGGATCTTTGTATGTTAAATCCTGGCCAGAGAACTTTTGATGTCTGGATAAGTCCCAATCACCTCTATGGTGAATTCCCATAAATTCTGCCCAACCCCAAGGAGCATCGTATTCTATATCAGTAGCAGCCTTAGCATAGTGGGCCCTTTCCCCTTCTTCATGATCATGGAATCTTAGATGGTCAGGACTAATTCCCAAACTAATATACCAGTCCAATCTATTTTTCTTCCAATATTCAAACCATTTCATCCCTTCTTGTTCATCTGGTTTGATAAAAAATTGAACTTCCATTTGTTCAAACTCTCGCGAGCGGAAAATGAAATTTCCGGGGGTAATCTCATTACGAAAAGCTTTACCGATTTGCGCAATCCCAAAAGGGATCCTTACTCTCGTAGAATTAACCACATTTTTGAAATCTACATGAACACCCTGAGTAATCTCACCTCTTAAGAAAACTTCAGTTTCTTTGCCTTCGAGCACACCCAGATAGGATCTAACCAGCAAGTTAAATTTTTGAGGATCTGTCCACTGGGGTTTTTTATCATGAGTTTTTTCATGCTCAGCAATTTCCTCTGGGTGATCAGCGCGAAACCTAGCATGACAAACTTTACACTCCACTAGGGGATCAGTGAAAGCTTCCACATGTCCTGAGGCTTCCCAAACTCTGGGATTTAAGATAATTGCTGAATCAATCCCTACTACATCATCTCTGAGTTGTACCATTTCCTTCCACCAGAGATCTTTCAAGTTCTTCTTAATCTCTGCTCCAACTGGTCCAAAATCCCAAGTGCCTCCCAAACCACCATAAATTTCTGAGCCGGGAAAGATAATGCCGCGCCTTTTACAAAGAGCTACTAATTTTTCTAGCAAATTTTGCTTATCCATGTTAGTTTTCTTTAATCTTCTGCAGAACCTTTACACTACGTAATGATGCCTCTAAAATACCCTCTATATAATAACGTAGTATTCTTTCAACTTCTAGGGCAGTCTCAGCATCAAGCTGCAGACCAGCTAACTCTTGCCAACTATCTTTTAATAATAAGTCCAGCAGATGTTTAATCTTATCAGAAGCATCAATTTGGTTCAAAGACCAAAATCCTAATACAGTCAGTATTTTGACCTCAAAAGCACGAATAAAGATTTGCCGTGGATTTTTCTCGAGTAAATCTAAAACGGAGTTGAGTAGTTTGTAACAGGCTAAATTAGGCTGATCCTCTGGTAATAACCTTTCCATCAATTCAGTGATATGAGAAGCATAGGCAGATAAAATAATGTCACTTTTTATTTTTGGATAAGTCTGGATGCTTTCAGCTTCAGTCAGGATCGGTAAACCTGCTCCAGTAAAGATCTGGAATTTCAGTTTATTTAACAGTTCCACGTTACCACCTCGGCGTGAGGTTATGCGTCTGACACCTTTTGCCAAAACCCTGATTTTGCCTTTAAAGGGAGTAACAATGGTCAGAATTCGATCAGCTTCCCCAAAGTTAGTTCTTTTAATAATAATTCCCTCTGAAGTAGCAGCTGGCATACTCGAAGATTATACACTGATTAGCCTATATCAGGCATTATACATATGTAAAATTAGATCGCGAGGTCTAAAGTTTTATCTGTAGTGAGATCAAAGGCTGCTTTTTGTTTACCGTTAATTTTAATTGTATAGTGAAAATCTTTGGTCCCAGGTTGTTTTTGAATTAATAAGGGATAAGTTTTTCCAGAGAATGTCTTTGGTAAAGTATACTCAAAAGAGAGTTGTCTGGAATTTTGAGGCCTGACAGTAATAAATGCTTCGAAATATGTCTTATTCAAAGTATCATCAGTTTGAGTAGTCACTTTGATATCTGAGCCACTGGAGTTAACCAATTTTGACCCTGAAGGCACATACAATCTCACATAATCTCTGTTAATAGCATTAAGCCAGGTATTGTATGGCTGGGGGTTATTATAATCAATAGTAACTGTATTAGTTACTTGACCATCTTTACCAATATTTATTTCCATTGTGACATTCTCCTCAACATAAAGATTAGACTTCCCTCCAGCAAAATTAGAATCATTAAGGTGTAAATAATCACCTTGGGAAGACAGAATTTGTCCAGTCCAGTTAAGCTTGGCAAGCGCGCTTTCCAGATTTTGATCATGCATATAGAACATAATGTGCTTATCATTGGCTAAATTAATACCAGTTTGGATCAAAGTAGGTAGCTGGTCTGGCCCAGCACTTAGTGACCTAGACAATATTTGCTGCATCAGTGTTCCCAAAATTGCTTTACGATCCGTTTCTCCTTGAGCTGCAATTTCTGAATAATGTTCTAGCTCATAAATAACATTGGCACAATTACATCTCGGATCAGTATTAGCACTGTAAGTTGTTCCATAAACATCAATTGGTCCAGTGATACTAATTAAATCCTCAACCACCTGAGTATCAATAGTAATAATTCCATCAAAAGGCAAACCTGTGCCTAACATTTTATACATTCTCTCAAATTGCTGAGCTGAGGTCGGTAAATCTGGAGAAAGATTGGAATCACGCATGGACCAAGCACCTCTAGGCTTTCCATCCACCTCAGGCAAATAAGCCACAATTGGAGCTGGTGGTTTCAAATCACAGATCTTACTCTGACAGGCTTCAATCAATCGTTCATCGAGGCGATAAATATCATCCGAGGATGAAGTAGTAAACTTACCCTTATTAATATCCAAGAAAGCATAAGCAGTGATAAATCCACCAGTTGCTCGTAGCTCCTTATCATTCTGGAAAAGTAACAAATAAGTTTTTTGCTGATCACTACCTAGTGCCTGGGGGGCCATTTGTAATAAATCTTTATTATCTGTCAGTAATACATCTACCCCACTGATCAGTTGTTTACCCAACTCTACTTTACTACGGACAGAGGTACCGCGAAAACTGGCTGGATATTTACTGGTATCAATTGAATCCACTTCGCCCCTTGCTTGATGCAATAAAGGTTGAATCTTGTCAGTCTGTGGTAAAACAGCATTTAATATTTTAACTGCCTGAGCAATTCGATCTTGACCAACCGGAGCTTGGCCATTTAAACCTAACTCAGTTTTTCGCGGCTCCAGTTGATCCACCATAATTTGTGCAGCTTGCAGATCCAATGAGCCAGCTTTGGCAAAATGTTGGGCATCAGCATAATATCCTCCAACAAAGGGTATGGGACGTATCCAGATTAACCACTTTAGCGAAGTATTAATACCATCAACTGCTGTTTTTGTATCGGCTAAACCAGTTTTTATTTGATCTAAATCTTGTGATTTCAGACCAGCTGATAAGACTTTTGAGGCTGCAGATAGTTGTTTGGCTTGCACCATTATTGACCTGACCGGCAAACCAATGGCCAGTCCCAGAATAACCAAAGCTATAACAATTTTAATCAACAATTTTTTACCTGCCTTTCCTTGACTCCGTTGATTTAAGTCTATCTTAGTTAATTTCTTGTTTAGATTCTTCAAAGCCATAAGATTACCTTCAATAGTTAATTAGTTAATTCGGGGCTGGGCAAATTTTAAGCACATTCTTTATTCTAAAGTTTGCTGATAATTTTTACTACTACCAAATTATACAATTTAAATAGCGCCCCGTCCAAAAAGTACTGCTGGTACAGTTCTTAAAATGATAAGTAGATCATAGACTATTGATTTCTTTTGCACATACAAAGCATCCATTTCCACTCGTTTGTCAAAATTAACTTCTGATCTGCCGGAGACTTGCCATACACCAGTTAATCCTGGTTTGGCGCGTAGAATAATTTTGACGTGTTTACGACTGTTGGGGTATTTTTTCTGTTGCTCTTCTAATTCAAAAGGATAATAAGCTCGTGGTCCCACAAAACTCATCTCCCCTTTTAAGATGTTAAAAAATTGTGGCATTTCATCTACTGAATATTTGCGGATAAATTTACCAACCTTGGTAATACGAGGGTCATTTTTAAGTTTATAGCTATTCTTCTTATATTCTTCCATTAGCTTAGGGTCACGTTGTAAAATTTGGATCGCGTTTTTGTACATTGATCGGAATTTATACATCCGAAAAAGCTTACCATCTTTACCCACCCTTTTTGGAGTATTAGCCAAAATGGGTCCTTCTGAATCCATCTTAATTGCTAAAATCGTGAGCAGCATGAACGGAGAAAGTAAGACTATCCCAATCACAGACCCAAAAACATCCACAGCTCGTTTGAGAAATAAGTAAACAAAATTATTTTGTATTTCCAAAGCACCGTTTTCTGCGGCTTCTGCTTCTAGAGAAAATTCTACTGCTGCTAAGTCTTGATCACCGTTCATAAAATTATCTTTCTTTTCAGGCATAAGATTTTACCAAACTCGTAAATTCAGATGTAAATTTATTTTTGCTAAATTGTTGAGCTTTTTGCAAGCAGGCTTTTTCATTATAACCTTTTTCTTCCAGCTTCAATAAAGCTTCAACTAAACTTGCCACGATTTGTTTATCAAAGAGATATCCAGTCTGACCATCTATAACACTTTCTAAAGCTCCACCTTGGCCAAAAGCAATCACAGGTTTGCCAAAGCTCTCTGCTTCTATGGGAGTTAGACCAAAATCTTCAACTCCCGCTACCACTAAGGCTTTACAACCAGCAACTAATCTCTCTAGCAGTTGTTGACTGACCACACCAACAAATTCTATATCTCCCTTAGCAATACTATGTAGATGGCCTTCTTCTGGTCCTTGGCCAACAATTTTCAGAGGCAATTTTAGTTGCTGAGCAGCTTTAATAACTAAATCAACACGCTTGTAACGATTAAGTCGAGAAATTACCAATAAGTACCCACCAGCAAAATTTGACACATCAGTCAATCTTTCCTCAACAAATGGATAGATAACTTGTGAGTCAACTCCATAAATATCTTTGATACGTTGCTGAGCGTTTTTTGATCCAGCTAACCAATAATCGACGCGTGAAGCAGTAATTTTATCGTATCTTTTCAGGTAGTGAAAATAGGGTTTTAGCAACAGATACTGATCGTTTTGGTAACTCCACAAAAACCGAGGCGGTGTGTGACAATAACAAATGTGTTTAGTGTCAGGTTTAGTAATAATTGATTTGGCAAAGCGTGTAGTCTGAGAGATCACCAGATCATATTCCGAAAAATCGAATTGCTCAAAAGCCAGAGGATAGAGCGGTAATAATGCTCGATAGAAGGTTTTCCAACTTGGTATTTTTTGTAAAAAAGAGGTCACAATTTGTTTGTGTGCAAAATTGTGTTTAATCATCGGATTTGCAAAATCAACCACAGATGTATAAATGGGAGCTTCTGGAAAAATGTCTGACAAGGTTTTAAGAACTTTTTCAGCTCCACCCCATTGCACCAAGTCATCGTGAACTAAACTTAGGTGCATGATCGATACACCTCCAAAGTTGTTTGAGCCAGCTTAGTCCAGCTAAATTTCGCTAACTGTTTTTGGATCAGATCTGTTTTTATTGAAGGTTTTTGACTACTCGCTATATTAATTATTTTTTGTGATATTTCGCGTTCATTGTGGGGATCAAAATAGTCTATTGCGTTACCGCCTACTTCTGGCAAAGAAGCAGCATTCGAGGAGATGACAGGACAACCAGCCGCCATTGCTTCGAGGATAGGAATACCAAAACCCTCTTCAAAAGAAGGCATCACAAAAGCCGCTGCGTTTTGATACAACATTACTAACTCCTCCTCGCTCACATAACCGGTAAAAACTATACCTGACTTAGGAGAATTTTCTTTAATCTTTTTCCAAAAATAATTATCTGGCCCAGATAGGACTAAACTTAATTGAGGAATTTGTTTTTTAGCCAGTTGATAAGCTTTGATTAAACCAGGGATATTTTTATGAGGATGAGCATTACCCACATAAAAAATGAACGGCTTTTGAATTTGATATTTTTGGGAAACCTGAAGAAATTGATTCTTAGTTTTATCCACCAATGCTAAAAAATCTTTTTCTACACCTTCGGGAGTTACGGTAATCTTTGCCTGACTAATTTGCCACTGCTCAATAAGTTGTTTTTTAACAAACTGAGAAGGTACTAGGATATTTTGTGAACCCTTGGCTGCATGATTAAAAACGTGCCTATAACCCAAAGTCTTAACTTTATAAGTCAAACCATCTTGAGTAGTCGCATGACGAGTTTGAAAATGCTGATGGATTAAATCATGAATAGTCACTACAAATTTTCCCTGATAAAAAAGTGGAACATTAAAGTGAGGAAAATGCACTAAATCTATCTGTAGATTATTAAGTAATTTTGGTAGTCTAATTTGCTCAGTTGCTGTGTACCAACGAAAGTCTGCTTCAATTTTAGTAAAATTATGTGTAAGATCAATTTTGCCAAAATCTTTTTTCAAAAGTAACACAAAGTAGCTATCACTCTGATCAAGCTTTGCCAATTCTGCAACTAAATTTCTAATATACCGACCAACACCAGTTTCAAACCATAATCTACCATCGATACAGATTTTCATTAGTTTTTTTAAAAAATTATACGCGAAGTTTACTTTTGGCCAATTGCCACTTAAGATCAATTGCCAAATAAACTAGCCAGTTAACAAAAAAGGGGTAACTGGCAGCTAGATGTTTACCGTAGAAAATTTTCATTGTTTCATAAAATGAGTTAAAAGCTCTCAGTCGTGAGATCTTAGTTGCAGTAGTAAGATCCTGGCTATGTTGTTTGATACCAGAACTAATACCTTTAAGATGAGTAACTTGCACTTCTGGCACATACATAATCTTAAAGCCTGCTTGCTTAATCCTAAAACAAAGATCTAAGTCTTCACCATATAGCCAATAGTCTTCATCAAATAAACCTACTTGATCCAAAACAGACTTTTTGGTGAGCAAAAAAGAGCCAGAAATTGCATCAACCTCATGAGGAACCTGCATATTACGATCTGATAAATGATAGAGCCGATCGTTGCCTAAAAAATATAACAAAGAGGCCCAAGGAGTAGGCAAACCGCGATGTGAACCCCAATCTAAACTGTGATCTTCATGAACAACTTTACAACTGGCTGCTCCTACTTGTGGATTTTTCTCCATAAAATCAAGCATGTAGCCAAGCGTGTCTACTTCCAATTTGGTGTCAGGATTTAGACACAAAATGAAACCTTCTTTGATCTGTTTGAGAGCTTGATTATTAGCTGCTGAAAAACCTTTGTTATCTTGATTGAGAATATAGTGGACTTTATCATAAATCCCTTGACTTTGAGCAATACTCTGATCAGTGGAATGGTTATCAACTATCCAGACTGCAATGTCTGCTTCATCGCTAACATGCTTGATTGTTTTGAGTGATTCAATCAAATAACCGTCTGCATTATAGTTTACTTGAACAATGTTCAGTTTATGCTTATGTATTGGTTGGTTTTTGGACCTCATTGTAAATTGCATCAAGCTTATCAGCAATGGCTTGATATGTATATTTTTCTTCGACTAACTTACGCGCATTATTAGCAATTTTGTCATAGAGCTCACGATCCTCTAAAATTTTTATAGTTAGCTGAGCTAGTTGCTGAGGGGTTTTATCAAACAGTACTGAGCTGTTATTTTCTGCTTCGATCCCCTCGATACCAATATCAGTAGTCACAACTGGCATTCTGGCTGCCATCGCCCCGAGAATCTTTAATCTAGTTCCACCTGGACCATAAAGCGGCGCTACTAACACACCATATTCTCGATAGGCGCGTTTTACACCCTTAGTATCTTCAATTTTTAAGTCCAACAATTCAATGTTTACTGCTTTTAAGTTTTGGATTTTCTCCGTATGTTGCCCAGCAATAACTAATCTAGCATTGGGCACTTTTTGCAAAATCAGTGGAAAGACTTCTTGAGCTAAGCAACGAGCTGCTTCAATATTTTGCATCCAGTCATAATTGCCCATAAAGAGAATTGTTTTTGCAAAATGTAAGTGAGTTTCATCCATCAAATCCTCACCTACACCGTTGGGAATTACTCTAACATGTAAGCCCTTCACAATCTCTCCCATCTTTTGTGCATCAGCATCAGATACAGCTACGGTCCTGGCTGCCTTTTGCCAGTAATGAGTTTCCCAGTACTTAATCTTCATTACATCAATCCACAGCAAGGGTTTGAGAAAAGAATAACGAAAACTCTCCACAAAATGCTGGTAAACTTGGTACTCAATGGTCTGATCAACTAAGACGACCGGTATCTTTGTTTTGGGAATGTGCGGGTAAACATAAAATGTTTCGGCATGAATAATATCGAACTTCTCAGTCTTCAAGATTTGTGCAACACTTTTTCGTTCCTCTCCAGAAAGATTTCTTATCACGACGAAGGGAAAATAAGAAAAGGCAGTTCTCAAGATATTCTTCAAAGTCCAAGGCTTAGTTGGTCTTTCAAATACTTTAACTTGCTGACAATACTTTTCCAACTCTGGTACAAACTGCTTTTCTTTAGCATCCTTAATTAGGGAATAAAGGGTGATTTGATGTTTCTTTGATAATTGCTTGATTAGATTATAGGAACGAATTTGCCCACCTGAAGAGGGTGGATAAGGTAGATAAGGTGTCAGCATTAATATTTTCACTGACTTGGCTCCACTTCTCCAGGTAAAATAGGCTCTCTTTGCTTGGTTAAGTCAATAATCACAAATTGTGGGGTCTGTTCTAAAACAGTATACTTTTTCATTAACCAATTTGTTTTATCATCATAGTTTACGGAAACATAAGCTGTAACATGGTATTGCGAAATTAATACACTAATCGGATATGCCACTACTGGCCACCCAGGTCTGTTTGTTTGATATAAAAAAGCTGTATCACCCTGATAAGGAGCCACCACAATTGCATCTTTTGGCAAAATTTGATCTGCTGCCCTACCAGCAGTCACAATGCTAGGATTGTTTATTTGATAAAGGCCCTTAACCTCTCCCCAACCAAAATAGATTGTTAAAACACAAAACAAAATAGCTAGGGGTATCGTCCAAATTCTAGGCAA
>JAMCSY010000005.1 GCA_023379125.1 Patescibacteria group bacterium | reverse complement strand
GGAGCATTTTGCAACGTAGCTGTGACAGTCCTGGTCTGTCCGTTATTCCATAAATCAATACTCAAACTATCACCTATTTTTTTATTGGCTACTAATTGAGAAATCGTTGTCTCACTATCAATTGACTGACCGTCAATTTTAGTAATAATATCCCCAGCCTTAATACCAGCCTTTTCCGCTGATGATCCAGTAATGACGTTTTGGACATAAGCACCCTGAGGCACCGAGTTCATAATTGCCACATCGCGTGATATAAACTGGTAAGAGATACCCAAAAAAGGTCTGCTGACAGTTCCGGTGGTGACAAATTCATCAACAGTTTTCTTGACTGAGTTAATGGGAATGGCAAAACCAATATTTTGGGCTCCTTCGGTGGTAGCAACATCCAAACCAATAACCTGCCCTTCAGAATTAAGTAGTGGCCCTCCAGAATTACCCGGATTAATGGCCGCATCAGTTTGGATCAAATCATCCAGAGACTCCGCTGAACCAGACAAAGGATCTCCCGCCACAACACGTCTACCCAATCCAGATACCACGCCTGTGGTCACAGTATTAGTAAACCGACCCAGGGCATTTCCAATCGCAATAACTGTTTGGCCAACTTGTAGTTTAGAAGAGTCTCCTAAATCCAAAGCTGGTAATTTACTGCCACTAACTTGAACTAAGGCCAGATCTAAAATTGGATCACGATAAATCTTAGTCACAGTATATTTATTACCGTCTTTATCTACTACACTGTATGATGCCGAAGGATCAGCTACCACATGCTTGTTAGTAACGATAATGCCTTTGTCGGAGACCACAAAACCAGTCCCCACTGTATTATCCTGGCTGCTGGATGAAGAAAATGGATCAAAAGGGTTGAAAACAGTCTGTTGAGCACCAATTGCCACAACCGAACCAGAAGTTTTGGCTACTACATTAATCACAGCATTTTCCTCACTGACAATGGTGTTAGTTTTCTGCGGAGTGATAGCTGGCGAGGAAGTAATTAAACTTTGTGGCAAAGGAATCAGACCCTTAGCTGCTGCTTGAAAAACACCTAAGCCCACCACAGCTCCTAAAATTACTGCTAACACAATAATTAAGGCTTTTGAGGAATCATTTCTGAGCTGATTATCCATGACGATATTATATACCCTCTTTCTACTACACCAAACTGAGAAATTACTGAAAAGTAGCTTTTTAAAATCATTTGCTATCCAGAATCTCCAAAGCCTTATCTAATTGAGGATCTTTGGCAGGATCAGTCCCCATATCTACCTTCATATCAGGAGTTAGTCCAATATGGTGAATCCACCGACCATCTGGAGTTAGCCACTTAGCAGTAGTGATATGAATTCCAGTGCCTTCTGGTAAATCCTCAGCTGATTGAATTGTGCCTTTCCCAAAAGACTGATCTCCAACTAGTGTGGCTCGTTGCCGATCTTGCATCGCTCCTGAAAAAATCTCTGAAGCCGAGGCCGAACCCTTGTTAATTAAAACCACCAAGGGCAATTTGAGCATCTTACCAACCCTGATTACATCCATTTTAGTACGGTTACCTTGAGCGTCTTCTTGCATTACTACTGTTCCTCCATCCAAAAATTCTGAGGCCAAATAAACAGCAGAATCTAGGTAACCACCTGGGTTATTACGCAGATCTACTACTACTCCTTGTGGGGCATTGGCTAAAGCTTGAGAGACTGCGCTGTCCCATTCTGAATCAGTTTTTTCTCCAAAGCTAGCAACTCTAATATAGGCCACATTTTTCCCAGTAGGAGTAGTTTTACTTTCATACTCTACGCTTTTTACCACAATAGTATCTCGAGTGATAGTAATATCATGGGGTTTAGTATCATTGGCACTCAAAAGAGCCAATGTCACACTAGTTCCTTTCGGACCTTTGATCAAACTAACTGCATCTGGCAGAGACAGGTTAGTAGTATCTTTGCCATTAATACCCACAATCAAATCACCTGCTTTCACTCCTGCCTTATCCGCTGGGGTATCCTTCAGTGGAGCGACAACCACTAAGTGATTATCTTTATCATATTCCAGCTGGATACCAACTCCTTCAAAAGATCCACCTAACTGTTCTTTAGAAGTTTGTTGCGAAGATGGTGGTAAAAAGACTGTATAAGGATCACCGACAGCTGCCACCATTCCCTGAATAGCCCCATAATACATTTTCTGAGGATCAAGGGCTTTTTTATCGATATACTTTTCTGAGAGTAAATTCCAAGTCTGCCAAAACAGACTAAAATCAATATTGACATTCTGATCAGAAGGCAATTGATTAGAGACACTGAATTTAGGTTGGTAATTTTTGACCTGTAACTGATAATCTCGATGGCCTAATTGCCAACCCAAAACAAAGACTAAAATGATAATAATAATCAGTCCACCATTAACTCGGCGGAAACCTTGATATAATGTCTGTAATATTTTTTTCATGATGCAATAATAAAAACTTTAGTGCATTTTGTAATTAAGAGATCTGCTCATTTACAATGTAAGCTTTAGGCAATAGCTTCAATGTTTAAATAAGGCACTCTTACTTTGCTGGAGCTACCGGTCACAGTAACCATCACAGCTGTAATACCCGAAGGTAACTTAGTAGCAGTCTGGTCAATTGCGTTGACAGTACCTTGTAAACCAATATACGCTCCACTTATCACCCTCACTTTATCACCAGATTCTAGTTTAACGACATCCATCTCTGGGATTGGTTCAACATCAAGATTAGATTGCGCAGGTTTTGTACCGATAGGATCACTACTGACTTGAGCAGTTACCGGTAAACTTGTCCTACGAATATACATAATACTATCCTTACTTTGTGATGGCAAGATTAATCTATTGCGATTACCGTTAATCATCGCAAAACCATTTTGGTAACTTTTTAAAATGTTAAAAATATCTTCACCTAAAGGAACTGCTCCAAACCCTTCTGTCACCACGACAGAAATCCCCACATCAGACCACTGTTTGGAAAAGAGATTCCAATTGCCTCCCACCATTGATTTAAAACTCATCGCATTGATGCCACCGGTCACAACTCCAGAAATATCTAGGCTGAGAGCTTTTTGTAAACCATCTTCAAAAATCATTGCCCCACCTACCAGGATTTGTCTGCTGGACATATTAGGAATTTGTCTTGAGCCGACTAATAGATCAGGAGATTCTAATACTCTTAAAATCCCCTCTCTTTCTTGGCCTGAGCCAAATACTCCATAAACCAGCGTTGCCAATGTCTTAATTGTGACTGTGGATGCCTGTCGATCAATCTTATCAACCAAGCCATAAACGCCACTAGCCAGCCGACTGGACTTAGGAACTAATTTCATCCTTAAGTTACCACGCTCTGGATCATAAGAATCCAACACACCATCTGCTGGAGATAACAGTACAGTTTGTTTAAAGCCAAACAACTCATCCTTTGAGGCTAGTAACTCACCCTTATAGATACTTTGTCCCAACTCCCTTTTCAGATATTGTAAAGCCTGCTTAGGGGCAACTTTGAGTTCACTGGCTAAACGGACATTGCGATAGCCAAGCGGAGTTTGCCCCTCACCCAAAACATCAATTGGCGAGAGCTCTTGGTTTAACTTAACGTGAATTTGACTATTAATTGGCGGTAGGTGACGGACGATATGGATCACTGCATCCTTTTTGACCCTTAACCGCCTGTTCACAAACAACTCTTCCATTATTTAACTTTCTGTTTCTTTTTTGAGTGGTTTACGAAGATCAATCAGCAAACCCAAATCACCACCAATAACCTGGGTAGTATTATTTGATTTACCCATTAGAGAAATTGCCGTGGACTCAAATCTGACATCTACTCGATGTGCGTTAACGGGAATAGCAAATAAACTACCAACTTTTAGTTGGTAAGATTTTTCAGCAACCCACAGCTTGACTATTCCATCCGAGTTAACTTTTTCTGGTTTAATGACAGTGCCAATGCTTTTCAAACCCAATCTCTCAGATCTTAAATAAACTGTACTGACTCCCAATGGTTGAAAAGCATCAACCATAGCCCAACAAACTTGAGACAAGTTTGGAAAACGATCAAGTAGATTCTCCGGGACAATTAGACGGCGTAAGTTGCGATTTAGATAATGGTCAGGCTGTAAGGCAATTAACTCACGCAGCAAAGCCAAGTCAAAAGCCATTTCCTCTGGAGTAACTGGAATAGTTTGAGGGTAGAGCAAACGATTTCCCAATCTATTTTCCGACAGAGTGAGGTCAGTTTTTTTATCTAGCCATAACATGACCCGATCTGCTTTTAATTTATCCAGAACAGGAAAATATAGATAAAGACCCCTTAATTTGAGCATCAAATCTAGTGTAACATAAACAAGAGTTCTTTTAGGAGACTAAGAGCTTAAATTCTCACCACAAAAGGTAACATCGCTAGGTGTCTTGATCTTTTAATTTCTCTGCTGAGCCAGCGTTGATGTTTGGAACAGGTACCAGTCCTTGCTTTAGGCACTATTCTACCTCGATCATTGATATACCTTTTCAGAGAATTTGAATCCCAGTAATGAGGGATAGTTTTGCTCTGACAAAAGTGACAATATTTCTTAGGTTTGCTTTGGAGATCAGTTGATTTATGATCAATCTGACTGTCTGATTTTCTCACGTTAGTAGTAGCCTCTTTAGTCGAAGCTTTATCGGTGCTTTTTGTAGCTGCAACTACACTTGCTACAGGATGTTTTTGTGTCACAGTCCGTCGAACTGGCATAACTTGGAAATTATACTATGAAGCTTACTATCAGACAAGAGGACGTCTCTTAGAAAGGAAGGTCATCATCAGCAACTGATTCTGATGGAGTATTTTCCTTGGTTTCTTCCGTTGTCGGTTGTTTTGTATCATCGGCTGGCTGTGTAGAAGTATCATCGGTAGGAGCAGATTGTTTTGCGGCACTAGGAGAAGAGCTTTTGGATGAAGTTCTTTCCGAAACTGACTCACTAATATCCTCACTAAAATCTTCACCACTCCCTCCTCCTTTAGGTGTGATTAGAATCATATCCTCGAGCACAATCTCTGCATCACGTCTTTTCTGACCCTCTTGAGTCTCCCAATCACGATATTGCAACCTACCTGAGACAAATACCCTTGAACCCTTTTTTAGAAGCTGGTTACAAAGCTCAGCCAGTTTGTTCCAGGCAACAATTCGATGAAAATCAACCTCTTCTTTTCGTTCCCCCTCAGTAACATAGCTCCGGTTAGTTGCAACGCCAAAAGAAGCCACCGCGGCACCAGAGGGAGTAAATCTAAGCTCAGGGTCTCGTGTTAGGTTACCAATTAATTCAACTCTGTTCCATGATCTTGAGGCCATAATTTCAGTTAGATGATTTTAACACGCACTGTTTTACTAATAAGTATTTACTGTTCTAAAGCAATTTTATCCGTTATGCATTTTAAACTCTGACAATGAGATATCGGATTACATCTTCGTTTATTTTCAAAGCCTTGTCAAGAGGACTAATCTTATCTGGTGAAGCAGTAAACAAATAATGAGCATACCACCCCTTATTTAGATGTTTAATTGGATAAACCAGATCTTTGGCTCCCCACATCTCTTCTTTTTCTACCTTATCCATCTGTTTAGTTATAGACTCTAAAATGCCCTGACGAGCTTTCTCATCCAAATCTGGCTTAATAATTAATGTTAAAGCATAGTTATTCATCTTATTTTCTTTGACTTGGGCTGTTTAAGACTGGTGAAACTAACAATTGCCAAGAGATTACTGCACCACTCATTCCTAAAATTATACCTAAGGCATCTTGTTGAGCAATGGAAGTTCCTACCACTCCAATAAAACTAAGAGTTGCCAATAATCCCAAACTCACTTTGGCAACATTGAGCCATCTTTCTCTATTCCACCCACTTGTAACACTCTTGTTGCGATAAAGATACTCAACATTTGGTCCATACCATTCTCCAGCCTCAGTCATATCTTAGCAATTTTACCCGGAAATACATTTAAATTCAATAGTAGTACCAAAGATGAGGCTTTTTCTCATCTGATAATTTGACTCGACTAGCAGTATCTTAGATACTATGATTACAATAATCTCAGGATTTTGTTTTACAAAATTAAACAATGCCCAAACTAGTTACTGTCACTGGAATAATCTTATTAATTATTTTTAGTCTAACTTTTAGTATATTTCCTCAGCAAAACAGTAAAGCTGATGGCACTTATGCTAACTTAGGGACTACTGATGCCTCCGATGGCAGTTCAGATGCAGTTAATTTTAGCCAAGGAGGAGTCTGGACAATTGATAAATATGGTAAATATATCTGGATGACTCAAAATAGAGTTAATCCTACTCATCATTGGGCTTGGTCCAACAATCAAGGAGCAACTTGGACTCAAGGTTCGGAAGGGTATGATTTTTTAGCACGCGCCTCAGTGGCTTATGACAGTATTAATGATAAGTTACATGTAATATGGGCTGCCCAAAATGCTTCTGATGGAATTATTTATCGCCGTTATGGTATCACTCGCGATGGTTCAAATAATATCACAGCAATTACCAGGGAAGATTCTAGCAATATAAATTTACAACTAGACACTTCTAGCTCCAGAGTGCTTGAACAACCAGTGGCAATTTGGGTCAATGATGGTTCAACCAATGGTAGTTTAATTGCTATTTGGAGCAAACATGGTAGTAGCTTAGCAGAGGTGAGGGGTTCCATGAGACACTTGAGTTTATCTTCTGCTGATGGATCTGCTGGTAATTGGGTTGCCCTAGATGGAAGTGGGGATACTTTTGCCACTGATCCACCTGCTGTGGCAGCGGACAAAATTTTTTCAGCAGCTTCAGGAGCAGTTGATGCCTCAGCAATCATCAGAGGTGGTAGCGGAACTTATAAAGATGATTTGTATGTTTTTGCAGCTGAAACAGCGACCTCTTCAATTCTGTCCTACCGGGCAGCTTGGAATAGCAGCAGCCTGGACTTTAGTAATGGCTGGCAATCTCCTGTTACAGTAGGATCTTTCGATAACAGCAGTGGTTATAGTCTAAAGTATCAGCTTATTACTAAACCAGTTTTGGACTCCACTAATGATCGTTTATATGTAGGATGGCCTCGCTGGAAGGATGGTACCTCTGGAGATACAGATAGCATTGCTTACCTGGATAGTAGTAACAATGCTTCTTCCACCTTTAATGTTTATTCTGCCAATGGAACTCACTCTTATGCCCCCACTATGGATATTGCTTATGATGCCACTTTGGATCAAGTTTATATTGCCTATATAGAATCAACTACTAATGGAGATAATGGTAGCATTGATTATAAAACTTTTGATGGAAGCAGCTTAGGATCAGAAAACAGATTTTATACCTCACCTGGAGGATCAAGTGGAGCAGATGGTTCAGCAGACATTCCAGTACTTTATGCCAACAGATCCTCTAATGATAGGTTGCTTTTTGCTTTTAGGATCAATGGAGCTTTACCACCAACTTCTGGAGATCCACATACTATTGACTGGGGTTATATTACTTTAGCTACTCCCACTAATACCCCTACTCCCACACCCACCTCAACTCCCACCCCTACACCTTCAGCCTCTACCAGTTTCTCAGCCCCTGGCCCAGCTGGTCCACCAGCTTGTTTAGATTCTCCTCCTTCTTCACCTGCTCCTTGGCTTTATGCTGCCACAGCTTTAGATCAAACCTCAATTGAGATCTATTTTACTAGTGCGCATGATCCTTACACGAAGTATATTTTGGAATATGGTCTTTCTGCCGACAATTATATCTACAGCTCAACAAATATTGGTGGGCCTGGCACAACCTCTTATATAGTTTCTGCCTTATCACCCAATACCACTTATTATTTTAGAGTCATGCCTGCTAATGGGTGTGCCTCTGGTGATTGGTCCAATGAGCTTTCTGCGAGCACCAAACTTCACAGCCAAGAAAACTCCAGCCAAATAGTAGCTACAACAGATCCTGGCTCATCAGCAAATCCTGCTATTTCTCCTAGTCCCACTGTTTCTCCCACTACTCAGTTACCTAATACTGCTCCTAACAATTCATTACCTGCTCAAGCCGCAGGAATAACAGTGAAAATTAAAGTGGTTGATCAACTTAACCAACCTCTCTCTGGAGTTCAGGTAAATTTGCACTCTGAGACACAAACCATTTACACAGACTCTTTAGGCATTGCCCAATTTAATGATGTTGAACCAGGCAATCATCAAGTAGAAATTATTAAAAATGGGCAAACAGAAACTCATAATATTGATGTTTCAGCCACATCTCCAGACTTTAACCTAACCATTCAATATCAAGCTCAAACTAACTATTTATTGATTGGAGGAATTGCTCTGGCTTTACTTATTATTGGGGGGATTGTTTACCTGACACTGAAAAGAAAAAATACCAATCCTGCTTACACCTAGCTACCAACCAAAAACTCTATCACATCACCATCTTTAACCTGGTAACCTTTACCCTCAGTTTTTAACCAGCCCTTTTCCTTAGCTTGACTAAAAGACCCTGCTTCAAGTAATTTTTGATATTCAATCACATTAGCGCGAATAAATTTTTTTTCAAAATCAGTATGAATCACCCCGGCAGCCTGAGGAGCTTTGGTGCCTTTTTTAATAGTCCAGGCTCTCACCTCTTTTTTTCCGGCCGTTAAATAGGAGATCAACCCTAAGAGTTGATATGCTTGCTGGATTAACCTTTCCAGACCAGTTTGCTCAATACCTAATTCCTGCAGATAAGCCATTCTATCCGCTTCTGAATAATCAGCCAACTCCTCTTCTAACCTAGCTGAGATTACCATTTCACCTTGATTACCACTTTCTGCTTGTTGTTTTATTCTGGCTTGATATTTATCCTCAGCCACATTGAAAACATACAAAATTGGCTTAATCGTTAAAAGCGGTAAGGTTGCAAACCAATGTCTGATCCTTTCATCGGCAATCTCATATTTTCCCAAAATTCTACCAGTAGCCAATTCATCTTTAATCTGCTGTAGAATCTCCAATTTTGCTTGCTCAACTGGGTCATGGGCTGCTCTGACCTGTTTTTCTTGAGCGGTGACTAATTTCTCCACAGTTTCCAGATCTGCCAAACCTAACTCAGTTTCAATTGTTAGCTTATCCTCATCAGGAGAAATAGCACCTTCCCTCACAATATTCTCATCCTCAAAATCTCTTAAAACATGGATAATAGCATCCACTTCCCTAATATGTGATAAAAACTGGTTACCCAAACCCGCTCCTTTGGAGGCCCCTTTTACCAAACCAGCAATATCCACAAACTCCACCACAGCTGGGACTATTGGTGGCAAACTTTCCATCCTCTCTTCATTTTTGACTAACTCAGCTAGTCTTCCCAACCTTTCATCTGGCACAGCTACCACTCCTACATTAGGTTCAATCGTGGCAAAAGGATAATTAGCAGACAAAGCCACCCTCTTTTTCAACAAAGCATTAAACAAAGTGGACTTACCCACATTAGGCAAACCAATAATTCCAACTTTCAGAACAAAACCCAACCTTTCTTGGTATTCATGATATTGAATTTCATCTCTTTTTATGTTATCCTATGTTCATCACTAGGGAGAAACGAACATATGACTGCGTGTTATATGCAACGCCTCCCATTCTAATACTCATCTTTCTAATTTCTTCTTTTCAAATTCAATAAATGTTTTATATCGATGGAATCTTTTCAGAAGAGAGGATTCTGACTTTGAGTTAGGAATGATGATTCTAAGCAGTTTATGATCCTTCTCCAAATACTCATGTAGACAATAAAAATCACCATCACCAGATACAATAACTGCTTTATTATAGTTAGAAAATTGTATGGCAGCAGCATGTAATACTAGTTCCGCATCAACATTTCCCTTTGATTTACCTTGATGATCTTTTACAGTAGGTTTAAAAATCAGTTTATAGCCATCGCTTCTGAGCTTTTTATATAAACTTTCATTTTGTTTGATATATCCTATACATAAAAATGCCTCGTCTACCCGGAATTTATCCGTCAAGTACTTTCTAAATTTTTTAAAATCCAACTTCCATCCTTTATAAACTAATTCCCCTTTTTTCCTTATATCCTTGCTCGTTCCTAAGTTTAGATTCTGACTATCTATAAAAGCATGGACTTTCATGAACTGATTATGTCAGGAATAAGATAAAGAAGCAACAAAAAACCCTGAGAGGACCTTTTGATGTTGCAAAAGGCTTTAGTAATCATATACTATTTTTAAACTCATGAGGAAATTACACCAGGATTTAATGGCAAAGAGTTAAAGTTTGCCTGGGATGAAGAATCGAAGAAATACCTGGATTGAGACCAATAATTTGTTGGTATTTTGTACCATTACCATACTTCCTTTGAGCAATATCCCAGAGAGTATCTCCAGCAACGACAATATAAGAACAGCTATTAATAGAAGGAACAGCTTGGTTAGGATTGACAATAGTTGCTGCTCCTAAAACATTAGCAGCAATATTTTGGACTTGGGATAACAGATTTTGGTAATAAGTAGCTGGTTGACTACTAGTTTTGACCAGCATGGCATTGCTCCACTCTCCACTGTTACAGCCATTTAAAGGCTTAATTTTAAAATAATAAGCAGTGTTAGATGATAAACCATTTATAGTGCTATCAACTATCCATTTGGAACCTGAATAGTAAATTTTAGTAGCATAATCTTGGGCATCAGCAGTGAGTCCATAAGAGATTAAATACCCTGAAACATCGCTTTTTGAAGTAGTAAAGTAAAGCTTGGCTGAAGAAGAATTAGTATCAATTTGGAACAGGTCAGGGTTCCCAATTGGTTTAACAGCCGAACAGACGGGTGAAGAAGCATGATTTTCTGCTGGAGATAGATTATGAGAAGCTGGGGTTGGGGTAGGAGTAGAGATTGGGGCTGTCTCTTCTTCCCCGGTTGTTAAAAACTTGGTCGGATCAGCTTGGTTAGTATATTCAGTATCAATCCAATCAGCCGAACGCGCCACATCAGCAATTCTTACCTCATCAATCATTCCATCCCAATAATTGCTAGACCCACCTTGGCTGCCAATATTAACCGGATTTTCTGTGGTCATCAAACTTTTGGTCACTGCCTTATCAATTACTATTCCAGTGTTAACATAGTATTTTGCCTCGGAACCATCATAAGTAAAATTAATCAGCTCCCATGATCCAGTATCAGCTGAAGAAACTGAATGTTCATCAGCCACATTATTACCATCACTGTTCCAAGCAGCCAAATAATATTTCCCACTGTTATCCCGGCCAAAATCCCATTGGTTGTTTTTAAGCACGGCATATTGCCACTTGTTATTGACATCTGCTTTGACCCACGCAGATACAGTAATTGAGGCTGGATTTAAACTGTCCTTTGAGGGAATGTTAATCGAGTTTGATGACCCATTAAAAGTACCTCCACCCGCTATCAAGCCTGTGTCCGGAGTCCAGGTTTGCGTGGTGCTACTATTACCATTTGAACTGGAGTCTGAGGCAGCAGGGTTAGTTCCGGCTTCGTTAAGGTGCCACACTCCAGCATAACCATTAGTCCAGACATTTTGGCTGCCATAGTCAGAACTGGCATCAGGTTCAGTAGCAGCAGAGTTACCATAATACATATAAAGCACAGTATCTTCACTGTGAGATAAGTCAGTTTTTACCCAAGCCCACAGTGTCCCATCAGCAAAAGACTCAATTTCCCGGGGAACTTGGGTAGTCCCATCACTTTGAGTAAACCTGATATCAGCACCGTTGTCGTTAATATGGCTTAAGTCAGTCAAATTTATTAAAACAGGAAAGTCTGCTAAATCTGCAGCTACACTCTGATAGTGGATGGTAATAGGCATTCTATATCCCCAGCTGCTATCTAACCAACCAGCGGCATAGCTTGGATCAGGATCAACAAAGAAAAGTCCACCCAGCATCATTATTACGAAGACAAACAGTACTTTTTTCACTTCTTCAGTATAGCAATATCAGAAATAATCAGAAAGTTAACAAAATCACGTATTTACTCAAAGCACGGTAAGTTAAATGTGGAGAAAAAATCGCAGAAAAAATAGGTAGTCTAAAGATCTACTGACATCCACTGTCGTGGTTAATTAAGGGACTGTTAATCTTTTTCTCAAATGAGGAAATAAAATTTACATTAGCTATTTCCAGAGAAGACAAACTCTGGTCACTGTATGCTGGATTCTCTTTATACCAACTTTGTTTGGCAAAATAACAAGCCAAGTCTTGGCTGACAAAAGCACGTCCATAACGAGCATATATTTCATTCCTAGCTACTTTCAGCTGCCAGGGGGTTAAATCTTTCAGATCAGCTTCCACTACCGCCCTGGTATTGGAAAAAGGTAGGACAAATTGATTATTTGCTGAACTCACACCTGTTGGAGTGGGCTTGCTTGTGACAGTGGGAGTAACAGATTGTAAAGTTTGACTGAGCCTGGCAGGTGCTGACAATTTACTGGTAATACCTTGAGGAAACATTTTTATAAATGTACCTCCATAAACCTGGCCAGCTTTTAAGCCCAGTAAAACTATTCCTACCAGCAGGATGATAAAAACTATCACAGCAATTCCCCATTTAAGGCTGATTGGCATTTTGTCCTTGTTCTTTTTGATAATCAGCGTTAGCTTGTATCAATTGATTGGCATCATCTTGGCATTTTTTGACATCCGGAGCTTGGTTGCAAACACTCAAATCCTTGAAAGAAACTGCCACAGCTGACCAGCAATAGTCCACCCCGCTTTTTTGGCAGACAGCAATTCCCTCTTCTTTGGTTTGAACAGTTGAACCTGATGGTAAATTTTCACTACTGCCAGCAGGCAAATTTGGCAGAGTCACTGGACTTTCTTGATTGGGACCACCGCCAATGGTTGGCACAGAAACAGAGCTAGCTTTAAAATGGAAAGCAGAATAGGTAAACGCTCCCAAAAAAGCTACTAAAAGTAATATTATTGCTCCGAAAATCGCTGAAGTGGGAGGGAAATATGCTGGGCTTTTGGGCAAAGCTTTCATATTGAATAGGATAATTGGTTAAATAACCCTCTGATAATAAGTTTTAGTGCTTCTTGAAAAAAGACAGGATTAATAATGTAAACTGCCACCAGTGAGCCAAGGGCAATTATCACCGATAACCATTTAGTGTAAGTGCCATAAGTCCGAAATACTAAAATGGCTGAAAGAATTGCTGTCACAAGTGGCCCAAAGATCTGCACATCCCCTAAAGGAATACTGTAACCAGCAATGTACTGTTGATCAGTGTTCAAAAACTTGGCCAAATCATAATGAATACCAAAAACCAGCAGCCCAATTTCTAAAATTAAAATTACCAGCAGTAAAATTGAACTAAATTTGGTGGAAGCACCAGGTTCAGTCCGGTAAAGTTCGTAAACCACTGCTGGTAACATCAGGAGAATAATCCACAAAGGATTTTTGCTACCCAAACTGATTAACACTCCTACCACTGTCAGAGCTGTCAGAATCAGACAAGCCACGGTTGGGTTAACAGACTGAATGCTAAATGTTTTACTTTGGGCAGCCATTTTTATCCTTGTCTTTATCTTATTTCTCCCTGTTAGCAATGTCAATTTTTAGTTTAGCCAATCGCTTTAATAAAACTTTTAATCATATCCTCCCCACCTGTTCTTTATTGGCATATCCTTCTGCAGCTAAATTGCTGGCTACTGGAACAACATGCTTAGTGGTATATGTTTTACCTTCAACCTCCTCTTTCTCAATGTAGGTTTTATATTGTGTCAGACTTTCACAAAAATCACCTGCTGAAGGTAAAGCTTCGGCCGCTGTTAGCAAAGACCCGCTAATAATGTAATTATCGACCTTAATTGCTAAACAGCCTTGAAGAGTTTTGGGCGGAGGCTTTGTTGGCGGTCTTTTAGGTAAAATCCCTTTGCCAGCTAAAGGATCAAATCCACCACCTTGGAAAGTATTAGGACTGACTTTAACTTTTGGCTTAGGAGCAGAATATGCCTGATAAGCTGGATTGTCCATCTGCGAAAGCGCAGCCGGATAACCCAAATACTCGCCGATAAAATATTTCAAACCTGCTTTTTGCTGGCCAGTTTGGACTTGTCCTTTCATTTTCTCGGTCATCTCCTGCAGCAAACTGATTTGCTGCGCGCTCATCTGCTTTCTCACTTCTGGATTATCTAAGTAACTTGTCATTTTCCCATCAGCCCCGGGAATCTGCAAGCCAGCAAAACCTTGAGTAGGTAGAGCAAGTTGGTTTTCTAAAGCCTGCTGAGCTGATTTTTCATCAGGATATTTTACAACTGTAATCTCAGAAGTCATATCATATTTTTCATTTTGGACTTGATTAAACTGATTCCTTAACTGCTGAATTTTGCCTGGAGTATAGTCTTTCATCCAGCCGCTGGCAGCCATTTGGTTCATGGTTTCAAAAAATTTGGTCATGGTCCCACGGGTGGTAATCCCATGAACAGCTACAGCTTCCCCGTTTAACATCTGAGAAGGGTTGCCAGAAGTAAGCATCGGGTCAGCTTTATTTTCTGGATCAATGTGTCCGATATTGACAGTTTGCTGGTTTGCATTGCCCTGCTGGGAAATCTCTTCCCATCCTTCGGCTATCCAATTTTTTCCTATATTCATATTTAACCCCTGATGCCCATTCCTCCAACTCCACTATGCATTAATCTTTGATACCTTGCAGGTTCCTTGATCTTCAGCCAAGCTCTTGACCAAGGTGCATCAGGTAGACCAAAATTCCCAGTCTTGGGATCATAATCATCAGGATAATAAACTGTATTGGGCGGTACTTCTATTTTAGTACCATCAGGATAGAGAATATCCGCCGAGCCACTGGGTCCAGTAGACAACCGACCATCTGGCCCGAGGCTAAAATCGTGCCCGCCAAAAATATCATAGGAAGAAATATGTTCCGTACCAGCTGCTAAGGCATTCTTTATCAGATGAAAACTGGTAATGCCATTCTGTTGCCGGATATTATCAATATCCACTGTCATTGTCCAAAACATCGGCACAGCTACCAAAACTTCACCAGAAGAGTTTTTCAGCGAAAGGGTTTGTGGCTGATCTGTGGGATTATAGACCTCCACAAAATCTTGGGAATAACCTCCATAATCCGTATTTTTCGCATAAAGGCCGCTGCCAGGAATTGGCTGTGGTACAAGCTTTGTTGGTGTTTGCTCAGGAAATTGATAGCGGGCAACTGAAATATGCTGGTAATATTGATAAGAATCAATCTTTTCCTCGGCTTTGGAGTCAACTTGCAATAAAAACTGCTTTTCCTCGTCAGTAAAATCTGCAAATTTAGTCTGTGAGTCTGGGGCTAAACCCCAAATAACTTCTTGGGCCATACTTTGCTCAGCATCACTATGACTATCTAAATAATCTGTAATTTCATTAAACAAAGGCATATCTACTTTTTGATAAGAATACAGTTGGGGCCAGACTTCCTCTGGATCAGGCAATCCCTTTCCGCCATCTAAACAATAACTGGGGACTGCTAGGTTAACCCTAGATTTAGGGGGAATAACAACCCCATCTTGGCTTTTGGTTACCTGATCAACTTGGGTCAGACTCTCTGGATCAAAGGGGGTGGTTTCCTGGTAAACCTGTACTTCATTATTGCTGCCTGTAGCTGTTGTCCCTTTATCTTGCGGACTTTGAACAGTTTTATTAAAAAAATAAAGACCAGCAAGAATTAAGGCAACTACTACGATCAAAAAAATTAAAATTACCCCAGCAAAACCTTTTTCTATTTTAATCATGACTTGACCAGACTAGCTCTTTGTAGCAACTCCTTGCTTAGAAAAAAAGGGGCAAATTTTATAACCTGCAACTTACTGGTTATAACAACCGCCACCAGTCACGTTACCCTCATCATCATAACTGACTGTACAAATCTGGTTATCTTTCATATAGAAGGCTCCAGATGGAATAAATTGGCCCTCGCTATTTTTATATAAACCAATGCTTTCTTTATTGGTATTACGGCATTCTTTATTGGTCACATCATCCAAACTCTGCCCGCTGTCAATACTAGCCAGACAACACACTTCCACCATTTGGCCATTGATCTCATGTTCCTCTTTGCCCAAAATGACCGTTCCTCCAAGATCTTGCGTACCTACAGCAAACTTGCCTCGTTGGCATTCAGTAATCATTTGATCATCAGCCACATCTGCCATCGATCCATCACCACTTGACGAAACAGTAGATGATTCAGAATTTCCCTGCTCTGCAGGTTGGCTATTTTGTTCACTGGGTAAAGTACCATTATTGGAAATACTCTGCTTTTGGCTGGTGCTATTTTGACTAGACTGGAAAGAGCTAAATTTACCCTGAAGTAAGAAAAATCCGGCAATAATGGCTATAATGACCAACAAAATTAAGATTAGTTTTGGATTTAGCATAGGCAGGATTTAAGCTTATTCTCAGCATACACCTTATCTGATGCTGCTTGTCAAGAGAGACACCTTAGTTCTTTACAAAAACCATCAGAAACTCTAAGCTAAACTCATGCTATCAAATGTGGGTTTGATACTAATTATCCTGGGTTGGGCCATTCAGTTTTTTCCAAAGGACAAAAAATCCAGCCTGCCTTTATTTTAATTTATGCTTTAGGGGTATTATTTCTAGTGACTGATGGCTGGCAAAATCATCTTCTGACTCTAGCATTACTAAATTTGTTATCTTTGTTCATAGCCCTAGCAGTTTGGTATAAGCAGCAAGCTTGAGTTTTTTAGTGGGGGCTTATTGACCTCAGTCTGTTGATAAATTCTCTGAAATCTCCTGGCACTTCAGCAAGAGTTTGCCTAAGCCATTCGGAGGCTGTGTAGAGTAGATCTTCCCTGGTTTGAGGCATAAAGGTCCGGTCATAAGGTCTGGGCTGAAAGGTAACTACTCCATTTTCTTGAGCCAAAGATTCACCAATACCAATTCTCATTTCATGAAGTACATTAGCAAATCCCTTTAAATCAAATGGGTTTTCTGGACTAATTCTTACTCTCATTGGGGCAGGTTCTTTTGCACTATCATGCCAGCTGACAATTCCGTGCAGAGCCATCCAGACTGCTTTTTGTTCTCTGGGGCCAAGTCCATTATAACTATCAAGCAAGGTGGGGTTAGTAGCTTGCCAACTTTGACGAGTCTCCATACGTTTGGGAATATAGCAAAAGGCTTATAGCTTGTCAATCAACCACCAAGAAACTAAAGGGTAGAAATGCATTATTTGTTTATAACCCTGGACATATTTTTTCAATAA
Source organism: Patescibacteria group bacterium (assembly GCA_023379125.1). Lineage (GTDB taxonomy): Bacteria > Patescibacteriota > Microgenomatia > Daviesbacterales > UBA10151 > JAMCSY01. The sequence continues at coordinate 26,730 of JAMCSY010000005.1, read as the reverse complement.
CCACTCTGGAGTTAAGCATATATTTTCCCAGGTGTCTCAATCCTAGCAGACGCTTACATCAAGCAGCCTGGCTTATTTAAGCTAAAAATGGTATATTTTGGGCATGAACAATGCTTCAAATGATGAAAAAGCCCAGCTGGCTGAAACCAGATTTAAAGAGTGGCTTGATCAAAACAATATTCCTTATTGGTATATCCAACAGGATTTACAAACTTTCTCTCCTTCTCTAAAAAAATATTTTATCGGGCGCAGACCAGATTATATGATCTTGCTACCCCACTTAGGTTTTATTTTAGTTGATGTGGAATATAAAAAGGTGAGGGAAAAATATAAAGATTTTTGTGTTGACTATGATGAGACAGTTGAGTATTCCAATCTGCAACGGAATTTTAATCTTGAGGTTTGGTATGCTCTTTCCAACGAAGAATCTAATTTTCAGACTTGGTACTGGATTCCTGTCTCTAAAGTCCTGGAAAAAAGCAAAACGCAAAGATTTAACTCTAGTGTATCCAAGCAGGACTTTGTTCCTCTAGAAATTAAGGATTTTACTCAAATAGCCATCGATGATTCCCTAGATAGACTTTTTTCCAAGCTACTGTTAGGAGAGTTTAATCGAAATAAATGAAGTTAAAAACCAATACCCCGGTATTTGGCAACAGCTAACAAGGCTGCTCTTTCTCGAACATAATGACCTCTAATCATATCCCCAGCTACAAAAGAACCTGCAGCAATTAAAGGTTCTGGACCCAGAAGTCCGGTTGGACCAATCGGTTCAGACCCAATCCCTGCGGCCAGTCCAGTTCTCACTCCCCAATTCTTCCAGCGATCAATTCTCTGCACGGTGAACTAGCCTCTTTAACTGGGCTATCTCGTGAGACAGTAACTAGAGAGTTGAAAACTACATCAGCAAAAATTACTTACTTACCGGGGCAAAAACCTAAAGCTAAACAATATAAAAAAGCTTGAACCTCCCCTTTGATAAAAATACTCGTGTTCTACTCTATACAAGGGAATTTTCTCCCAGTAAAATATATCCATTGTGATAAAAAAGATTCGTACCGCTCATAAGTATGTCCACAAAAGAGTTCTGTTGCAGCTATATATCTTTATAGTGGCTGTTTTAGTAGTTTTTGGGGTAGTTAGTTTTGATTTAATTCAAGGGCAAATTAGTTTACCTTTAGCCTTTTTAGGGCTAGTGACTGGAATTCTCATTGGGTTTGTGGCAGCTTTGGCTGCTCGAGTGAAATGGCATGAGGAAAGCCAAAAAGTAATACTGACCCGAGATAAACTAAGCATTTTATTGATTGCTCTTTATATCATCCTAAGAATTTCCAGTAGATACCTTTTTAATGAATTTATCCCGAATGACGAGCTATCAGCTTTTACTTATAGCAGCTTAGGTGGGTTAATGTTGGGCAGGTTATTAGGAATCATGAACAACATTAATAAAGTTCTTAAACTACAGAAGATTTTTTAAACTGCTACTTTTGTAATTATCGTGTCCTTGTATATAATGTTTCACAAGATATGACTACAGTTGAAACATTAATCGAATCATACTTGGCCAAACCAGGCATTCCAGACAAAGAACCAAACAGAAGAGAAAAACCACTTGCACCAGAAATAATCCCTGATAAAGGACCTGTCAGAGAACCAGCAAAGCCAATCAGAGAACCAGCCCAAACCCCTGCTCATGCTAAGAGTTAAGAATAAATTGTAATCACTAATCATGAGTAGCTATTCTCCAGAAAATCCATTATATTCCACTATCCTCAACAATTTTCACCCTCCTATTGATCTTGAAAGTAGTCTACAAGGTACACACCGAGCCACCACTTTATTTATGCAGGCTAATGGATATTGCCAAGAGCAAACTTTGAGAGGTTTAAAGTGGAAATTGCAACCATCAGCTCTCTCGCCAATGCTTGATCAATTTTCTCACCGTAAAGTATCTTTTGTTGGACCGAATGAACATAGTCTTCTTTTCAGCAAAAAAGAAATTGATTCTGGCGCTATGCATGATACTACTAAAATGCCTTTTGTTCGGCCACTTCTTGAAAAGTATATCGACATTAATCTCGACCAAGCCGCCAGATTAGCTTTTATGCTTGGTGGCTTAGTTCGCACCAGAAGCGTTAGACCAAACACAGGATTTCGGTTTGCTCATCAAGCAGCTAGTTTTACCGCCAGAATGACATTACTTGGTCAGCCTAAAAGCGCTGAGGCGATTGCCAGCGCTATCACCATGTATCTTCTCTCTGGCGGTTCAATTGATCAAGACGAGCAGTTTAGCACTGACGTATTTCGCATGGCTAGAGCAATCGAACAAGACCCCATTGACCCAACTAATACTGCTGATTTGGGCTTATCGCAATTGGCCAGACTGACTCATTTTATGTCCCCTGAAACAGCTATATCAGCACTTTTTAACCATACTACGTCACATTTAGAACCTTTCCTTGATTTTCCTACTGTGGGTGCAGAATTCCATTTAAATCCCAATCCAGTTGAACAATCACAAGGCTTTCTTAAAAGAATCGCGCTAGTTAACATGTCTCAATACCAAGAGGGCTCACCTATCCAAATGAGTCGCAACGATCGGGGAGTTTTTGAAGTCAGAATGAACCCTTCGTATTACCCAATTGTGAATGCCAGTTGGCGTTATTTATTACAATTTATCCCAGAAATTAGAAACGCATATTTTTTTGCCACTCTCAACCGTGCACAAGAAGACTTTAAGTGGACCAATACCTTTGATCAAAAGCTTATTGCGCGACTTAGTGGTATGGGAGTGCTTTGTTTTGCGCAAAGATATAATGAATCCCCAACTACATCAGAAAGCAGTGAAGTAAATTTTGGTGCTGTTTATTTGGGACAAACAGTTCGCCTCAAGAAGGGTAGATTTCATTTTACTGGCATGTGGTCAGGCAAACACGGACTTGATGGCCAACTTAGTGTTTATACTGGCTTCGATGGAAATTTTCCTCATCTAATGTATTACTTATCAATGGCAGCAGCTGAACCCAATATTATTGATGAGGACTCATCTATCTTAAGTCGGGCTAAATCTGTTCCTGAAGCCTTACAGATCCCCCCAAGTTTGATTGAACGCTTTTTCACTGAGACCCAGCAAAGCATTGCAAACTCTCCACGCTTAAGTATAGCCCATCAAGAAGGTATTGAGATTATGAAACTGTTAATCCCCTAGCTTGTCTGATATTAGTTTAGTTGAGCCGAGGCACTTGACTGATTCGCTGGTAATTTCTTTGATAAATACTTAATCACATCCGGTGTTCCTATATAACACTGCCCTTCTGCTGCTAAAAAGGGTACTCCAATAGTATCAACAGGCAATCCACAAGCAACAGCAGTTTTAATCAGTTCTTGACTATTTTTTTGATTTTGAGAAACCTCTTTTTTAACAATAGGAACTTGGCTTTCAAAATTATTTTGCTGCATCCACTGTTCTACCTCTAAACAATGAGGGCAACTTGCACTATAGAAAAAAGTAATCTGACTGGGATCTACTTGTTCTGGAGTAGGCATAGCTAAACTTAAGTTGGTAGTCTGAGTAGAAGTTTTGATATTGGAAATATTGCTCAGTTTGTTAGTGAATAAAAATCCTGCAATGATAAGTACCAGGGCACCTACTAATAATCCTAAAGTTACTTTTTTATTGTTCATATAACCCTATTACTCATACAAGTCTATTGTTCCTACAACTCTATTACTCATCAAGATACATCAGCTAAGGATCAAGGCCTTTTTCCTGAATCTCAATTGCTTTACCTTTGATAATTGCCTCGGCTACTTTTCTTTGGGCATGATCCAAGATTCTAGCAAAAGTAGGCTGAGAGATTCTCATCTGCTTTGCTGCTGTGGTTTGATCAAGACCATCCACCTCATACAACTTTAAAGATTCTAGCTCATCTGGTTGTAAAGTAATAGTCTGTAAATAACGCAAAGGAATTCCTCTAGGTTTAAAATAATAAACATCAGGTTTAAATTGTAAAAACCTTGGACATCTGTGTCGCGGCATAAAACTCTCCTTTTTTATATAATATCATCAGTTACCCCTAACCTGGTTTGATTAGAAATCTGAAAAACCAGGTTAGGGTTTTAACTTTACTTGCTTTGGGCCAATTCCTCCTCAGCCTTTTTCACCTCAGCCAGCTCCTCTTCCAAATCTTGACGATAACTGGCCAAAGCTTGCTTTTCATCTTCCTTGGTCCATTGCCGAGAAGCAAACCATCCTGGTCCAAATCCTATCGGACCGTATCCTGCTCCAAAACCCCAACCAAATCTATCACCCCAACCTCGCCCAAACGCATAATCTCTCCCGCAAGGACCCAAACCCCTACCTGTCCTGGGCCCAAAACCTTGTGGACCAGTACGATCTAATCTTGGCATTTTTCCTCACCTCCCCTCATGCTTATATTGAATATATATTCATTATAATTTATCAGTGTTGGTCAGTCAAGAGCTATTTTTTTAGTAATATTAGGTCATATATGGATATATTAGGTTACTTTTGGTAATGTTAAAATAGCCTCAAATGAGGTAAAATTAATTAATGTTAATCCCTCCCCAATTTCAATTGACTTCAAAAATAGTTCAGCTGCTTCAGGAAATTGAGGGCTGCAAAGAAGTAATAAATTCTGTTGCCATTCCCCCAGAGTTGGAAAATAATATCCGGAGAAAATCTTCCCTCAAAAGCTCATTGTTTTCTGCCCGAATTGAGGGCAGTACTCTGACTTGGGATGAGGTACAAACAACTTCTTCTAAAGATCAGAAAAAAATTGAAGTTTTTAATATTTTAAAAGCAATTAATTTAGTTAACCAACGTCCGTTCAAAGATCTGACTTTAAAAGACATCACCAATCTTCATCAAATCACCATGCAAGGCTTAGTTGAAAAAACAGATTTAGGTCACTTGAGAACCAATTTGGAGGCTATTTTTAACTCAGCCGGCATTGCTGTATACCTACCACCCAGACCTACCCAGATTAACCCGCTACTTACAAAATTACTCAAGTATATCAATAGCAATAAGGAAACTTTTGTGCCCATCAGGGCAATTTTAGCCCATTATATTTTTGAAAAGATCCATCCATTCCTAGACGGTAATGGCAGAGTGGGTCGACTGCTACTTTTGGCTGTTTTACACAAAGGTGGCTTAGGGATGAAAGGACTGCTGTCTATCGAGGAACACCTAGATAACCATCGGGCTAATTATTACCAGACTCTAGAAAACCCCGAACGAGATGTGACAGATTATCTGGAGTTTATGCTGGAAGCTCTTAACTCTACTGCCCAGTTGGCCAAGCAAGCTGTCTTGGAGCAAAAACAGATGGAAGCTGAGGATTATTTGTTACCCAGAAGAGCAGAAATTCTCAACATTATTAAAGATCATGGGTTAGTTAATTTTGAGACTATCAGAAGAAGGTTTTTAGCAGTCAACCCTCGGACCTTAAGATATGATTTGTTGAAGTTACAAAATCAGGGATTTATCAAAAAAAGAGGTACCACCAAGGGTGTCTATTACGAAGTACGAGACGAGTCTGCAAAGGCTCATTATGAGGTAAGAGGCTCATAACATAATAACGCAAATTATCACCACAGCCAAAGGGGAAAAATAATAGACAAAGCTGATAACAGCGTAATTAAAATAGCAAACATAATTACTATCCAGCCTAATATCTTCAACAGAGTTAACTGCTGTTTGAGAAAAAGCCAACCCATCCCCAGTAAAAATATATTAAAAACAATCAACGAAGGGATTGATGATGTTATGCCTAGTTTATTTAGTAAGTATAAAATCCCCAAGACAATATAGATTGCATACTTAGCGAGGAATTTAACAATATAAGACCAGGGCTCAGGCATTTCAGGCCAAATGAATCCTTGTGATTGGTCGTTGCTATTCATGGAATATACCTTTTTCTATTTAATCATATCAGGAATCTGGTAATTATTTATTCCGCCGTGGAGTTATTGTTGAGTGATTATCTCTAACCACGCTTGTGAAATAGCGACCGATATTATGAGCTGAGTGCATTAAAACTGCGTGGTAAAAACCCTCAGTTTTCAGCTGGTCCCAAAGGAATGCTCCTAGAGGAAAACTGATTAAATTAATATGGTTTCGATCAATATTTAACCTGAAAGGTGACAAAGTGACTGCAATATTATGTTGCAGGGCAAACAAGATCGTAGTAGGAATCCCAACAGACCAATCCATTTTATCTGAATTATTAGCCCACTGAGTTTTTGGGAGCAATCTAAATAAAAATTCTTCTCCAATTGGGGCTAACACCCAAGCAAAACTTTTTTTGAACAGAGATGCCTCCATAATCTTTCTTAAAATAGGATCCTGTTCTCTAGGACTGAATGCATAAGAACTAGCAGCAAAACTTCCACCTTGTTCCCTTATAAAGCTACTGACAATACTGTTAACCCCGCCTGATAGTACTCCTAGATATCCACTTTCAAACCATCCATCATTTTTTTCACCAACACCCTTTAAACTATCCACAAGAGTCTCTGGTTTGGGATCATTAGGCATCTTGGTCTCACTTGCGCCAACTGTTCGAGGCATAGCAATAGCTAAAACATTAGCCCCTGTGGCAACTGTGCCTGCTAAAAATGATCGTCTGGAAATAACCCAGCTTGGCCGGTGAAGTGCTGTATTAGTTTCATCTGATAATTGTAGTCTTTCAGCTTCAGGAAGATTACTCATGCCAGATATTATACTATAGGATGTATAATATTTCAACTCAATAAAGCACAATTTCTGCTAAAATAGCCACAATGGTCAAGCTTGTTTTCTTACTTTTGATTAGTATTGGACTCTTAGCCTTTTTTTACCTCAACCAGTCTCGGCTTCCTACATCTCCGGTGCAACAGGCAGTATCACCTACTTCCACTCCTGTTAAATCACAACCAACCCCAACCTCAAAACCCCTACCTCAAACTAAACTTTTAAAAAGTGACTACCAAATTTTCCAGACCTTTAATAATTGTGGTCCAGCTGCCTTATCGATGGCACTTTACTATTTTGGAATCTACAAAAGCCAAGCAGAATTAGGAGCAGATTTAAGACCTTATCAAAATCCACAAGGTAATAATGATGACAAATCTGTCAGTTTAGATGAATTAGCCCAGGAAGCAGAAAAATTTGGCCTAATCGCCTATCATCGCCCAGCTGGTAATCTTAACTTACTGAAACAATTTATTGCCCAAGGCCTACCAGTCATCACTCTCACTTTGCTCAAAGCTGATGATGATATTGGCCATTATCGTGTGGTGAAAGGCTATGATGATCAAACAGCACAAATCATTCAAGACGATTCAATGCAAGGCGCAAATATTCATTTTTCATACCAGGACTTTAATCAACTCTGGCAGCAATATAACTATGAATATTTAGTGCTTGCTCCCAAAAATCAACAAGCTACATTAGAAAGGATTTTAGGGAATAACCTCGACGAAAAAACTGCTTGGGAAGAGGCCGTCAAGATCTCACAAAATCAGCTAAAGACTGACCCGGAGAATGTAACTGCTCGTTTTAATTTATCAGTTGCTCTTTACCACGTTGGTGATTACCAAGGTTCGATCGATCAGTTTAGCAAAGCGCAAAACAAGCTGCCTTTTCGTACACTGTGGTATCAAATCGAACCAATTCAGGCTTATTATCAATTAGGCGATTACCAGCAAGTTTTTGTTTTAACTGATCAAATTTTAGGTGGTGGCAACCGAGCATTTTCTGAACTCTACCTATTAAGAGGACAAATTTATCTTCACCAGGGTAACACTACTGCAGCCAAGGAAGAATTTAGTAAAGCAGTTTTTTACAATATTCACTCAAAAGCAGCCTAAGATGCCCTAGCTGCTGTTTAAACTTCTTTTTTACATTTTTAATACAGACAAATTAATTAATTTCTGTTAAGATCCTAAAAGATGAAAAAGCTAAGACTCAATGCTCAAGCAGAAATTCCCATTCTTGGTTTGGGTACTTGGCAACTTTCAGGATCAGAGTGCCAAAGCGCGGTTGAAGAAGCTTTAAAGATTGGTTATCGACATATTGACAGCGCTGATGGTTACGGAAATCACCAAGAACTTGCAGCAGCAATTAAAAACTCGGGTCTAAAAAGAGATGAACTTTTTATCACCAGCAAAATTCCTGCTATTCACCTTGAGCATCAAGAAGTTTTGGACTCTGCTCATCGTTACTTGGAAGAGCTACAGACTAACTACCTTAACTTATTACTGATTCATTGGCCTAACAGCTCCATTCCTATTAAAGATACTTTGTCTGCTTTTGCTCAACTCAAAGATGAGGGAGTAATCAGGGCAATTGGAGTCTCCAATTTTACGATTCCGCGCTTAGAAGAAGCATTAGCAACAAATGTAGAAATTACCAATAACCAAGTTGAGTTTCACCCTTCACTAAATCAAGCAGACTTAAAAGAGTTTTGTGACCAACATCAGATCGTAGTTACAGCTTATTCTCCAGTTGGTCGTGGAGAAGATTTAGACTTACCAGTCATTTTAGAGCTAGCCAAAAAATATGAGAAAACCCCTTCTCAAATCGTACTTAACTGGTTAATCAGCCAAGATATTGTAGCTATTCCAAAATCTGCAAACCCAAAGCATATTCAAGAAAACTTTGCTAGTACAGAATTTGCCCTCTCAGCAGAAGATGTGGCGGCGATTAGTCATCTTGATGGCCATAACCGTTTAGTAAATCCTGGATTTGCAGATTTTAATTCTTAAGTTATTTTCTGACCTTTTGCCACAAATATATCCCCAGTAGGATTAAATCTACTAAAACAACTAACCAAGTAAGGAACCCTAACGCTCCAGCACCAAAATTTCCTCCATAACCATAACCCATCATATTAAAACCACCTCCTCCATTTAATCCTAGCATCATTGGCCAAAAACCACTACTTGTGGCATTAGAATCAGGATTGGCTAATTGTTGCCTGTTACTACAACCTAAATAATTTTCTGCCATAATCAGGTGAGCATTATTCAAACTCACTGAGCCTTCTCCTCCCATCATCTGATCCATTGCCTGATGAGCTTGCTGATTACCAATCTGTACATCCATCCAAGCATCACCAAGTTGCTCGAGTTGATCAGCATTAATCTTAGAACAATCTAGTTGATTAGTATTACTCACTCCTTGAGATTGAAGGAGCTGATTCACTAAGTTTGTTAAATCTTGTTGGGCACTTGTTGCAGAATCACTAGACTCCTGAGACTGATCATTAAAATCTCCCATCATTCCATAACCCATTTGTGCAAAAACAGGTTTTGTTGTCACAAAAAAGCCCAGCAATAAAAATACTAATATTTTTTTCATCACTCACCTCCTTTAAAGCTTACACTGTTAATTTAGCTCTTCTTAAAAGCAACGCATTCAAGACAACAATTATCGAGGAAGCACTCATCAACAATGCGGCCCATTGAGGCTCAAGTAAAATTCCTAAAGCAGGGTAAAGCACACCGGCAGCTATCGGTATGGCGAAGACATTATATCCTGTTGCCCAAGCCAAATTCTGAACCATTTTGTTGTTGGTTTTGCGACTGAGTGCGATAGCTTTGACCACATCCATTGGATCATTGCGCATTAACACAATACTGGCCGACTCCACGGCAACATCTGTTCCTGCCCCAATAGCAATACCAACATGTGATTGAGTTAAAGACGGAGCATCATTAACACCATCTCCAACCATAGCTACAATGTTTCCTTGAGTCTGTAACTGCTTAATCTTGTTCACCTTATCCTCTGGTAAAACTTGAGCAAAAACAGTATCAATATCAAGTTGTTTACCTACTTCATTTGCCACATCATGAATATCGCCAGTCAACATTGCTACTTTTATACCCATCTCATGCAATCTTTGGATCGCTTCTTTTGATTCCTCTCGGATAATATCTGCTAAAAATATCGCTCCAGCGAAATGCTTATCGATTACCACATATACAGGAGTTTTTCCCTCGAATTCCTCATCGGAAATTGGAAATTTGAGATTTGAGATTCCAAGTTCTTCCATTAAAGTTCTATTGCCTACGCATACTTCCCCGCTATTAACTCTGCCTCTTGCTCCTTTTCCTGGAAAAGACTTAAACTCTCTTACAGCAGGCATCTTTAAGCCTCGCTTTTTTGTTTCATTAACAATACCTTGTGCTATTGAATGTTGAGAATTTATTTCCACTGCTGCTGCTAGCTCTAATAAATCTTGAGTTTGAAGTTTTGAGTTATGAGCTAATATGATATCTGTAACGCCAAATTCTCCCTTGGTTAAAGTGCCTGTTTTATCAAAAACTACATAACTTAATTTCCTGGCAATCTCCAAACCTTTCATATCTTTGATCAAAATGCCATTTTTAGCACCTAGTGTCGAGGTGATCGTGGTAACTGTAGGAATAGCCAAACCTAAAGCATGCGGGCACGCAACTACAATTACAGCTACTGCGACAGTAGCAGCAAAAATTATTCCATGGGGTAGGATAAATACCCAAACCACAAAGGAAACGATCCCAGCTGTCAGCGCAACATAAAATAAAATCGCTGCTGCTCGATCAGCTAGGTATTGAACATTAGGTTTAGAGGATTGGGCATCTCTGATTAATCTCATAATTTGAGCAATGGCGGTATCAGCTCCAATTTTGGAAACTTCAATAATTAGCGATCCATCTTGATTTAGCGAGCCGCCAACCACCTGATCGCCTTTATGTTTACTGATTGGACGAGACTCACCGGTAATCATTGATTCCTCAACGGCGCTTTCCCCGTCAATAACAATCCCGTCGATTGGAATCTTTTCACCTGGTCGAATTAATACCTGGTTGTTTATTCTTAAATCGTTGGTTTTTATATCTTTAATGCCCCCATTGTGTACCAAATGAGCCATGGGAGGAGTCATCTTTGCCAATTCTGCTAGAGCACCTGTAGCCCCTCTAACTGCTCTCACCTCTAAGAAGTGCCCCAATAAAAATACTGAAATTAAAGTTGCCATTTCCCAGTACAGAGACTCTCCAGAGAACAAAAAGGTAGTCGCCAGGGAAAATAGATAGGCTACACTGATAGCAAAGGCTACCAGAGTCATCATCCCAGGATTTTGATGTGACAATTCGCCTTTAGCTGCCCGGAAAAAAGGTATGCCGCCAAAAAAGAAGATAAAAGTCCCTAAAGCGAAAACTAACCATTCAGCTCTAGGAAAGTTAATACTAAACACGATCCAGTTTTGGATACTCGGTGAGAGAAACATCGTCATGATAACAAAAGGGAGAGTGACAAGAAAACGCTTGCGAAAATCTTGCTCAGCGCCTTTGTGCCCAGTATGCTCCTCCTGTTCGGGCAGATCCATTGGTACCAACTCCATCCCGCACTTAGGACAATTTCCCGGACTGTCCAAGACAACGTCAGGATCCATTGGGCATGTATAAAGAACACCACGATTTTTCTGAGCTGTTTTTTCTAGAATATGTGCAGGGTTGGTTTTTTGCCTCATCGCCTGATATATCTTGGTGTCCTGTTCCACTAAATTCATACCACATTTCGGACATTTACCCTCTTTTGTGTTCTGAACTTCAGGATGCATAGGACAGGTGTATTCTTTCTTTTCCATAGTGAATAATTGGTTTATAGTTTTTATTCCTTTCTGGATAATTTTATATAACTTCAAGCTCCGCATGAACCGCCATTGTTTTGACTTGGTAGCGGACCAACGATACTTTGCAATCTGGATGCTCCAGTTGATGAAGAAAAATTCTTACCAAGCACGGTCTTAGCATCAACTTTATCCCAAAAAGTTCCCTGTCTGTTATAGTAAAGCGCACTTGTCAAATAGTTTTGTGGAAACCAGAATGAATTTAATTTTAAAATATTTCTATAAATAACATCATCGGACAGATTATTACTGACCATCATCTCAATCGCCGCCAAAGCGGCCATACCATGATTGCAGTCCGGAAACCAAGAAGAATTATCACAACACGGACGATAAATATTCATGGCAATATCTTTGACACGGATCTGTTGATCAACGGTTAAGGGAATTAAGTCAAATTTGTTTAAATATTGAGTAGCACTACCTTGTGCTAAAATCCAACCCCCGGTAGAAGCATATTCACTAAGATGGGGCTTATCCTCAGCCATCGGCCCTTGGTCATAAACCATCGACTTTTGCGCTAAACCTATAGCCCAAAGTAAGTCTACATCAAACTGAGCATTCTGCGAATTTATGGTAACGGGGAAATCCACATGATCACCACTTAGAATCTGCTTTTCCTCATCAGTAGGTTGGACTGCCTGATTAAACTTTTGTTCATCAATCACACCAGCGTTTACTAGTTTTCGGCCAAGATCACCCCAAGAAACCGGCAGAATAAAGCCATCTTGAGGCAAGACAGAATTGCTTAAATTCGTTATCTGTGCTTGTTGCGTTTGATTCTGTTTAGCTACCGGCTGATTTTGATCAGCTTGAATAATCTTTGGAACGTTTATCCCTAGAGCTATACCTAAGATAAGCATCCCCAGCAAAGCAACAACTAAGGTCATTTCTTTTTTTAGCTTCATATCATGAAATTAATAAAAATATACATCAATAAGCTGACAAGTATCATTCCTCCCAAGCTAAAGACTATTTTTTGATAGTTAAAATAATGTTTCAGTTTAACTGCGTCAATTAAATAAAACAGGACTGCTCCCACAATCATCCCCAACGTTAGTTTATCCAATCCATATACTTTGCTCATATTTACCACCAGTTGAAATTTATAAAATGACCAGAGAGTTGAACCCCAGATTAAAACATAAATTAGCGGTTTCATTAAAAAATTGAACTTTTCAATAATGCTAATTTTTTTTGAGACTAGCCATGAATAAAACCAAAAACTAATCGATCCAAGAAAAGCACCAATCCAAATACCGGTAATTGAGTCATCCACACCAATGGTTCTGGCTAACGATAAACCCACAGCCGCTCCAGCCACACATAAAGGACAGTGGGCAAATACCGATGCAGGTAAGGCCACATAGCCTCCTAAACTGAATAAAGATCCAAAAATAACATATGTTGTTTTGATATTAAACAAAGATTTTTTCATTGGAAGTTAGATACAACCACTCAGGACTAATTTGTAACAGTTCCGCTAAATTCAAAATCTTTATATCCAGTATCGTAGAACAAAGTGATCACTCTATCGAACGTACCAATTCCGGCAAGCCCATGAGCTGCTGGGTCAAACTTGAAGATGACTTGCCCAGTTGAATCAGCGGGAAAGTTAACATTAATTAATGGATTTAAATCACCATTCATTTCCATACCATAAAAGTTCGTACTGGTCCCATCAACGGTAAACTCAGCTGTTGTACACATGCACGAAGTGACAATCTTCCTGAGTTTCAAATCTTTACCGGAGTCATTCTTAACATCGAAGCTTCTCGAGACTACTCCACCTGTATAGGCAATATCACCAACATCCATGATCGTAGTGGGGTTTATGTCCAATCCCTGTGCTTGGACATTAGGAATAAAACTACCTTGACTGCCGTTTCCTGTAGCATTACTGGTTAGCCATAGGGCCAAACCTCCGACTAGAAAAATTACCCCCGCCATAATTGCAATAATTATCTTGCCTTCGCGTGTCATCTTATCTTTTTTCAATAACTCTCATCATTTCATCAATTACTTTTTTGTCTTCACCCTTTTTGATTGAATCAGCTACACAAGTTTTCAAGTGATTTTCCAAAATAACTTCATCGGCTTTTTTCAATGCTGCCTGAATGGCCATTGACTGATGAACTATATCAATACAATAGGCACCTTCATCCATCATCGCAATAACTTTTTCTAAGTGCCCCTTGGCAATCTGGAGTCTGTGCAAAATCTTTTTCTTTGTCATCTTATCTTGTAAAGTCATAAGTCAAATATATCCCCCCAGGGGGGATATGTCAATACCCAGGGTTAAGTTATAATAAGAAGATGCTTTGTAAGGGACTTGCTATTATCATCGGTTTATCATTAGGCGTTCTGTTGGGAATTTATCTGGTTTTAGATACTCCACTGCTTCCTAGCAAACCACAAAATCCAGTAACTAAGTTTATTAATCAGGAATTTACCCCCAAACAAGTGATCGGTTTTCTGCCATATTGGCTTGTTAGCAAAACCCAAACAGATTATTCTCCCTATATCACAACACTTACTTACTTTGGCCTAACTGTGGGAGCAGATGGCAGTATTGTCCAGCAAACAAACCCCGGTGAGTCAGAACCAGGCTGGTATTTTCTTACTTCAGGCAGAGCTGATGAGATGTTTAAAAATGCCCTTAATCATCAGCTAAAACTGTCTTTATTAATTTTTGCTGGCAAGGAGGATAGTATTAATGGCTTAGTTCAAAGTCCTGTTAGTAACGCCCAAACACTAGTAAGTGAAGTCAGTCCAATTATGCAAAAATACAATTTTACTGACCTGAATTTAGATATTGAAAGTACTAAAACTGCCTCTGATGCTGCAAGATTAAACTTTGCTCTTTTTGCTCAAGAAGTTAAAAGACAACTACAGACAAAAAAACTAGGCACCCTGACTATTGAAGTTTCTCCTGATAATTTGATTCATCATGGTTTAATTGATTTATCTCAAATTGAACCAGTGGCTGATTATGTGGTACTGATGGCTTATGATTACCACTATACTGGTTCAGCTGTGACAGGTCCTGTTGCACCGCTTTTGGGAGCAGGCACAATTTCTGAATATGATACCCAAGTGGCAGTCCAAAATGCACTGCAAAGTATTCCCAGTTACAAACTAATTTTAGGCATTCCCGTTTATGGATATGAGTGGGAAACTCTACAACCAGCTACTAGATCAGCCACAATCCCCTCCTCTGGTTTAATAGCCTCAACTGCGAGAGTGGAAGAGTTAATACAGGAGTGTACAAATTGTACAGTCAGCCAAGATCAAGATGCTCAAGAAAATTTTCTAATTTTCCAGGATATGCAAACTAATACTTTTCATCAGATATTTTATCCCGATAATCGTTCAACCCAAGCCAAAATTAATTATGCTAACAGTGAAAAATTAGGTGGACTGGCTGTATGGGCCCTGGGTTATGAATCAAGCAATATCCTCAAACCCCTCAAAAGTTATAAATAATTATCTAAGTCCTAGCAATCTAGTACTTCTATTTTGGTCATTAAAAATTAATCTCTTGGGAGCAGTAATTTGTAAAGTATGACTAACCAAATTAGTATCATTAAAAGCAACAAGTACTTGACCAGTCAAAACATCAACAGTGATCAGACCATGATCAGGATCTACAATTACTGTTACTTGCCCTTGTGCTTGATCAATTAGTAAATGCAAAACCCTGACAGAAACTGGTATCTGGGCTAACTTAGTGTATGTAATTTGACCAGATGTTTGTTGCACTACAAAATCATTGGGCAAAGTCTGAGTAAAACTGACCTGGCTATTTGCCAACATGGAGATACTGACTGCATTAGCAAATTCTGCTGAAACCTGACCGTTATCACCAGTTTGCAGCATTGTACCCTGTTCCAAATCTACTGGGCCTGTAATTAAGGCAGCTTGTGTGGCAGTTCTGCCTTCCCACATTATTTCTCCAGACATTGAGGCTACTTTACCGGTCAGGGATAAACTAGGTGGATAGCTAATCGAAAATTGATTAGTAGGCTGGTTAATTAAGACAGTTTCTTGGAGTAGCTGGCTTTGATCATTAGTGAAATAGATCAGTAAAATTGCTCCTAAGCCGAATAAGATTCCGATCAAAAAAAATGGTAAAAATTTCATGCAAATAGCAAAATAGACTAGCTGTTATATTGTACCTGATTCAAGGATAATCATGTGCGCCAAAATAATTCTCTGCATTAAGAGGTATTAATTTTATCAGTTTATCTCCAGATTATCTTATTTATAATAAGATCTTACTTGAAAGAGCAGGTAAAGCGAAATTAAGCTACCTATTATCAGGCTAAGTAAATATAAATTCAGTAATGAATAAACAGCGTTTACTAGTATTGAATAATAGATCATATTCCAACCATCTTTTCTTTGTTTCATTAAACCTGGTAGTGATAACAAAGCCAAAATCAAACTGACTGTTAAAAAGATTAAAGCAATAAAGTAGCGTGAACCAAAACCTGCCATCATGTAAGTTCCCATGACTGGAGCAGCAAACATTGCTCCTAAACCCAAAAAGCCTAGGATTGCTGGGATGCTAAAGATAATCACGATAATAATTACCCAAGGAGCGAATCGAACAATTACATCTTTAACTTTGGCTGGTAGTGCGGGTGCTTTCTTCGCCAAATAAGTATCAAGCACACTTGTTAATTGATTCATTTTTAAAATCACCTCCTTAAAATCAGATATTCTATTTATAGTAGATCAGTTTCTCTTTTATTTTGCAATATTCTTAGTTTTCTAATTAAGCAGCGGTACTCCTCTTTCTTTCTGCTTATATTTATCAAAAATTAAAATTAACACAAATGATAAGAAAACGACGAAAGCCCAGGTAAAAAGATCAACTCCAACTACCTCAAAAACCTGATTAAAGAAGGGTACGTATAAAACCATAATGGTCACTAAAATTGAAATAGTTGCTGCCCAAAATAGATAAGTGTTGGAAAGAATTGAGCGATCGAGGACCGGGCCCTTAAACGAGCGGAAATTGAATGCACTGATCACTTCCAATATAATTAGACCGAGCATGGCCGCAGTACGAGCCGTTAGCAAATCACGATGTAAGAAGTTAAAGAAAATATAAAAAGTAGTTAAGGTAAAAATCGTAATCAGCACAGTAGTCATCCCCATATAAAAAGTAATATAAGGGTTTAGTATCCCTGCATTTCTGCGCGGAGGTTCTTGCATCACATCACGGGAAGAACGATTTAGCCCCAACATAATTGCTGGTAAATCATCTGTGACTAAATTCATAAAGAGGATCTGTAAGGCCAAAAGTACCGGCACTTGCCAGCCTAATAAAGGTGAAATCAAGACTCCCAAAAATAAAATTAACAGCTCCGCCCAATTACAAGCCAACTGGTAACTAACAAATTTACGGATATTATGAAAAATCGTTCTGCCTTCTTTGATGGCTTCAACAATAGTAGCAAAATTATCATCTTTTAAGGTTAAATCAGCCACAGATCTGGAAACATCAGTGCCTGTTCTACCCATTGCTACACCGATATGAGCTTCTTTTAAGGCTGGCGCATCATTAATACCATCACCAGTCATCGTGACAATTTCTCCCATACTTTTTAGCACCCTGACTATTCTCATTTTATGATCAGGCCTAACTCGGGCAAAAATAGCGGTATTGCCAATGATTTTGGAAAGCTCATCATCAGTGAGCTTATCCAAATCAGACCCTTCTAAAACATCACCAAACAAGCCAATATTTTTAGCAACAGCTTGAGCTGTTTGGCTATTATCACCTGTGATCATTATCACTCTGATACCTGCCTCATGGCATAACTCTAAGCTTTCAGCAATTTCCTCACGTGGGGGATCCTCCATTGCTGCCAAACCCAAAAAAGTTAAACCCTCTTCAGAGTAATTTTTACTTGGTGCTTTAATTTCCTTGAAAGCCATGGCAATTGTCCGATAAGTTTGTTGAGTTAAATTGCTGTTTACTTCCAACACATCATCTTTTTGGCTGTTATTAAGAGCTAAAGGCTGTTGCTTCTTTTGGATCCGTGAGCATTTTTTCAATAAAATTTCTGGAGCTCCTTTGGCAAACACAAAATATCTCTCCCCTACTTGGCAAAGCACTGACATCATCTTTCTTTCAGAATCAAAAGGAATCTCTTCTAACCTCTTGACTGAATAATCCTCCATAAACTTATCTGCTTTAGCTGCCATAATCAACAAAGCGCCTTCTGTGGGAGTACCAATCACATTATATAATTCATCTTCGCCAGTTCTGTTAATTTTTGAATCATTACATAAAATAGCTGACTCTAGAAAACGCTCAAAAACTTGCTCTGTTAGCGAAAATTGATGCGATGTACCCTCTAGAGTAAAGGCACCTTTTGCTTCATAACCTACACCACCAACCTCAGTCAGCTGTCCATTTAACCAAATTTTCTTCACTGTCATCTCTCCTCTGGTGATAGTACCAGTTTTATCAGAACAAATAACAGTAGTTTCTCCTAAAGTCTCAATCGTGGACATACGGTTGACTATGGCATTTTTTTTAGCCATACGAGTTGCCCCCACAGCCAATGTTGTTACCAAAACCACGGGCAAACCTTCAGGAAAAGCTGAGACGCAAAGAGCAATTATCAAAATGAGAATTGACGAGATCTTATCAATCGTCCACACATCAACCCGCGCGGCCATCACAATCCCTGTTAATAAAGAGATAACCACCGCTGCTACCACCATCACTCCAGCCAATTTATTCACTTTATCTTGTAAGGGCAAACTTTTCTCGGTCTCAGAAATCATGTTAGCAATCGCACCAAACTTAGTGTTCATCCCAGTATGTAAAACCTGTACTTTACACCTGCCCTCTACCACATATGAACCCATAAAAACTATATTTTCTTCCTGGGGATCATTACTATTTTTGGTTGCAGTTTTTTTAACCTCTTTTGATTCACCAGTCAGAATTGATTCATCAACAGACAAATTATTTTGCTCAATTACAATAGCATCAGCAGGCACTCTTTCACCACTACGTAAGACTAATAAATCACCGGGGACTAAATTGCGGGAAGGAATTTCTTGTTCGCGTCTCTGACGAATGACAATTGAAGCTTGGACTACCATTTTTCGTAAAGCTTTAATTGCCTTTTCTGCCCTAAACTCTTGGATAAACGAAACAATAATAATAATTGCTAAAACTAACAGAATAGTTAATCCTGTCACGGTTTCTTGGACAAAAAAGGAGATAATCGCTCCTACTGAAAGTAAATACAGAATAAAATTCTTCTTGACTAAATTGAGCAAAATCTTAATTGCTGTAGTTTGCGAGTAATCCTTGATTTCATTAGGTCCAAACTGACCTAATTTAGCCAAAGCTTCTTCTTCTGATAAACCGGCAGCAAATTTATCCATATCTTCTTATTCTCAGTATAACAAACAGTTGGGAAATCTTGATAAGCATTCACAGGCTTTACGAACTTTACCCTGAAAGTCTATACTAAAAGAAAGCTATTAGTTTATTAACTTTTTCAATTCTTCTATATTTTATGGAATTTATTGGACTCACCTCAGCACAAGCCAAAGAAAACTTACAAAAAACTGGCTTGAATGAAATTCCCCAAAAAAAACAAAGCTTAGCTAATAAATTTATCCATAAATTATTTTCTCCTATTTCCATTATGTTATTTGCTGCCTCCCTGCTTTCTCTTCTAACCCATAAAGTTTTTGATTTCTTCTTCATCCTTTTCCTACTACTGGCTAATGTAGTGATTGCCCTCTGGCAAGAAAATAAAGCAGATAATGCCATTCGCAAGCTTAACCAGCATCTCGTTACTAAAATTAAGGCCCTCAGAGACGGTAACTGGATTTGGCTAGATTCTAGGCAACTAACCAAAGATGATGTTGTACAAGTGTCAGTGGGAGACATAATCCCAGCAGACGGAAAAGTCTTACAATCTCACAATTTAAGTATTAATGAGGCAGCCTTGACTGGTGAGTCTTTACCTCAAGAAAAAAATGCTGATGATGCTGTTTATTCTGGCTCATTTTTGACCACCGGTACTGCATATTTAAAAATTACTGCCACTGGAGTCAGTACTTATTTTGGTAAAACATTATCAGCACTCGAAGTTAACAAAGATAAAAGCGCCTTAGAAATAGATATCTTAAAAATCTCCAAATTCTTAGCAGTCTTAAGCATTGTTGGCACCATTATCATGACTACTATTTTTCTATTGCAGCATGATAATTTAGCTTCTCTGCTTACTCTGGATTTAAGTTTGATAATTGCTAGTATCCCAATCTCCTTACCCACTGTGATGACTTTAATTATTGAGTTTGGAGTAATCAATCTAGCTCCTAAAAATGTGGTAGTCAGGCGCCTTTCTGCCCTCGAAGATCTGGCTAATGTTAATCTGCTACTCACTGACAAAACAGGCACTTTAACGCTAAATAAAATTAGTGTTAACAAAATTTTTGCCTTTACTGGTTTTCAACAAGACGATATTCTCAAGCTCGCTTATCTAAACAGTTCGTTTGATGATACCGATTCAATTAACCAAGCAGTGATCGAGAAGTATAAAGCAGAATTTCACCAAACTCCCAACATTGACAGTACAGACTTTACCCCAGCTGATTCTGATCGGAAAAGAAGCACTCTTAAAACCAAAGTTGAAAATAAACTAACAGTAATTTCTGTTGGTGCGCCGCAAATAGTTGAATCGTTTTGCCAAATGAGTGCGGCCACCAAGAAACAGTTTACACAAACAATTGATCAATTAGCTTCTCAAGGATTTCGGGCTTTGGCTATCGCTATTAATCAGTCAAAAGACCCTCGAGAAAAGAAGATGCAGATGGCTGGGGTTATTGCCTTGTCTGATACTTTGCGGATTGATGCTAAAGAAGTAATTAGCTTCATGAAAGAAAACAGCATCAATGTTGTCATGCTCACTGGGGACAATCTAGCAATTAGCAAAGAGGTGGCCAGCGAATTAGGACTAGCTGATAAAAAAATTGTTACCAGGAAACAGTTAACTGAGTACGAGAAGACAGACAGGAACGGAAGTATTTTTCTACAAACTGGGGCAGTTGCCGAAATTTTGCCAGAGGATAAATACAAGTTAGTCAAGATGGCTAAACAAACTTTTATCGTTGCTGTCAATGGTGATGGGGTCAATGATTTACCGGCTTTAAAAGAAGCCAACGTTGGCATTGCGGTTAAAAATGCTGTGGATGCTTTAAAATCTACAGCTGATGTTGTGCTGTTATCTGATGGAATTGGAGTGATTAAGGATGCTATTATCGAAAGCCGTAAAATCTTCGCTCGTGTTTACTCTTATTCAGTTTACCGAATCTCTGAAAGCTTTCGCTTAATTGTTACTATTGTGGTTTTAGGTATTATTTATCACCTTTATCCACTGACTCCGCTGCAAATTATACTAATTGCCCTTTTAAACGATATTCCAATTATTTCACTGGCTTTTGACCGTGTTAAAAACATCACTCAACCAGCTAGAATCAATGTGAAAGAACGATTTATTTTAAGTACACTTTTTGGCACAGTGGGTATCTGCAATAGTTTAATTTTGTTTTTTGTAATGAAAGATATTATTAATTTGGATTGGAATATCATTCAGACTGTCTATTTCCTCAAGCTCACAGTCTCAGGGCATTTATTAATTTATGTTGCCAGAACAAAACTGCGTTGGTACAAATTCCTACCTAGCAAAGAAGTTATCTTAGCAACTTCTATCACCCAAAGTGTAGCAACTCTGCTCGCCCTGACTGGTCTTTTTATGCCCGCCAAGCTGCCAATTTACTGGGTAATCATCGTCTGGATCTGGGCATTCGCTTGGATGCAAATTGCTGAAGTAACTAAGCAAATTCAGAAGCATTTTAGCAATGAAGCAAAGCTTCTTTCCTCCGAAAATGAAGCAAAGCTTCTTTCCTCCGAAAATGAAGCAAAGCTTCTTTCCTCCGAAAATGAAGCAAAATGAGCACAACCATGATCAATACGAGCTAGCAACTTTTGGCGGAGGTTGCTTTTGGTGTACGGAAGCAATTTTCAAAAGAATTAAAGGTGTTATCTCGATCAAACCAGGCTATGCAGGTGGAGTAATTGTGAACCCAACTTACAACCAAGTGAGTACTGGTAAAACTGGCTATGTTGAGAGTATCCAGATCAAATTTGATTCGCAAATAATCAGTTTTGCTCATTTGTTGGATATTTTTTGGGCCACACATGATCCTACCACTTTGAATAGACAAGGAGCAGATATTGGTACACAATATGCTTCAGTGATTTTTTATCACACCCAAGAGCAAAAAGAGAGTGCGGAAAAGTCCAAATCAGATCTAGAAGAATCAGGTAAATTAAAAGATAAAATCGTGACTAGAATCATTCCATTTAAAAATTTCTATCCAGCCGAAAGTTATCATCAAAATTATTATGAGAATTTTAAAAACACTAATGCTTATTGCTCGTTAGTGATTGACCCAAAAATTGATAAACTAATTAAGCAATTCAATGACGATCTCAAAGAGGAATATAAATAATGAATCAAAAAAAGTTAGAGCAGCTAAAGAAGAAATTAAGCCAAGAGCAACTAAACATCTGCTTTCTCAAAGGGACTGAACCACCTTTTTCTGGTAAGTACACCAATAACCATCAGCCAGGTAGATATCTTTGCGTTGTTTGTGGTCAGGAATTATTTACTTCAGAGGCCAAGTTTGATTCCAGCAGCGGTTGGCCATCTTTTGATAAACCTTCACAAAATAAAAATATTACATACCAAGATGATCATTCTTTGGGGATAAGAAGAATTGAAGTTCTCTGTAAAAATTGTGGGGCTCACTTAGGCCATGTTTTTGATGATGGGCCAACTCATACTGGAAAAAGATTCTGCATCAACTCATTGGCTTTAGATTTTCAACCAAACTAGGCACTAGATCTATTTGTTATTTTATGACCCGCAAGAGAGACCTTGTCATCCCAACACCGTCAGTGTTTCTGCTAATCCTTGGACCAATAGATAGCTCCCATTGATTAAACTGACGATCTCGGGCAGTAACTGACGCTTTTCCGTCATTACGAATTTTAAAGTCTATGATGACTTGCTGATAAGGGCTTAGCGATGTAAAAGGAATCAGCGGATTTTCTAAATATGGATTATTTGCCCCAGCGCTTTTTATACTTTCTACGAAAGGTGTGCTCAGTTCATTAATCTTAATAATGATAAAACGTAGCGGAGTGTGGTTGGAGCCAACTATATCAACAACACCTCTACTACTAAGTGGTGTTATGCATAAATCTTCATCGTCTTCTGGAAAAAGATGCATACCAACTCCATAAAAATCATCTAAATATTTTAATAATTTGGAGTCTTCACGAATCGGATTCCCTGGAGGAATTTTAAGCTTGCACTGCAAAAGATCAAAAGTTATTTCTCCTCTCTCTGATACACCAAAGTTATCTGTATATTCATCAATTTTTTCTACCAGATTAATCGCTTCGTTAACTTCTACCCTCTGCATGGCAAGTATTTTAGCAAGCTTATTCCTAATATACAAACTATATCTGGTATGAGAATTTCTTTTTTACACAACACCTTGGGAGGATAGAAATGTTTTAATAACATTAACTGGAATAGCAAAACCAATATTTTGTCCGCTTGCAGCAATTGCTGTATTAATACCAATTACTTGGCCTTGACTATTAATCAAAGGACCACCAGAGTTACCTGGATTAATTGCTGCACTAGTTTGGATAACATTGCTCAACTGCTCAACATAACCTTGATAAGGTGAACCTGCTGTAATTCCTCTCCCTAGCCCAGACACTATCCCATTCGTCACAGAATTGGTAAATTGACCCAGTGGTGTTCCAATTGCATAAACGCTTTCACCTAACTGTAAATTACTTGAACTACCTAAAGTAATTGGCGTCAAGCTGTTGGCATTAATCTTGAGTAAAGCAAGATCATTATTAGGATCAGTTTTTATATTTACTACTGGATATTTTTTACCATCCGCGGTGATCACAGTATAAGTAGCTGAGTTATCAGCAATCACATGTTTATTGGTTAAGACTTCTCCACTAGCACTCACGATAAAACCACTGCCAATATTTTGTGAGGACTGGCTAGCTTGAGTTGGAACTGTTCTAAATGGATTAAAGGGATTGAAAGGATTAATCTCTATCTGGTAACTGCTATTGGTAGTTGTTGCTTCAATGGTGACTACTGAGGGCAATGCTTGATTGATAACATTTTCCAGCGTGTTGCTGGAATTGGAATTAGCCAGGTTCACTGACTGAGAAGCAGACCGTGACTGAGTTGTTCCATTTGCAGTGTTTATTGAATTAGAATTTGTTGGACCTTGATTAAGCAAAGGCACATATCCGTTGAGCTGGCCAAAAATTACCAAATCAAAAACAAGCAAAAACAAAATTGCTAATTTACTGATCATAAGTTGACATTCTAGCAAAAAGAGCTGAGAAAAAGCTTAATATTGGCTGTTAACATTCTTATATAGATAGAAATGACCCAAATGAGTTACCAACATAAACTGACTATCGGGCTGACTAAATTGCTTAATTAAACCTACTTCAAAAGAATGTGGCGAAGAATCACCAATCAAGCGGTTTTGATCTATCAAGGCAATGTAATCTGTCTGGTTTGTATAGGTGGGTAAGCTATATGAGTTAATTCGATGTGAAACATGAGGTCTCACCTCACCAGAAGCGGCAACACTAGCCTCTTTAGGTATTTTTTGCAGTACATTCTCAAATTGATAATCATCTTGATCTGTTCGGTAAACATAACACCAACAGGAAGGTGAAATTGGTAGTGGTCCAAAGTGGTAATCCACTCTTGCAGCAATAAAGATTAAAGACACACCCAATACAACTGATAAATAGTTACTATGTCTTGATAGTGGACTCTTTTTTAATATCCACACAAGATAAGAAAGAGCAAAGGTTACTCCAATTACCAAAGCTGGAGTAACTCCACTATCATAATGCAAGGTAATACTTTGCATACCTCCATATCCACTAGTAATGTTAATTAAGACTTCAGGTAATCCCAGCAAAACCCAAGGTAACCCAAGTAAAGGCAAAAATGAAAAGGGTTTAAGTAATGCCAGATAGTATGCTGCAGCATTGCTATTAACAGCATCTCCTTTAATCAAATCCAGTAACCCTAAATAGTTTTTTTGAATTAAATCTTCTTTTGTAGGCAAGAACCACTGATTAAAAGCCCAATGTTGTCCAGCTGGATTAAAATGTGGAATCACTAAAAAGATCATCATCGGAAACCACACTAGTCCAATAAGTAAAGATAATAATCCTTGTTTCCAAGCCTTATAGAAAATCGCAATAGCCAGTCCCATCATAGCCAAAAAAAGAGAGATTTCTTCTTTTGTCAGCAAAGCTAAAATAAAAAAAAGCCAATACCATCTCCAGTTAGTTTGATTGTGACTTGCTTGATAGGCAAAATAAAATGTTGTAAGCAGTAAAGGAATTGCTAGAGCAACCGCATGGAAATCATAAAGATTGGTCCACTGCATACCAGGATTGAGTAGATACAAACAAACTATCACCAAACCCAGAAAACTATTTTTAAGCAGTTTTTTGGCAAGCAGAAAAACAGGAATTGCCCCCAGACTTAATAAAACTGATTGAGCAACTAGCAAAAACCTTACATCATTCCACAGTAGATAAAGCGGGCTCAGTAATATTAATATTAGATCCACATGAGTGGACAAGCGGGAGATTAAATCTGTTCCTTGAGTCATCATAAAGACATTTCCATGCATAGTATTCCAGATAGTTTGATCCATATTCGCCAAATCATAATTTGAAGCAAAGGAATTATGTCTTAATATAGCCAGCACGCTCATAACTACGGCATAAATTATCATTAATGCAGATAATGTAATTAAATCTAATCGAGCCATAATCCGATGCCAGAGCTTACTGAGTAGTCCTTTTTGTCGTAAATAGCTCCATAATATTAGGTTAATTACTTCGCTAATGACTAAAATACCTCGCAAAAATAAGGCCGCGACAGTTGCTGGGGCTACTCCAATCAGTGGTCCAATAATGAGAATTAAGAGACCTTCCCGAACACCCAAACCCATCGGGGTAATCAAACTCAAATAGCCAATTAACCAGACAAAAATCATACTAGAGAAAACTAAGAGCAAATTAATCTGTGGGCTTAAGTGATTAATAAAATACCAACCAGCCAAACCATAACAACTCCAAGCTAATATTTGCACAACCAATGCCAGTAATATCCAGTGAAAATTGAGTTTATCCACTTGTTGCCAAAATTTTTTGAGTTTCAAAAAATATCGTGACAAAGGAGCAAATATTAACAAACCAACAACCAGTAACAAAATAAGCAGAAGAGCAATTTCCAACCAAATTAATCTAAATTTTTCTACCAAGAAATTAGTTTCTATAATTGCTGGAATAGACAGTATTGCTGTTGTCATCAGTAATAGACTTATTTCAATAGCTAGTGATAAAGATGTCACTCGACGAGGAATATTTTTTTGTTTGGCCAAATAAACTCTGCCTAAAAACGACCAGACATTTCCGGGGATATATCGGACTGATTCACCCAGAAACCAAGTTGAAAAATTGTCAGGGAGGGCTAAATGTTTACCCAAAGATTTGAGAATAAAAAACCAAGATACTGCTCGAAAATAAAAATATAATAAGAAAAGTACTCCTGATAGCAAAATTGCATCCAAAGAGACATTCTTCCAAATATCCCCAATTTGCGTCAAATTACCAAAGACTACCTGAATAATAAAAACTGAGGTTAGCACTAAAACAGCTAGTGTTATCAAACGTTTAAACAATGTAAAGTTAATTTTCATAATCAATGGGCAAATCTGTCAGATTATGTCTCTGTTGAGAAAGCACGATCATTTCAGCAATCAATCCACTCAGCAACATCTGTAAACCAGCTAAAATTAGTAAGATTGCAAGAAATAATAAAGGCCGGTCTCCAATTGACCTACCTTGAAA
>JAMCSY010000004.1 GCA_023379125.1 Patescibacteria group bacterium | reverse complement strand
TAAAACTAAAGTTCTGACTCATCGAGTGGCCTATTTGATTCAGGAAAAACAAGTTTCCCCAGAAAATGTTTGTGTACTAACTTTTACCAACAAAGCTGCTGGAGAAATGATGGCACGGATCCTAAAGCTGCTCGGTAAATCCAATGGTAAGCCCATTATGGGCACTTTTCATTCACTATGTGCCAAAATCTTAAGAAAAGAAGGAAAGCTTGTGGGACTTTCTCCTAGTTTTACAATTTATGATGAGGCAGACTCTTTAGATGCTGTCAAGCAGGCAATGGTCACCCTTGATTTATCTTCTCAAAAGAACTCACCCACATCTATCAAGAACACGATTTCTCAAGCTAAAAATGAGATGCTTTCTGCCACGGAATATCCTCAATATGCTCGAGGCTTTTTTCAGGAAACTGTGGCTAAAGTTTACTTAAAGTATCAAGAAATTTTGGACAAAAATCAGGCAGTAGATTTTGATGATTTAATGTTGCTAACAGTTAAACTCTTTCAAAACTATCCAGAAGTTCTACAAAGATATCAAATCCAATTCCAATATATCTTAATTGATGAATATCAAGATACAAACCCTGTCCAATATTTACTCTCTAAATTACTAGCCAGGCGTCATAAAAATATTTGTGTGGTAGGTGATGCCTCGCAATCAATTTATATGTTCAGAGGGGCAGACTTTCGTAACATTGTTAATTTCGAAAGAGATTACCCTCAGGCCAAAATCTTTAATTTAGAACAAAATTATCGTTCAACTCAAAACATTTTAGATACTGCTTATGCAGTTATTTCTAAAAATCGTTCCCATCCAATTCTGAAACTCTGGACCAGAAACGAAGCTGGTTCAAAAATACAAATAGTGCAATTGCGCAATGAGACAGAAGAAGCGATGTTTTTAGCCAAACAGATCAACGAGCTGCATTTACCACTATCTAGCTATGCCGTACTTTATCGCACTAATGCCCAATCACGAAGCCTAGAAGAAGTGTTTCTAAAAAGCGGACTGCCTTATATTTTAGTCGGCGGAACAAGATTCTATGAGCGCAAAGAGATTAAAGACATCTTGGCTTATTTAAAATTGATGATTAATCCTACTGATTCTGTCAGCCGTTCCAGAGCAGAAAAAATTGGCAAAGGCCGACTAGCCAAGTTTGATAATTTATACCAAGAAATCTACACCAATTTAGTTAACTATTCCACTTTAGAAATTATGGATCTGATTCTCACCCACACTGGCTACCTAGACTACATTGACGATCAAACAGAAACTGGTAAGGCTCGGGTGGAAAATGTTAAAGAACTCGGTTCAGTAGCAGAACAGTTCCCCAACCTCACTGATTTTTTAGAAAATGTAGCTCTGGTAGAAAGCGAGTATTCATCAGATGAGAAACAAAAAAACAATAAATCAGAACGGGTAACTCTTACAACCTTGCATCAAGCCAAAGGTTTAGAATGGCCAGTAGTGTTTATGGTGGGTATGGAAGAAGGATTATTCCCTCACTCACGCTGCTTACTTGACCCTCAAGAAATGGAAGAAGAAAGAAGGTTGTGTTATGTAGGAATCACCCGTGCTAAACAGTTTTTGTTTCTCACCTACACTAGGCAACGGTTATTTTTTGGGACTAGATCAAATAATCTAGTTTCACGCTTTATCATGGATATTCCAGAAGAGCTCACTCAGAGTAATATTAATTATCAAGATCTTGAAGACACTAATGAGGATGTTTTTCAATCTCGAGATCAGGACGATTGGCTCAACGACTAGTTTAACAGCTTTTTGGGAATTTGATATTATCTTTTAAGATGCAAGCACTAATTGGTGGCCTGATCATCTTGATAGCAGCACTATTTTTTGCCAAACAGCCTGTGATTTTAGGAGCTAGCGTTTTCCAGCCACCTGCTGATCCACCGCCAATCTCACCCACACCTGCTAACCTACAACCAATCAAAACCAATTCCTTATTCTCTGACAGCTTAATCGATAATACTATCGCCATCCCTCGGCAAACTGTTTATAAAGACGATCCTAATACCGAGGCAGGTATAGACACTACATTAAATGAGGGTAAGGACGGAAGCAAAACTATAATTACTAAAATTACTTATTACGAAGGGCGTGAATATAGCCGCGAAATTGTGGGGACAGAGATTATTCCACCCCAGGATAAAATTATCTCACGCGGCACTAAGATTGTTTGGCGAACCCTAGATACACCAGATGGCCAAATTCGTTACTGGAAAAAACTTCATGTTTGGGCCACTCACTATGATTCACACTGTCTAGGCTGTAGTGCCTGGACAGCAACAGGTCTGCCACAAGGCAAGGGAGTAATCGCTGTTGATCCAACTATCATAAAATTGGGTTCGAAAGTTTATGTACCGGGATATGGCCCCGCTATTGCTGGGGATACTGGAGGAGCAATAAAAGGTAACATTATCGATCTAGGTTTTCCTGATGCCCACACCGCAGGTTGGTATGCTCACTTTGTGGATATTTATATACTTAATTAGCAAAACGGAAGGTAGTTAAAATTTGCTCATAAGTATCACGAATCTGATTAACTTGATCTAGTGTTCCACTAAGTTCAATATAATAATTAATTGAATCCTTTTGCAGCCAAGTTACAATATTGTAATACTGCGCGCCATTATCTGTGGGTAAGCTACGACTGACATATTCCACTGCCTCTAGCCCATCCAATTGAGCATTGGCTAACTTAAATATTCTTTCGCTGGCACTAGGCGAAGCTGGTTCATTTAACCACTGAGTAAATTGATCTCGGCTGTTTAGCGGGTATCGGGTGTTAGGAGAAGTTAAGGCTACCACTGTTACTTTGGCTGTCGTTCTATCAAGACTTAAACCAGCAGGTGGAGTAAACACAACCTCACCAGAAGAATTAATAAAACTCCCTACCGAATCATCAACCCGCCAACCTTGTGGCACCCGAATGACATAGTGATTGATTTTGCTAGGATAGGTCATCCAGTCGCGAGTTAAATCCGGTGTTGGGGTAGGTGGTTTGTCTAAAAAAGTATAGTCGAAAGCATCACCAGCTGACATGCGTGATCCATCCGAGTTATATAACCCATAATGAGTC
This sequence comes from Patescibacteria group bacterium, assembly GCA_023379125.1. Lineage (GTDB taxonomy): Bacteria > Patescibacteriota > Microgenomatia > Daviesbacterales > UBA10151 > JAMCSY01. The sequence goes on along the minus strand of JAMCSY010000004.1, from coordinate 183,748 downwards.
ATCACATAGGCACCAGTCAGCATGCCAGCCAGGAGAATCATCCCCAAAACCACCATTAAACCTGCTAAACCTCGCTCTTGCCCACTTTTTTTCATTTCTTCTTTGATTGTCCTCTAAGATTGGCCTATTGTCAAAAATAAACTCATCTGCTAACATCACCTCATGCCCAGATCTAGCAAGGCACATAAAGCAACCACACAATCTGAGGAGGCGGAGCAGTCATCTATTACTAGTCCGCGCAAGGCTCAGCGAACTTTAGTTTTACCATCAAACCCTCTACGAGGTTTTCGTTTTTCCAAAGGATTGATTATCGTCTTAATTTTTGTTGTTTTATTAGCCCTAGCCTATTACAAGAAAAGTTGGTTTATTGCAGCTACCGTTGACGGAGCCCCAATTACCAACCTAGAGCTACAAAATGCTTTAAATCAACAATATCGATCACAAGTACTTAACCAATTAATCAATGAGAAGATCCTAACAGACGAGGCCCAAAAACAAGGCGTGGTTGTAACAAATGCTGATATTGATAACAGAATTACACAAATCGAACAAAGTGTTGGTGGAGCATCCACTTTGGATTCGCTACTCTCTCAACAAGGGCAAGACAGACAATCTCTCAGAGACCAAGTAAAAATTAACCTAATTATTGAAAAACTTTACTCTAATGAGGCAACAGTTTCCGCAGATGAAATTAATCAATACATAAAAAATAACCAAGGACAATTTAGCTCCTCTGATTCAGCTCAACAACAGCAAGAAGCAAAAGATGCTTTGCAACAACAAAAGTTGCAGCAAGTTTTTTCAGACAAATTCCAAACCCTCAAACAACAAGCTAACGTGAAGATTTTCTAATCAGAAGTTAACTGGATATACTCCCCAAGGACTCCCCATTAAATAGAAATTGAAAATTAAGGAATAAACAATCAGCACTTTGGCTAAATTTGGCACCCCTCGTTCCTTAAACACCAAACACAATAACACCAAAAGAAATGGGTAGATATCAACTGCGTAACGGTAACCATACTGCCACAAACCAATTCCAGCATAAGTTAAGGCTGGTAGCAGTCCAATAACTACACCAGCAAGCAAGTACTGCACAAGTCGATCTTTGATTTTTAGCTGAGCCAGGTACAAAAAAATAGGTGAGGTGTAAAAAATTCCCATGCCCCATTCACTAGCTTTCAAAAACGGAGCTTTTAAAACATAACTTAAGTCAGAAATTCTGACTGGATCCGGACCTTTAAAGAAGAGGAAATAAAGATTACCTAGAATATGTCTGGGTGAGAATAGCCCAAATTCTACAGCCTCTTTCATTCCTGGAGGCCAAGTGGTGTTATAAGAGTAACCACCATTTAAAATATCGCCAAAGCGGGCAAAATTATAACCACCTAAGATTCCTAAACTAAATATAACTGGTAACAAAAAGCTCATTAATTTCAGTGTTTTACCTGATTGTTGAGAAAATGCAATTGTCAAAATAAAAAAACTAGCCCCAAAATACAAACTGGGTCTCGTCATGCCAGCAAGAGCTAACAAAATCCCAACTAGCCAATACCGTTTTTGGTTCAAAAACTCATATACAGCCAGAAGTAATAAAGTAAAGCCAACTACTTGTACTAAATAGGCAGAAATATTAACCAAACTTACAAAGGTTAAGACTGAGCCAAAAACCAAAGCAATGCTAAGCCAGCAAGCATCTAAAGTAGACAAGCCAAGTTTTTTAGCCAATCTAAATAACAAATAAAAATTAACTGCTACTAATAGAATGCTCAAAACTTGCTGATTAAAGCCTGAACCAAACAAGGCAACACATGGTAGTAATAACAAAGCTGGAATGGGACCAAAATAAACATAGTATTTACCCTGAAAAAAGGCAGTATCTTGCCAAGCACTATATTTAACAGGAGGCACCAAGGCTAGTTTGCCTTGCAGTAAGGCAGCAGCTAAATCAGTAAAATGACTCTGCTGAATAAAAAATAGTTTTTGCCAAATTAAAAAACTAAAGACTAGACAAAACAGTAAAATTCCTGCTAATAAAAATTTTTCCTTTAAGATGCTTTTTGGTCTGTGTATTGGTAATAATTTGGCCACCAGCTAATTTTATGCACAGAGAAGATCTAAGCACAATTGTCGAATTTAAAAGGAGCAATTAAGAAGCACCAGCAACTTTAATGTTCTGAATCAGCTGTTCAATTTGACTACTATAATCTTGAGTTGCAGTTGCCCGGGCACCAGTCGCAGCTACTCGATCGGTAATATCCAATTTGGTCACCCCTAAATCAACACACCAACGGTTAGTGGTGATACCATCATCTTTTGTGACTGAGGATTTTACTACTGTATAACCACCTATTTTTGTCGTAGTGCCGGAACAAGATAATTGCGAAGACACTAAAACAGTGATTGGTTTGACAGCGATGTTACAGACAACTTGTGGTAAATCTTGATTAGAAGTGGGATCAAATTCAATATTTTTGGAATTAGAACATGTTAGTAGTCCCCAAGTCTCAGGATAATAAATAGTAAAGTTATCTCTATTATATATTTTTGTGCCCGCTAAACTACCTGTACCCTGGAGGGGAGCAGTAGTATTAGTTGAACCACTTGGTAAGGTTGCTCCATTACTGGCAATATTAGAAGTTGTTCCCAAATTAGCAAAGGGGCTCGGTGTGACATAAAAAGGTGGCGGAGTTACCACTGCGGCAGTTTGTGTAGACGAACCAGGTAGTGTTGTCTTGGTTAAATAGTAAATAATCGCAGCAATCACCACCACAATAAAAACAGCTAAGGCTCCAACCATAATTTGTCGAGTTCTTTGATCCATATATTTTTCTATCGGCTATTCTCTCACAATTTAAGCAATATTTCAAATCTAGGTTTTGAGTAAAGTCTGAATATAAGCTAAAATTATAGCTGATGGATTTAAAACAAATCACCAGCCAAGATAAAAAGCAATATAATCAACTTGTTTCTCATGTTATTCAATCTTGGGAATGGGGAGAGTTTAGGCAAAGACTAGGTTTAACGGTGTTGCGTTATGGTATATTTGATCATCGTAAGTTACAAACTGCTTTTCAGTTAGATTTACATCAAATACCCTATCTCCAACAAAATATAGGCTATTTACCTAAGGGGCCTTTTCCTAATCAACAACTCGCTTTAGCACTTAGACAAATTGGCCAGCAATATAGCTGCGCAGCCATTAAAGTTGAACCAATGGCATTAAAAAACGAGGTTCATGGCAAAATTGATAAGTCATTTCATCCTTCGAGCAAACCATATTTCACTAAGAATAATTATTTAATTGATTTAAAACTAAGTGAGGAGCAACTCTTAATAAAGATGCACGCGAAAACTCGTTATAACATCAAGGTAGCTAAAAAGCATAAAGTCTGGGTGGAAGAACGTGACGATCCCGCTGCTTTAGAAATCCACTTAAAATTATACTTTGAAACAACACACAGACAAGGCTATTTAGGACATAATGAAACTTATCATCGTCTTTGTTGGGAAACTTTAGCTAAAGCTGGTATGGCCAAAATCCTCATTGCCTTTTATCAACCTAATAAACTTCTTCCACCCATACCACTAGCCTCTTGGATGCTGCTTAACTTTCAAGACACTTTGTATTATCCCTATGGAGGATCCTCAGCTGAATATAAACATGTCATGGCCCCCACTCTGTTGGCCTGGGAAGCAATCCGTTATGGTAAAAAAATGAAGTTAAAAACATTTGATCTGTGGGGAGCAGCACCACCTGATGCTCCACCTAATGATCCTTGGTTTGGTTTTACCAGATTCAAAGCCAACTTAGGAGCAAATTTAGTTGAATATATTGGTAGTTTTGATCTGGTTTTTAACCAACCTGTTTATCAAGCTTTTACACTTATTGATCGAGCTACTAAATTAAAATCATTACTTCTTAAAATAACTGGGAAATAAATCATGGACTTAAGACAATCACCTCAGTGGGGAAATTTTCTATCACAAATTGGTTGGCAGGTAATAAAAATAGGAAAAAGCCAAGCGTATTTAAAAAAATTACCATTAATAAATTGCTCAATGATTAAAATTCAACGTCCTTTTAACCCCCTGCCTTGGACAGAAATTGATCAGCTAGCTAAGAAAAATCATGCTTTAATGGTAGTAATTGAACCCCAAACCAACAACTACAATGAGCAAGAATTAGTTGCTCATGGTTATAAAAAAACGCTAAATATGTCCCTCTCTCATACTGCCACAATAGAAATCGCTCTTACTAAACCGATTGATAAAATCTATCAAGATTTTTCTGAAAACGCCCGTCGTAATATTAAGAAGGCACAGACTCACGATTTACAGATCAAAACGGTCTTTCTCAAAAATACTCCTGATGATCAAACCTTCCAGCAGTTTTATAAATTACTTAAAAATGTCACCAAAGTTCGTAAGTTTTATGTCCCCGGTTATGATGAATTTTTCAAAAAAATGTTGGCCTTTAAAGACTCTTCAGCTTTAATTTTTGCTTTTCAAAAGGGACAAGTTTTACCGATTGCTGCACTATGGCTGGGTTTTTTTAATAAAACCGCTGTGTATATGCATATTGGTATTTCTGATCAAGGCTATAAATTATTGGCAAATTATCTACTAGTTTGGGAAGCGCTCAAATTAGCAAAGGAGCAAGGTATGGAAGTTTTTGATTTTGAAGGGATATATGATCCAAGGTTCCCCACTTTGCGACAAAGGTGGCAGGGTTTTACTCAGTTTAAAAAAAAATTTCATGGTCAACTCGTACAATACCCAATTGCCTGGATTAAATTTTATAACTTTTGGTTTAAGCTCTTTTACTTATGCAACACGATTTTTACCAAATATTAGTTAGTTTATTGCTAATTCCAATACTACTGGTTACTTATTGGCGGCTTAGATTAAAACGCTTAGCCAAATACCAATCATCGCTATTGGGTAGAGTAGAGGTGTGGGAAAAATATAATCATGAGAAAATGTTGACTATTAATAATTATGTGCAAGGTGTATCCATACAAAATAAAAGTATTATCCAAAGTTACTGGTATAAGATTGCTCAACTTGCTCTTGATCATTGTCAAGACATCAATAAAAAGCAAATTTTAATGCTTGGCTTAGGTGCAAATACTATCTCTGCTTTGATTGCTCAGAAAAATTCCTCTCTTCAGCAAACTGTGGTGGAATTTGATCCAACTATTATTCGAGCTTGTCAACAATTTTTTAATTTACAACAAACTCCTAATCTAGCAGTTGTGCCGGCAGATGTTTACAAAATAGCTAAGGACAAACACTACTTTTCCCATAAATTTGCTGTAATTATCGTTGATGTTTTTACTGGCAAACCTCCTTATGTTTCCTTGCAAAGTAATCAACCAAATTTTATTGAACAAGTTTGTGCTTGGCTAAGAGATGATGGCATGATTATTTTTAACCGCCCTGCACACTTAGAAAGTGTCCGCCAGGATGGTTACCAATTAGAAAAATCCCTTAAAATACTGTTTAAAAAAACTGCGGTTGTGGACATCATCGATCCTCGCGGTTTTCGTAATTTTGTTATCACAGCTCAACAAAAAAGAAGAAAAAATTAAGTTTTACCAAAAAGCAATGTTTTTACTTCTTCAAGCTGAGAATTTTTAATAACTGCTATCTGAGATTGTTCCAGTTGATCTATCATTGTCTGATCCAAAGAAGCAGATTTTGCCAAGATATCCAATATTTCTTGTTCATCATCATCAGAGGCAATTCGGTTAAGGGAAATCTTGCCACATTTACTGCAGTAATGAATAATCATTAGCTCTCCAGCCCGAGCTTTGCCATATTTATCCAAACCCTCATTTTTAAAGGTTAAACCAATGGGTTCCATACAGCCTCCACATTTTGCTTGACGATCTCCCACTGATTGATCCAGATGCTTAGACCACAGGCAGTTTGGGCAATGATTCCGCTGATGCTGATGCAATCTTGTTTTAGCCAAAACCCTTTGCCCACAAAAGCAACAAGTAAACATTTTGTCCATCACCTGCAAATTATAATAAAAAAGTAGTTATTGCAGAAGCAAGGATTGTAGATTAGTTGGCGCTGAGTATTTAATTGGGGAGTTGTTTTGTTCAATTAAACTATATTTATCTGATCCAGCATAAACTTTAACAGAAAAGGCTGTAAAAAGCAGCGAGAGTAGCATGATTACTCCAATTAAAATATATAGTGGAGTAAACCCACACTGTTTGGACATATCTTCATATTAAGAAGATCAAACTAGTTCCGTCAATCACCTACTTTGTCAACCAAAGATATTTTCAAGCTTAGCTTAATTTCGGTATAATGCCCAAGATGAAGATTGTCCACACTGCTGATATTCACATTGGGATGACTAATTATTCTAAACTTGATCCGGAAACAGGTCTAGAAAGTAGGCTCCTAGATTTTTTCCAAACCTTTGATTTTATTATTGAGCAAGCTATCAAGGAGCAGGTAGACGCCTTTATTTTTGCTGGTGATGCCTATAAAACCAGAGATCCTTCTCCTACTCAGCAAAGAGGTTTTGGTGAGAGGATCAGAAAAATAGTTAAAGCAGGTATTCCCGTAGTGATGGTAGTTGGCAATCATGATACCCCTAATGCAGAAGGCAAAGCCAATACTTTAGATATTTATTCTGCTTTGGAAATGGAGAAGGTTTATGTTTCCCGCAGACCAGAGTTCTTACAAATTCCGACTAAAGCTGGGATTTTACAGGTGATTACTGCCCCTTGGTTACATCGTCATGATTTCAAGTCTCTAGGTGATTTACTACCAGCGATGTATCAACAAATTAATCCTGACACTCCAGCAATTTTGGTTGGACACCTCGAAGTTGAAGGCGCAGCTTTTGGTAGTGAAAAGGGGCTAGCAATTATTAATGATGTCACTATTCCTTTATCTTTATTAACTGACCGTAGATTGTCCTATGTTGCTCTAGGCCATATCCACAAACACCAAGTTTTAAATAAGGAGCCCTTAGTTATTTATCCTGGCTCACCTGATCGCATCGATTTTGGTGAGGAAAAAGAAGAGAAAGGTTTTATCTTGGCTGATTTAAGACCTGCTCAAGCCAGTTTCATTTTTATACCTACTCCCGTGAGAAAGTTTTTAACAATTAGAGTCAAACTGCAAGAAAATGACCCTAATCCTACACAAACAGTACTGCAAGCAATTAAGGAAGAGCAAATTAAAGATGCAGTTGTGAGACTTAGTATTGATATTCCCGCCTCTGTCAACAAAGAGCTAGCGATGGACCAAATTAAAAAAACGCTCTCGCCTGTTTTTTATATTGCTGGCATCTCACGCAATGTTGAACGAGTAGAAAGAGAGCTCTTGACTGACCAAACTGGTGTAGAAAGACTTACTCCAGTTGAAGCTCTGCAAAAATATTTTCTTAGTAAAAAATACTCTCCAGAAAAAATCAAAAAACTAGAAAAGTTTGCTGCGGAAATACTTAGTTAATTAATGGAAAAAGTTGATACTAATCAAACAGTGATTGCCTTAATTGTTGACCACACAAGGGAAAATGTTTTAGTGGAAAAAAGAGCTGAAAGTAGTAGCTTTATGCCTGGGGAAGAGATTTTTCCCGGAGGAAAGATCGAAGCAACAGAAATAGCTAGACCTTTTTTAGCTCTGCAGCGCGAAGTTTTAGAAGAGTTAGGGCTGAGGGTTGAGCAAGCAAAGCATTTAAATACTGTTATATATGGTGAAGGTGGGCGCTTATTACAACTATTTGTAATTTCGCAGTGGCAAGGAGAAATTCCTTCTCAAATTTTAGACCAAGGTAATCCTGTTTATTGGACAAGTATTCAGCAGTTAAAAGAAAAATCTTCTGTGCTATCAATGAAGAAAATTGCTCAGGAGTTAGCTCGCCATTTGCAAAATCTATGATACCAACCAAACTTAAATTAAGTAATTTCACTTCTTATGGCACCAGCGTACCAGAATTAAATCTGACAGATTTTAATATGGCAGCAATTTCTGGCCAAAATGGTGCCGGTAAATCTTCTTTGCTTGATTCAATTACTTGGTGTTTATGGGGAACTTCTCGTGTGGGAGACTCCGCTGACCAGCTAATTAGACTTGGGCAAACTGAAATGTCTGTAGAGGTTAGTTTTGAATTAGACAAACACTTATATACAGTCAAACGCCAGCGTATTATCAAATCTGGTGGCACTACAACCTTGGAACTTTGGTCTGGTACTCATAACCTAACTGAAGGAACAATTAAAGCTACTCAACAAAAGATTATTGATCTTCTGCACCTGAGTTTTGAAACTTTTGTTAACTCTGCTTTTATTAGACAAGGTCATGCTGATGAATTTACTACCAAGGGTCCAACTGAGCGAAAAAGGATCTTAGCCGACATTCTTAGCCTCGGTCATTATGATCAATTAGAAGAAAAGGCTAAAGAGAAGGTAAAAGAAATTCAAACTAGTCTACAACTCTTAGGCTATCAATTGCTTGAGATTGAAGCTGAATTGTCGCAAAAAGAAGAACGGACAGAAAAGAAAAAAATTGCCGAAGAAAAGGTAGTGCGATTAGAAGCTGCGATTAGAGAAAGTGAAGCTTTACTGAAAATATTACGTGAAGAAAGGGAAAGCTTAAGTTTAATCGTAGAACAAAGACAAAAACTTGAGCAGAATTATCAACAAAATAAACAAGAGCTTACCGAAATTATTGAACAAGGCAAGAGAAGACGAGTCAATATTGCTAAACTCGAGGAAGAGTTAGCGCAATTGGCAACAGTTGATGAAAAAATTGCTCAATTAAAGGACTTGCAAATCCGTAAGGAAAAACTCGATCAGGTTAGGCAACAAAAATTAGAACTAGAAAAACAGCTGGCGCAAATCAACTCGCAGATTTCCTCAAAAAAAGAACGTCAACAGCAATTGCAACAACGTTTAGCAGAGGTTGAAGCAAAATTAAGCAACTCCCAAAAAACAGGCGCCAAGTGTCCCACCTGTGGACAAGAAATGGGCCACAATGAAAAAGCCCATGCTCAGCAAACACTAACTTTCGACCAAACCAATCTAAACAAACAGTTAAAAGAGATTGATCTAACCACCGAGGAAAAAGAAGTATCCCAGCTAGAAAAAGAGCTGGCTAAGTTGAGTTTTAATGCCACTGAATATCTTGAAGTACTTGATGCTCTCAAGCAACTAGAGAAATTTCAACAACAAAAAGAGGCCAAAATTGAAAAACAGGCTACTTTGGAATCAGAAAAAAAAGTGGTACTGGAGATGAGGAGTTTGTTCCAGAATAAGAATAATCAGGTAGAAAAACTACAGCAGGAACTTGTTAAGTTGCCCAATCAGTCAGCAAAGCTCATTGAAGCCAATCAACAATTACACAATCAGGAAAAGCAACTAGAAAGCTTACGTAGCGAAGAAAAAGACGCCAGGGCAGTCTTGGGTCAAGTTACAGAATTAATCTCTCGCACCGCGCAAATGGAAAAAGTGCAGGCACAAAAAAATGAAGATAAAGTTAAACTGCAACAAGATAAGGAAGCCTATGAGGAATTAGCTCAAGCTTTTGGTAAAAAAGGTATTCAAGCCATGATTATTGAAAATGCCATTCCAGAAATTGAAGAAGAAGCTAATAGTCTTTTGGATCGGTTAACTGAGGGAAGAATGAAAATCCATCTGGAAACTCAGCGAGAAACTAAAACAAAAACAGCAGGTGGAGAAAAAGGCTTAGTGGAAACTCTAGATATCGTTATCTCTGATGAGATGGGTGAAAGATCTTATGAGGCTTATTCTGGGGGTGAGCAATTCCGAGTTAACTTAGCTATCAGATTAGCTTTATCAAAACTACTTACCCATCGGGCTGGTTCTAAATTACAGTTTTTGGTGATTGATGAAGGGTTTGGTACCCAAGATGCTCAAGGTAGATCAAGAATTGTGGAAGCCCTCGATGTGATTAAAAATGATTTTGCCAAAATTTTGGTGATAACTCATTTGGAAGAGCTCAAAGAAGAGTTCCCAGTCAGAATTGAGGTTAGCAAAGGCCCAAGTGGTTCAACTTTTGAAGTGGTGGGAGTTTAAATTTGATAATCTATTATCTCACCGGTTACTAAGTCTCGTTGACGTCGAATCAAGGTAGGTAAATATTTAAATCTAACTTTTCGGCCATTTTGCATTAGGAAGGGAAAGTCGGAGCTTTTGTCTGCCTTGACTCTATCACCTGTGGCATTTTCACTCGCAAATAGGCTATCAAATAAACTCAGGCACCATGGACGATCGATAATATTTTCATAATCTGACTGATAGCCAGAAAATCTGAAATGATAGCCCGTAATATATTTATAGTCGCCAGACTCAGATCTTTCCAAATGAGCTATAACATCGACATAACCTATTCTTTGCATTGCCTGGAAAAATTTTTGTAGTAGCCCAAGATGCCCACATAAGTCAGTCATCATTAGCCCAAAGGTAATTTCTGATCCGCTTAGCGGCTGTTCAGCCAAAATCCGCTTATCTTCAATAGCTGTTCTCTCAGCAGTAACCACCTGTCTCATCTGCTCTAACTCTGCCATAGCCACAGATAAGCAATTCATTTGTTCTGTGGTGATATTAATTGACACAAATCTTTCTAGCTTAGACAAACCCATCTTGGCCAGTAGTCTAGCGCCTAATAGTGATCTTTGCAACTAAGTTAGAAAATTCCACAAATGGAAAGTATTCACTTACTTTAATAATAGAAAACTTACCGTACAAGAGGTATTAAATTTTGACTAATCTTGTCCTGACAAATTTAATAATCATTGCTCCCATGGAAGGCACAAATACAATAATCCCAATGATGGTGACAATGCCAATGGCCACCAACGATCCAAGGACAATTAGTCCCAAACCTAACGTTGCCCCATGGAAAGGAGTTTTATGGTGTTTTAAGAAATCTAAGGACAGAAAGCTGGATTGTTTGCGTGACGAACGAGCCACACGGCGCTTTTTAGATTTCATTTGATTCACCACCTTTCTGACAAGAATTGATTCCTATATATTATTTAATCGAGATTCTTATGGAATGTAAAGGGGTTTAGAGAAGATGGTATTTTACCCTTGGGCAGTTTAAAATATCTATCAAGATGGTTAAAAGGATCCTGCCCACCATTATTTGTGGTATTTTGCTGATTTTGGTAATATTTTTTATCCAACCACCTGATAGTTTTTCACTTAATTCCTGGAGCAAAATTACCTTCTTTTTAATTTTAATTGCAGGCACAATCACCCTGTTGATTAACTTATTACTAGCTTCTTTTGTAACTGGAGTATTAATCAGTTTTGCTGTAATTATCAACTTAGTACTACTTGGCTTAAATTTATTTAATCCACTGCTGGCTATCTTAACTATTCTGTGTTTGCTATTTGCTCTAAGGATCATTAATCATTCCAAGCATCTAGTTCCCAAAAGAAAAGTAAAGCCAATTCATAAACTTGCTCACAAGTTTAATTGACAGCTTTTTAGGAACAGACTAAAATCTGTCCATCAGCAAGCGAAGATATGCTGAAGCTCTTGTCTTACAATGAGCTGAAACTCTTATACGGTAATGAAAAAATACTACATCACAACTGCTATCCCTTATGTAAATGCTAAACCACATATCGGTCATGCCTTAGAGTTTATTCAAGGGGATGTGCTAGCCAGATATCATAAAATGCTAGGGGAAGATGTGTTACTACTTTCCGGAGGGGACGAAAATGCCCTGAAAAATGTACAGGCTGCTCAGGCTGCTGGCGAAGAGGTCCAGGCATTTGTCGATAAAAACACACAAAATTTTCAAGATTTAGCCAAAAAACTAAATGTATCGTTTGATGTTTTTCAAAAGGGGAGTGACCAAAAACATCATTTCCCAGCTAGTCAAAAACTTTGGCAGCTTTGCCAAGACAATGGTGATATCTATAAAAAATCATATAGAGGTCTTTATTGCGTGGGGTGTGAGGCCTTTTACACTCCTGACGAGCTAGATGAAAATGGCGAGTGTTTTGAACATCCTGGAAAAAAATTAGAGGAAATTGAAGAAACTAATTATTTTTTCAAATTATCAAAATACCAAAAGCAAATTATCGAGTTAATAGAATCTGATCAATATCAAATTGTGCCCCAATCACGCAAAAATGAGATGATTCAATTCCTGAAATCAGGGCTAACTGATTTGAGCATTTCACGCACAAATGAAAGAGCTAAAAACTGGGGAGTGCCTGTTCCTGATGATCCTACTCAACGCATTTATGTGTGGTTTGATGCTTTAAACATCTATCAATCTGGTGTGGGTTTTGGGTGGGATGAACAAAAATACCAACAATGGTGGCCTGCTGATATTCATGTAATCGGCAAAGGCATTATTCGCTTTCATGCTGTCTACTGGCCAGCTTTTTTATTATCAGCCGGTCTAAAACTACCAAAAAAATTATTTGTTCATGACTATATCACGGTTGAGGGACAAAAAATGTCTAAAAGTACGGGTAATGTTCTCGATCCATTACCGCTAATTGATAAATTTGGAGCTGATGCTCTCCGTTATTACTTATTAGCTAAAGTTTCACCTTTTGCTGATGGTGATTTTGCTGAAGAGAAGTTTGTGGAGGTTTATAACGCTGATTTGGCTAATGGTTTGGGTAATCTAGTAGCCAGAGTCGCAAAGCTTGGTGAGAAAATTCATTTTGAGACTAGCTTACACCAGTTATCTTTTTATCCAGAAGCAACTCAAGATTTAGAACAATTTAAATTTAACGAGGCTTTAGCTTTTGTTTGGGGGAAAATTTCTGCAGTTGATAAAAGAATTAATGAAGAAAAGCCCTGGCAAGTAGAAGATGAGCAGCAACTTGCTCACATTCTTACCGAGCTGATTTCAGAAATCCTAGCTATTGCTTATAACTTGCAGCCTTTTTTACCTCAAACTGCTCAGAAAATTTTAGACCAGTTTCATGGTTCTGTTAAATCTGGTCAAGCCCTTTTTCCCAGAATTTAGTTTATGCATATCTATTTAATTAGACACGGACAAGATACTGATAATGCCCTAGGACTACTTAATGGTAGAAGGGATAACGATTTGACCAAACTTGGGGTTGAGCAAATCAAGCAAGCTACCAAGCAACTCCAAGATAAGCAAATCAGTGTTATCTTGACTTCACCGCTCAAACGGACTGTTCAGACAGCCCAAATTATTAACCAACAACTTAAAGCTAATCAGTTATTGATCAACAATGATTTAATCGAAAGAGATTTTGGGGGGTTGGCCGGGCATCCAGAAAGTGATATTGCACAATTTACTAATAATGTAATAATCACTTCGGAAAACATTTATATGCTTGATGGACCTGGAGTAGAGAGTTTTCTTTCTGTCTATCAACGAGCCAAAAACGTAATTCAACTCGCACAAACTCAGTATGCCCAGAATAATGTATTGTTAGTTGCTCATAATGATATTGGCAAAATGCTCCAGGCAGTTGTTAATCAACAAACTTGGGAACAAGCCCTGCAAACACCAGTCATTCAAAATGGAGAGATTGTGAAATTAATTTAAATGATAATTGATACTCACGCGCATCTTCATTTTGCACAATTCCGGGAAGATCTACCTCAGGTTATTAACAATGCTTGTAATAATGGCTTAACTGCTGTGATAAATATCGGCTCAGACTTAAAAACTAGTCAAAAAGCAGTTGAGCTACAATCCGATCATATTACGTTTTTTGCCACTATTGGTTTACATCCTCATGAAGCTAACAATTTCTCCTCAAGTGTATCCATACATCAAAGCATAGGGAAGCTAGCGCAACTATATCAAAATAATACAGGGAAAATTATTGGTATCGGTGAGTGTGGTTTGGATTATTTCTTCCAGCAAAACCCGGGTTTTACTCCCCTTGCCCTATCTGAAACCCAAATCACCAAACTGCAAAAAGAGCTTTTCCAGGCTCAAATAGACTTTGCTAAAAAGTTAAAACTACCCCTAGTTATCCATTGCCGTGATGCCTGGCAAGATATTTTTGACTTTAATTATCAAGGTGTAACAGGTGTCTTCCATAGCTTTACTGCTGATTTAGAAATAGCGAGAAAGGCACTCAACTTAGGCTTTGATTTAGGTTTTTCTTGTATTGTTACTTATCCTAAAAATGAGCGATTATTAGAAGTAATCAAATATATGCCAGCAGATAAAATATTAGCAGAAACTGATTGTCCTTTCTTGCCACCCCAGGGTAAAAGAGGCCAAAGAAATGAACCAGCTAATGTTGTTGAGGTTGTTAAAACAATCTCACAAATCAAAAATCAGTCTATTCAAGAGATTGCCCAAATCACCTATCAAAATGCGCAAAGGTTATTTAGCTTAGGCAATAGTTGACAGCCAGTAAGTGGCTATATTAGCATGAGCTCGTTAAATTTTAATTTATGGGCCAGCGAGAACTTGAGATTGCCAAAGTCTTAAATCAAAAACAGTTTGCTGATCGCGGACGTGCGCTTTTAATTCTGACAGCTGCCAATCGCACCCAGGAGGGCTTTTTGCCTCACTACCTAATCCACCAGACCATTTATAAAGCAAGTACTGAGAAGCTTATTACTAGTCGCTATACTTTCGAAGTGATTAACCCGCAAAGAGGATTTATATACAGTGAGGAATTAGCTCAGCACCTTGAAGAACTAGTTGAAGCTGGGCTGTTGGCTAAAGTCCCTCAACACGAGCTAATAGCCACACCAGAGGCTGAAGTTTGGGCTCAGGCAGTTTTGGGTGAAAACAGTGAGCCAGTCTTGACTCGGTTAACTCAACACTTAGAAATCTGGTTCTTACAAGAAACACAGACACAGCAGCTAGTATTAGAAAATCTTCACAAAGATGCTATTAGGTACTATCGAGAAAGACTGATGAATCTCTTTGACCCCCACCTTTAATCTTCAATCATATACTCTCAGTTTTCATTAGGTTTATCTGTTATAAACTTCCCAACATTTTTAGTGTTTAAGTTATATAATTATGATACAATCCCCTTTTGAACTATGAATCACTATTGTGCTTCTAATTGTCATAAACAAGAAGCGAGTCTGCGAAGACTCATTAAGAAATTATGAGGATACTAGCATCATTATTAATTGGACTTTTTTCTGGATTTTTCTTGGGGCAGTTTCTGTATTATTTAGGCCAGAAATTCCCCTTCTTGAAAAAAATCATTCCAATTCATCACAGCCTACCAGGAATTTTAATTTTACTACTAGGTTTAGTCTCTGGTTTAACTAGTAGCTCTAATGCTACTCAGCTAATCCTAGCCTACTTTATGATGGGTTTGGGAGCTGGACTAGTGGTTCATCATTTACTTTCAGAAACCTACTTTTTTTCCGAGAGGATTGAACATAACTTTGTCAGAAGACATGAAAATGCCTTTGAAAGGTTTTTGGAAATTTTACCCGGAGCACTGACTTGGATTGCTTTGACATCCCCTATCTGGTTGTCCTTCACTCTACCTTTTGCCGTCGCTTACTTAATAATTATTGCTGATGTATATTGGTTAATTAACTCACTGCGCATTGCTGCTTTTACTTTTTTGGGTTGGAAAAAGTTAGAAGAGGCAAAAAAACAAAACTGGTTACAAAAGCTCAAAATAGACTTTCCTGATCAGTGGGATAACTATTATCACCTATTAGTTTTGCCAACCTACAAAGAGGGCTTGGATGTCTTGGTTCCTGCCTTTGAAGGGGTAGCCAATTCAGATTATCCCAAAGAAAAAATCTTTTTGGCCGTGGGTTTTGAAGAAAGAGAGTATCAAAAAGACCCGGAGAAAATTGATCAAACAATTGCCTACTTGAAAAAACTAGACAAAAAAATTGGGGGAGTTTTTTGTACTATCCATCCTTTCGGTCTGCCTGGAGAGGTACCTGGACCAGGCACTAATCGCAACTGGATGATTACCCATACCGTCAAAGAGTTTCAGCAAAAACATATCAAGCCACAAGAAGTGCTCGTAACAACCTTGGATGCTGATTTTATCATTCATCCCCAATTCTTAGCCGGAGCATTACATAAATATCTAGATACTCCTGCTAATATTCGTGATAAACGAAGCTTTACCGGTTCATTTTTGTACTACAATAACTACTGGCAAACCCCCACTCCTATGCGCTTAATTGCCGTGGGAACTGCTCTTTGGCAACTGGCTGAAATGTATGGTTCAGACAAATATATGAACTTCTCCTCTCTTTCTATTAACATGAGATCTTTGCTTGATATTGGTTTATGGATACCCAACAAAGTAAACGACGACTCTGGCTTTTTCTGGAAAGCCTATTTCCATTTTAAGGGTGATTACAAGGTGATCCCTCACTATCTACCAATTACAGGAGATGCGGTGCAGGATGTTAATTTAATTAAAACTTTCCAGAATCAATACTTACAACAAAAGCGCTGGGCTTATGGAGTCGAGCATGTACCCTACATTGTTAGGCAGTACTTTAAAAATCGCGATATGAGTTTTTGGGATAAAACAGATCGTCTATTTTTTGCTCTTTGGGGTTATTTAAAATGGGGCACACTGGCTTTATTTATCACTTTTGCCAGTCAAATTATCCCTTTAGTTAACCCACACTACACTGAATCTGTAGTCGCTTATAATTTACCTGTCGTTTCTTCTTGGGTCTTAACTCTGGCTTTTATCGGTATGTTTTCCACCATTTTTGTGCATGAAAAAACTGCTCCACCAAGACCTGTCTCTTGGTCCATTTTTAAAAAATTCTGGTCCTATATCCAGTGGCTTTTGGTACCACTGGTCCTAGTAACTATTTCCACTATTCCTGCTGTTGATGCTCAGACTTCCTTAATGCTTGGCCATTATTTAGAATTTAGAGTAACTAACAAAAGTAGACAGTCTGAAACAGAGGCAGTCGCAGCTTAAAGACTAATCAATGAGAAAATTTTTAAACTATTTTTTAGCTTTAGATAGTTTTTATTCTTTGCCTTTTGCTTTTGCTGTGTTAACCGTTTTTTTTATAGGCACAATTTTTACCTTATCCTTTAAACATTTACCAGAGCAAATTCCTCTTTTTTACTCTACTTCCTGGGGAGAGTCTCAACTAGTTTCCAAATTACAATTTTTAATTTTGCCAACGGTGGTGAGTCTAATTTCGCTAGTAAATTTCTTTGTGGCCTCTCAGTTACCTCAAAACCAACTAGTTTTAAAGAGGATCCTGATTACTTCTTCTGTCTTTGTTAACATTATCATCTTAGTCACCGCGATTAAAATTATGACTATTTATTATTAAAATTATGCAAGAAGTAGTTGTCGCTCTGGTTGCTTTTTTGATCACTGCCGGCAGCATTCCTCTTACCATCAAACTAGCCAAACATTATGGG
Source organism: Patescibacteria group bacterium (assembly GCA_023379125.1). GTDB lineage: Bacteria > Patescibacteriota > Microgenomatia > Daviesbacterales > UBA10151 > JAMCSY01. The sequence continues at coordinate 166,383 of JAMCSY010000004.1, read as the reverse complement.
TTAGTAGACAATCCACAAAAACGTGATCATCCAGCTCATGTCCAGGGCAGAATTATTCCCCGAGCCGGTGGATTGCCAATCTTTGTTGGGGTTTTAATCTCAGCTTTGCTTTTTTTACCAATTGAAAAACACTTGGTGGGAATCTTTCTTGGGATGAGCGTTTTATTAGCCGTTGGATTAATTGACGATAAGATCCGCGAGTTTAGCCCTTATTGGCGTCTGGGACTATTATTAATTGCCGCTTTGTGTGCTGTGGCTGCAGGCATCGGTATTTCTTTTATTAGTAATCCACTCTATCAAATCACCAATCCTTTACTTGATCCAACTCAGTCGATTATTCACTTAGATTCACTTATTATCCCCTTTAATCTATTAGGGGCACATAAAATTATTTTGATTGCTGATTTACTTGCCCTGCTTTGGATTATGACCCTAACTCAGGTAATTAATTGGGCTAAGGGTGTTGATGGTCAAATGCCAGGTATTACTTTAGTGGCAGCAATTACCCTAGGCTTATTCTCTCTGAAATTATTTTATGAGGGAGACCCTAATCAACTAAATATCGCCAAGCTTTCCTTTATTACAGCGGGGGCCTCTTTGGGGCTCTTGGTTTTTAATTGGCATCCTTCTAAGATTCTACCTGGTTTTTCTGGATCAACAATTTTGGCATATCTTTTGGCAGTTTTGTCTATTTTAGCTGGAGCAAAACTAGCTACAGCTATGTTAGTTTTAGCAATCCCAATTATCGATTTTGCTTATACATTCTTCAGAAGAGTATTAAATGGACGCTCACCTGTTTGGGGAGATAGAGGCCATTTTCATCATCGCTTACTCGATCTGGGCTGGTCCCATCAACAAATTAGCTTGTTTTATATCTTAGGATCTGCTATTTTAGGATCAATCGCGCTCTTTGTGGATACTAGCAGCAAAATATTTATTATTCTTGGCTTAGCTGTAGTTTTTTGTTTATTTATATTGTGGTTAAATTCTTTTTCGCAAAGGAAAACTAATTAGGATGAAACTTTTATGGGGCATCATTCGTGCACTCAGACCCCGACAATGGATTAAAAATTTCGCGCTTTTTGCAGGATTAATTTTCTCTGGCAAGCTAGATAGTATTAGCGCCTTTCTCATAGTTTGTGGAGCTTTTATTATTTTTTCCGGAGTAGCTTCTGCCATCTATCTACTTAACGATGTCTTTGATATCGACCGTGATAAACAGCACCCTTTTAAAAGCCTGCGTCCGATTGCGGCCGGGATCGTTTCCCCCAAGTTAGCAGTCGGGCTCGCCTTTTTGTTAATTTTAGCTGCTTTACCACTGGCTTACATCCTCTCGCCCGCTCTATTTTATGCTACCTTGGCTTATTTAGTCTTGCAAATTTTCTATTCCGCTTACCTAAAGTCAGTTATTCTACTGGATGTAATGGTCATCGCAGCAGGATTTGTGCTCAGGGTGTATGCTGGAATTTGGGCTATTGATGCCCATCTTAATGTTTGGTTTTTGCTCACAATCATTACTTTCTCTCTCTTTTTGGCCATTGGTAAAAGAAGATCAGAGCTAACTTTACTAACTAACCAAGCCGCTGGTAAACACCGAGAAACCCTGTTGCATTACCCAGAAAATTTACTAGATATCTTAACGGCGATGTTTGCTAATTCGACTTGGCTAACTTATGCACTCTTTGCTTTTCAACAACCCCCTATTCTATTAAGAAGCACCATACTTGATTTATTTTTTAGAACACCAAGCCCTTATGATCCTGGAGTAAAGTACCTGATGGCCACAGTTCCAGTAGCTATCTATGGAGTGATGAGATACCTCTATATTATTTATGAGAAAAGAGAGGGTGAATCTCCAGAAAAGGTCATATTAACAGACCTACCACTGTTAATTTCAGCAGTTTTATGGCTCACCATGGTGATCTTCATCGTTTATTATCTAGGTGGTTAAAGAGAAAGAAGCTACTCGGTAGATTCATTATCTAGGTGGCTAAGAACTTTTCTGCACATAATCCGCTGAAACATACCCTTCAGTCCCATCAGCCAAACGCACTTTATACCAACCCTGATCTTCAGCCAACATGACCAAACTATCACCAGTTTTAGCCCGAGCAATCTCTTTACCCGAAGTTGAGGGCTGATCTCTAACCCGCAAAAAACCATTTGGTGTAGGACCTACTACTAATTTGGCAGATACTACAGTCGTGGGAGCAATTTTAGCAGCAGTTTGTGCCAGCGTTAGTTCGCTCATAGCCAAATCTACATCAATATTTAATGTCATCTTATTAGGTATGAGAGCTCTAATACTTCTTTTTAAGTAGTTGTCATGGCTTAGCAAGAAAATGTGTTCACCCGGAATCAGAGAAGCAACGGATAAAGGAGTCTGACCAGATAATTTCCCATCAATTTGCACATCAGCTCCACTTGGTTGAGAAGTTATTACCACACCTGAGCCTTTGACTAAAGTTAAGACTTCACCTGAGGAAGAGGCTTCACCACCTCCCAACTCTCGATTGACTACAGTCAGAGTCCCCCCGTTCAAATTAACTCTATTAAGCCAAGCGCCACTTGTCGCCACCAGTTGTAAATTATGTTCACCTGGTTCTAAGCTTTCGTTTTGATAGGGAGTTTGCCCTACTTCCAGCCCATCAAGTAAAACTTTTGCTCCACTTGGTAGAGAGGTCACCTTGATCCCCGCTTTCTGTTCCTTACCTAGCATATCCATGAAATTCTCAGAAGAAAAACGAACCAGTAAAATAATCAAACTTAATAGCACTAAAAACAGAAAGAAGTTGCGCTTCATTGTGAAACAAGAACTTTAATTCATTATGAAATAAGAGCCTTCGCTCATTGTGAAATGAAGATACCACAACTGTGGCATCTCCTCAGCTTCACAACTAAAAGTTGTGCTGTCTACAAGCATTCATCCATGTTCTAACGAATATGGTTTTTTGCTTTAGCTGATAAGAACTTTAGTTCATTGATTTTCTATTATATACCTATCCATGATGGAAGGTACAAGCCTGTTATTAAGCTAGACAAAACCAAACTACCTACCTAAGCGAAGTACCCACTTGACAATAATTAGCACTCTCGCTATATTACTGCTAATGGAAGTTAAAAACTTTTCCGGCCATGTCCTCTACTGGTATTTACTGAAAACACGGAAGAGTCCTGTACTAAATTTCGCTTGTTATTCCAATAACAGCAGGGGTAAACAGGAGGCAATTTGATAGCAGCTATATCTTGTCAAAAGTTTTTAAGATTAGATGAATAACACTACTTTTAAAACAGTACTCGTAAGAACTGGACGATTTGGCTTTGCAGACTAATTAGGCAGTAACAAGATAAGTCCAAATCTGTCCAACTCAAAAAGGAGGTGAGATAAATGGCAATAGTCAGATGGAATCCTTGGAATCTATCTTCTTTACTGGATGATGATTTTGATGTTCCAACTTTACCAATTTTTAATCGTTTAGGTCAGGGCTTAAACATCTACGAAACAGAGGATGCTATTACCGCTGAAGCAGCTTTACCTGGTCTGAGTGAAGATCAAATTGATGTAACCGTTGGAGATGACGGAGTGGTCAGAATCTCCGGAGCTAGCAAGCAAGACGAGGAAGAAAAGAATAAAAGACGCTATTTTATGAGTTCAATGTCTCAAAACTTTAACTACTCTTTCCGATTACCAGATGGGGTAGTTTCTGACAAAGAACCTGAAGCAGTTTTTGATAATGGGGTCTTAAGATTAAAGTTTGCCAAAGCAGAGCAAAGACCACCCAAAAAAATCACAGTCAAGGTAACCAATAAAAAATAATTGGTATTTTTAAAACAAGCCACCCTCCCTAGTATCTAGGGAGGGTTTTGCTTTTTTACTATCTTCCTGTTATACTTTTTACTTGCCCCGCCCAAAAAGCGGGCTTTTTCTAGCCAATTAAGGCTAAGAACTTTAAAAGGTGTTTTTTGTTTGCTCTAGAGCTAAAGAGCCGACAAAAATATGGTTTTTAACATATCGAAAAACCTGCTGCCTAAGGGGTTAGTGGACAGGGTTGCCCTAAAAACACTAGCTACCCAACATCAGCTTTCAAGGTCGAGGGGTTTACGAAAGCTAACTATACCAAACATCCCACTTGTAACCAAAACAGCTTTGGGGGTCTCTTTGGCCCTTTATTTTATGGGTTATCAACCAAGCCTGGCTTTTCCTCCAATTCAGAAATCAGTTGTCCAAGCAAGTTTTGTGCAAGAACAGAACATCTCTGCTGCTTCTCTATCTGAACCTTTTTTATTACCACATCCAGGCTATTTAACCACTAAATTTTCTGCTTGGCATCCGGGTATCGATATTGCCACTGGTCTAGGCATGCCTATTCATCCAATAGCTAAAGGAACTGTGTCAGCTGTTTATTATGACCTATTCGGTCTAGGTCACCATGTTGTCATTGAGCATGACCAAGGTTTTCAATCAACTTATGGGCACATGGGCCGAGTTTTTGTCAAAGTTGGTGACGAAGTGACTCCTGATTCCATTATTGGTGAAGTTGGTCTAACTGGACACACCACAGGCCCGCACACACATTTGGAAATTACCCATAACGAAAAGTATATTGATCCACAAACTCTCTTACCTGCAATTTTGCCTCTGCCTTATTATGCAGTTGCTTCCTCAAGTGCTGCAGTTGGTGGTAAGTAAAACACAAAGATAAATCCCCTGTGTCCTGCCAAAAGAAGATATCCTTAGCTACAATTCATCCATAGACTAAAATCCACGACTCAATCGAAGTGTGCCGTAAACTAATCCTCTACCACTTCTCCCTCAACAGTTAAAACTGGGCCTGAGTGAAAACCATATTGTTCACGTTCGCGATTAATTAATCTTTCTAGTAAATTTTTAAACTCGATGGGATAATCAATAAAAGTAATCGTGATCTCACCTTTATTCATTCCAGCAGTGTTCACAATAATTGTCCCATGGTGATAAAAAACCTTATCTACAAATGATTGATCAACTTCAATGTGAGTAATTTTGTCATACAAAGCTGAGGTAACCTGAACTGCAAAAACACCTTTTTTAATAATCACTCTTCTGGTAGTTAGCAGATAACGATTAGCATGGTAAAGATGAATTGTGCGCAGCAAAGCAGCTACTGCAGCTATTATTAAACCTCCAAGTAAACCATAAGCCGGATTAAACTGTAATAAATAGCTCAAGCCCAACCCAAAAGCAATAAAGACAAATCCAGGCCAGCCCAAAGCTACTATAAAACGAGAGCGTAAGTAAGTTTTACCAAAACCAGTAGCCAAAATCAGCTCTTCATCTTCTGCTAGAAATCTGGCAAAAACCTGTTTGTCTTTTTCGGAAATCGCCTCATGATAATGAAGTTTAGCCATAAAGAAACTGTTTAACTCTAGTATAAGCTTCCGTGCACTAAGAGTCTACGGTTTTCTGCCAGCATAAACTTCCCAATACTTTATTACATGACAATCCAGCACGTAAACCTTTGCTTCTAGGATATTTAGAGGTATTCAGCCTTGCTCAGGCTTAATATTCTCCCATACCTGCACCAGCAGGCATTGGTGGCGGAGGTGGAGTCGGTTCAGGTTTGTCAGTGATCAAAACTTGAGTAGTCATTACCATGACAGCAATAGAAGCCCCATTTTGCAATGCTGATCTAGTCACCTTAACAGGATCAATAACACCTGCCTTCACCATATCCTTAACCTGACCATCAAGTACATCTACTCCTTTATCACCATCTGAATCTAGCACTTTAGCCAAAGCCACTCCATCATCCATACCAGCATTTTGCACTAACTTTCTAAAAGGAATATCTAAAGCTTTCTTAACAATTTCTACTCCTAATTGTGCCTCAGTGTTATTTAGTTTAACCTGGCTTAAAGATTTGGCAGCTCTGATTAAAGCAATCTCTCCACCTGGGACAATGCCTTCCTCAATAGCTGCTTGAGTCGCGGCCACCGCATCAATCACCCGTTCCTTTTTCTCCTTCATTTCCACTTCCGTGGCTGCTCCAACGTTGATCACTGCTACCCCACCAGTTAGTTTGGCTAATCTTTCATTTAATTTTTCCTTATCAAAATCAGAATCAGTTTTAGCTAATTCTTTTCTAATTTGGGCAATTCTGCCATCAATGGCAGACTTTGAACCTTTGCCATCAACAATTAAAGTTGTGTCCTTGGTGGAGGTCACCCGTCCAGCTCTGCCTAAATCAGTAATCTCCACTGACTCAAACTTTCGTCCAGTTTCATCAGAAATAACCATTCCCCCAGTCAAAATAGCGATATCTTCCAACATCGCTTTACGACGATCACCAAAGCCAGGTGCTTGCACTGGCAAAACATTAAAGATATTTTTTAGTTTGTTCACAATCAAAGTAGCTAAAGCTTCACCTTCAATATCATCAGCAATGATTACCAAATTTTTGGAAACTTGAATAAACTTTTCTAGGAAGGGTAATAGTTCCTGCATACTGGAGATTTTTTTATCTGTAATCAAAATATAAGCATCTTCTAAAGAAGCTTCCATGCGGTCAGTATCTGTTACAAAATAAGGTGAGGCAAAACCCTTATCAAACTCCATGCCTTCTTTATAATCAACAGACATTTCCATGGTTTTACCCTCTTCTACAGTCACCACTCCATCTTTGCCCACTCTGCTAATCGCTTCAGAAATTTTCTCACCAATAACTGGATCTTGAGCAGAAATAGTGGCTACCTGAGTAATTTCTTCTTTGGTGGTGATTTTCTTGCTCATCTTTTGCAGAGTGTCTACTAATTTTTCTACAGCTGCTTCAATACCTTGTCTTAAAATCATTGGATTAGCTCCAGCCTGGATGTTTTTTAGTCCCTCTGAAACAATTGCTTGAGCCAAAATAGTAGCTGTGGTTGTTCCATCTCCAGCTACATCATTAGTTTTAGAAGCTGCTTCCTTGATTAGCTGTGCTCCCATATTCTCAAAAGGATCTTCTAATTCAATTTCTTTAGCTACAGTTACCCCATCATGAACTACACTTGGAGCCCCCCATTTTTTATCTAAAGCCACATTTCTCCCTTTAGGGCCCAAAGTGGAAGCCACAGCCTCTGTTAAGGTATTAATTCCTTTTAATAATTTTTCTCTGGCTTTACCATCAAATTCTAAAATTTTTGACATACAATTTTCCTTATATCAACTTTTTTGATAAAAATTTCAAGCTTTGCTTAAAATTTTTGACACTTTAGATATCCCTCCTCATAATTTCTTCTGCTATTCTGACTATTTCTCTTCCTCTTTCCAAATATCCTTCCACAATTGAGCTATCTTTACCCTGAGTATACTTTATTGCTTCAAGCACACCTAAGCTGAAAGCAAAACCAGCTGCTACTACCAAATCAGCTCGATCACTTCCATCTCCGCTCATCAGCTCTCCAATCATCGTGGTCGGATCCTGTGCCTGTCGAATACGATTAACACGTAATCGTCCACCACTAAAAATTTCTGAGAATGCTAAATAATTCTGAGCAGCTCTCACCACTCTATCGGTTTCTTCTCTTGGTCGAAATTGCTCTTGTTCTTTTGACATATATTTTTTAGTTTTAACTATATATCCTAATTTTTCTTAAAAATCAAGCAGATTATTCTCTTTCTCGGAAAGGAGCTTTCGTTACCCCTTCATTAAGAACTCTTTCCAACCCTCTTAGATAAAATATTTCTCCATCATTGCCTTCCAAATCTGCAATTAGTTTCAAGACTCCTAGATACTCAACATTCAAACGTCTGGCAAAACTTTTTCCCACACGCCTACCAGCCACTTGCCTTCTAGCTGCATCATAAATCTCATCCCATAGTAGTTCCCGCTCATCATATAAAACAGCTAATTTTCCTTCAATGTTATTCGTTCCGGCCAGCAGCGATCCTACCACTGGTACCCAATCCAATTTCATTTTTACTCCACAATTGCCATTAAATCATCAAATTTGACTAATTTTAATTCCCTGCCTGCTACTTTTATCTCATCTCCGCCCCATTTTTTAAAATAAACTTTATCACCAATTTTAACCGGAGCTTTGACTACTTTGCCATTTTCCAGCACTTGGTCATCACCCACCGAGATAACAGTCCCCATTGCTGGTTTTTCCTGAGCAGACTCTGGCAAGATAATCCCAGAAGCTGTTGTCTCTTCAGCACTCGCAGGATCAATTAAGCAATAGCCCATTAATGGTCTAATAGAAAGCTTGGAAGTAGCAGTTGGTTTATTGGTAGCAATTTTTTTCGGTCTTGGCATATTTTTTTCTGAAGCAGTTTCTGGCAGTAAGCTTTAACGTTTGCTATTTTAAGAATATTTCTAGCTTCTTGTCAAGAGCGTATAATTTTCTCAATGAGTAACTGGCAAAAGAATATTCCTTTAAAAAACTTTACCACCTTACAGATTGGTGGATCTGCTCAATATTTCTTCGTGGCCAAGACTGCTCAGGAGTTAACCAACGCCATCAGATCAACTAAGGATCAAAAAATTTCATTTTTAGTAGTTGGCGGCGGAAGTAACCTGCTAATTGCCGATGAGGGTTATCCCGGACTAATTATTAAAAATGCCTTATCTGGCATCAAAAATCAGCAAAAAAAGATACTTGTCCAAAGCGGCACTGCTTTACAAGAGCTAATTGATTTTACTATCAAACAGGGGGTTGCTGGTTTACAGAAAATGACAGGTATCCCTGGCACTGTTGGCGGAGCCATTTATGGTAATGCTGGTGCATATGGGCAAACCATCTCAGATTACTTAGTAGAAGTGACCTTTTTTAATAGCAAAACGAATAAGCAAGAGACCTGGGATACAAAAAGATGTAAGTTTGGTTATCGTGATAGTGCTTTTAAACATCAATCTTTAATTATCTTAGAAGCAGTTTTCCAACTTCCCACTGCTGATGCCTCAATTCTTAAAAAAGAGGCTGCAGAAACATTGGCTTTAAGACTCGCAAAATATCCGCCAACCCTTAAATGCCCTGGCAGTTTTTTCAAAAATGTTATCGCTCAGGATTTAGATCCAACTATTCTTAGAAAAATCCCTTCAGAAAAAATAACTTTTGGCAAAATTCCTGCCGGTTTTCTACTAGAAACAGCTGGTTTAAAAGAAGCTCAAGTTGGCCAAATCCAGGTCTCTCCTAACCACGCTAATTTATTTATCAATTTAGGAAACGGGAGTGCCTTTGATTTTTATCAATTAGCCCAACTTGCTCAGCAAAAAGTATGGGACAAATTTGGTATTAAACTTGAGCCAGAAGTGCAACTGGTAAACTTACCAGCGCTTAGAATATAGTATTACTTTCCACAGGAGTCACTCCAAGATGGAAATATTTATCGATTGTTTTAGTTAAATCTCCGCTAATATTGTGCAGACTATCTTGTGGATTACCACCACCTAAAACACTTTGCACAGCTTTGGCATAAAGTGCCACAATCTCATCATTAATCGCAGCGTCTTGGGTATCTGAATTTAAATACCAACTTTGATAGTTTGGTCCCTGCACAACAAAGGGGTTCAAAAATGGGTCACTTGCTAGTAAACCTGCCATGTCTACTCGTGGATAGGGTTGTCCAAATCCACCAGCTTGAGTTTTTTCTTGAGCTAGTAACTGTTGAGCACGCGGTGAGGTTAAATAATTGGCAAAATCCCAAGCAGCTGCCTGGTTGGCTGAGCGGTTAGAAACAGCAACTGCCCAAAAGTCAGCATATGAGACTTGTTTACTCTGAGGTAGAACAGGTACAGTAGCCACCTTAAAATGTAGATTAGGATTGGCTTGTTTGATCATTGTTGCTTCCCTGGCAGTTCCAAAATAAAAAGCTAACCTGCCTTGCTCAAACATCTGTAAGGATGAAGGAAGTGTGACATCCCAAGTCTTATCTTGAGGATTAGTCACAAAATTAGTATAAAACCTCAGCACATCTCCACCATAACTATTATCTGGTTTGCTTAAATCAGCCGAGGGTTGCTGCATAAAAAGCATCGCCACAATTTCTGACCAATGAGCAACATTAGTGGCTGTTCCCATCGCTGCCCCAGAAGTTTGAATTTGACCATATTGATCTGGCACTGTCATCTTTTTAGCATCATTAACAAAATCTGTCCAAGAAGTGGGAGGAGATACATTCACCCCTTTTAGCAAATCCTCATTGTAGTATAGTGCCAACCCATCAATCTCTAAAGGTAAACCATAAATTTGATTTTGATTAGTTAAGCTCGCTTTAGCTGCAGGATAGAAAGTTTTACTAAAATCCCCCAGAGACATCACACTACTGGGAAGAGGCGCACTATCATAAATCATCATTGGTAACCAAGCATTATTGGTCCAAAATAAATCTGGCCCAGTTCCTGCCTGTAATTGAGTTTGTAACCTGGAGCGATAGTTAGTCAGTGATTGTTTAACATAATTGACTCGCACATTAGGATGGGACAGATGATAATCATCAAGTAGCGGTTTGACGATTGCCTCATCGTCATACAAACCCCAATAAGTTAAAGTTACTTCCTTGGGCTGACTTGCGCCTGTTAAATAGGGCCAGCCAAACTTCCAAAAAACCACCCCTAAGGCAACAGCTACTATTATAACAATGGCCACAATCTTTCCCACAATTTTAATTATATACCAACTTGAGGTAATGCAGGACAATTGCTACACTATTATTGCTAGATAAATTAAGAAATTCGATGAGACAACTTGGTTTTGCACCACTATTACTGCTATTAGTTAGCACTGTGGTTATTTTTGTCGGAGGAGGATTAGGGTATTATTTTTATCACCAATCAACTCTGAGCAATAATTTGGAGGCTGTTTCAGATGCTACTCAGGAGAGCCTAAATTTAGCAATCTTGTCACCAAGCCCTACTTTGCCAAAAACCCTTTTACCTACCCAACAGCCTACTCCTACCACAATTAAAAAGCCCACTGCCACACCTACACCCAAAGCCACTCCGACTTTGACTCCCACTCCAACTCCCAGCGCCACCTGTACCATCAACACATTAGCTACGCCAATGGACACCAATTCCAATTTTGACAACCCTTTGACTATCGAGTTAGTCTATTCTGCCGCTACTCATAACAACCAATATGTGACTGGCGCACAATGGGATTTTGACGGCAACGGCACCTGGGATACCGAGATGTCCCTTTCCAATACCAACATTGCTCACACCTATCCCAGTAACGGCAACTTCAGCACTAAGCTCCAACTAAAATTGTCCGACGGAACCCTTACCCCAACATGCTCCAAAACAGTTACTGTACCAATGGGGACAGTGGTAACAATCAGCGGGCAGGTTTTTAAAGATTATAATTGTAATGATGTGCAAGAACCAAATGAGCAAGGTATCGCCGGTGTACCTGTTAGTTTTGAAAAGGACCCCGGAAACATTTATAACTATGCCACAGTCACTACTGACAGCAACGGTCACTATAGTTTGACTAAAGTTATTGACCCCCAAGTAGGTTTAACCATTACACCAAGTTATACTGCTTTGTCTGGTTATAAAATTCACGAAAGCTACAATACTCATACTATTACTCTAAACAACGTACAATCCTCAGTTAACATGAATTTACCCCTTATTCCTAATGAAAATTACTACAACTGCGTTCCTTATTGATAAACTTAATGAGCGAAGACCGCGTTGACAAAGAGATTCCAAAAATTAGCCGAAGAAGTTTTGTCAAAACAGCTGGTCTTGCTGCTGGCAGTATATTTATGCCACAGCCATTTTCTATTCACTCTCCAGAGTCAACTGCTTCGCCAATTGTTTTTCCTGGAGATTTGATAATTAAAAAAGATGCTACTAATCCTCAGACGGAAAGTGTTACCGAGTTTGGTCACTTACCAGAAAAAACTACCGATAGCCGTTTTTGGCGTCAGGTAGAAACCCCCTGCGCACCTCCTCCCGCCTATCGCTCAGCTTGTTGTTTCAGCCAGGAAAGAGGGAGCTTTATTTTACATGGAGGTTATGCATATGGAGCAAACCACAGCCAAACTTGGGAATTTAAAGAAAATCATTGGCAGCAACTTGAAGAAGGATCGACTTTGAGTTTACATGGCCATAAAATGGTCGAAACTCCTTTGGGGTTATTAATCTACGGCGGAGTGATCCTACAACCTAAGGGTGACTTTGATATTTCAGATAAGTTTTATCTCTTTGATAACAAAACAAACCATTGGCAGGAAATTATACCCGACTGTTACTATCCTCAGGACAAACCAGCTTTGCAGGGTATAGGTATGACTTACCATCCGGAAACAAAATCAGTTTGGATATTCGGCGGGGCATTTGGCAAAGATGTGACTTTAGGGAATAATACTTACTGTCTGTTACTTCCTAATAATTACTACAGCAAAAATTGGTACATTCTTGGCCGAGGCTATAGTAATGGTGAAACCTATCGCGCTGTTTTTGAACCTCTGGCTTATGTGAAACCGGAAGATCAAAATATTTACCTCTATGGGGGTGAAGGTTACGATCGGGGAGATGGTAGCGGTATTTACTCAAATGAGTTATGGCAAATCCATCTTGATGAAACCAATATTATAAGCACGCTATCCAGTAACCCCAGAGTCGATTATGCGGGGGCAGTTAGAGGTGGTTACGACATTAAGAGAAGACAGTTAGTGTTACACTCAGGAGAGCCTACATTCATCCTCTATCCTCCCTACAACGAATCTGTTGAGTATGACGAGGATTCCCAAATGTGGCTCAAAATAGCTTCAGCTGCTAACCCACAAGCGATGGGGCGTCCAGCAGCAGCAATGAATTCCCTCACCGGCGAGGTAATGAGGTTTGGAGGAAGCTATTATGATCAAAACCATACCGCTCAATGGTCAAACCAAACATGGATATGTAGCCCAAGTTACAAAACTAGACTACCGCTGGTTAATCGATAAACAGATTGCCGTTTAGTTTTCAACATCATAAACCAGCAAGAAACCTTGCTAGCATAAGACAAACTGTTTACAATTAGCTCAATCAATTATTATGGCTAAAGCAAAAACCCACCACAAACATCAATCTTGGTTGCTTGCGCGAATTTTACTTATTTCTAGCCTGCTTTTTTTAATCTTGTTAATCTTTTTATATACTCTTGGTTTAGCCTATTACCATGGCCAAATCTATCCTGGTGTGAAAGTAGCTGGCCAAAACCTAGGTGGACAAACTCCTAACCAAGCAATTAGCCTTTTAGATCAACAGTTTACTAATCGAGTTAATCAACCATTAGAGCTTAATTACCATACAAGCAGTGACTCTTTTAGCATCAAGATTAACACCTACGAAGCCTCTCCATCCTGGGATTTATCATCACAAGTAGACCAGGCTTTTCAGATTGGCCGAACAGGCAACTATTTTCTTGATTTAATCGAAACTTTCAAGGCTCTAGAAGGACAATATAATTTCCAACCAAACATAATTTTTGCTAATCAGCAAAAATTAATTGACCAGCTAACAACTATTAATCAAGCGATTAAAACTGATCCCGTTGATGCTATTATCAAGTTTGATCAAGACCAAATGCAGATTATTCCCTCTCAGACAGGCTCAGAATTAGACCAGCCTCTGCTGCTGCGGCAAATTAGTAATTATTTAACCCTACAACAGACTACCCCAGAAACTTTACCTACTAAAATAGCCCAACCAAACATTTCTACTGCCAAAGCTGAAAGTTATCGCCAAATCTTAACTGAGGTTAAGGATAAACCCATCAAACTCCATTACCAAAATAGTACTTGGACTATTGATCAACCAACCCTCTATTCTTTACTTGATTTATCAGGCAAACCTCCAGTTCTAGCTACTATCACCATTGGCTCACAAATTTTTACTATTGAACAAGCTAATACTGGCAATAACACTTTAAACAACCAAACCACTAGTCTAGATAAAAGCAAACTTGCTACCTACCTACAAAAAGTCTCTACTCAGATTAACCAACCTGCCAAAGATGCTAAATTTACTTATGATCCAGCAACTGGCAGAGCTACTGAATTTCAAGCAGCTCAAGAAGGGCATCAGCTAGATATTGACCAAACTGCCAATTTAATCATGCAAGCTTTAACCACTGGTGAGAATAGCAACATCAACTTACCAGTTAAAGTCAGCCCACCAAAAGTTACCACTGCCAGTGTGAATGATTTAGGTATTAAAGATCTCCTAGGAGAAGGCGTTTCTAATTTTGCTGGATCAATTACTAATCGTATTTATAACTTAACTCTAGCAGCTAGTCGGGTTAATGGAGTTTTAGTTGCTCCAGGTGACACTTTTTCTTTTAACCAAACAGTTGGTGAAATCGATGGCAGCACGGGCTATAAACCTGCTTATGTCATCAAGTCAGGGCGAACTGTTTTAGATGATGGTGGTGGAGTTTGTCAGGTTTCTACCACACTTTTCCGCGCTTTACTTAATGCTGGATTACCCATTACAGACCGCACTGCTCATGCTTACCGAGTCGGTTATTACGAACAAGGTTTTCCTCCCGGATTAGACGCTACTGTCTTTGCCCCCACTGTTGATTTAAAATTTAAAAACGATACTGCTGCTTATATTCTCATCCAATCTCGTGTTGTTGGCCATACACTCTATTTTGATTTGTATGGGACTGCCGATGGACGCCAAGTAAGCATGACTAAACCCAAAATCACCAATCAAACCCCTCCTCCTCCAGATCTGCGACAAGATGACCCAACATTGCCTGTAGGAGAGGTTAAACAGGTTGATTGGGCTGCTTGGGGAGCCAATGTTTCTTTCTCGCGTACAGTCACCAGAAATGGCGATACACTTATTTCAGAAACCTGGAAATCCAACTATCGTCCCTGGCAAGCTGTTTATCTAGTTGGCACAAAATAGTGACGTTGTATAATTTAACCTAGATGCGTTTCTTCATTGCCTTAGAAATTCCCGAGTATTCCCAAAAGCAACTCCAAGTGGTGCAATCAGAAATCAAAAAGTTAGCACCTGAGGCCCGTTTGACTGACCCAGAAAAATTACACCTCACCATTGCTTTTGTCGGAGAACAAGCTGATAAGATGCAATCTAGTTTGGTAGAAGTAATCAAAAAGTCAGTCCAAGATATCCCTCCCTTCGAAGTAACTCCAGCTTATCTAGATGGTTTTCCTAACTTGCATCACCCTCACACTATTTGGGTAGGAGTTAAAGGTGACATCGATAAACTGTTTGTAGTCAGAGAAAGAGTCAAAGATGGGTTAGTTGATTTAGGATTGGAGGTTGATGAAAGGCGTTATATTCCACATATTGCTGTCGCCAAACTAAATAGTAACTATCATCTTAACGAGGTGCAGGAAGGTGAATTTCAAAAAATGATGATGGAAGAATTTGAGCCAATTCAAATTGATGCCATTAAATTGTTTGAATCAATCCCAGAAGAAGGTTTCCATCGTCATAATACCCTAGCTGAAGTACCTCTTGTTCATAGTGAGTCTAAAAAGGCAGATCTTCGCTAGCTTCTTCCTCACCACTATCTGTAATCCAACCCTTTAATTTTAACTGGGCAATCCATTGTTGACGATGTGGTGATTTACAGGCTGGACAAAAATCTTTATCACAAAAGGTCAAAGAGGTTGTGCGTAAAATTTTATCGATTTTTTCCTGAAAAAAGTCTTCTAAAAATTGCTTATTATTTAAATTAAATTCTTCATAGTAAGAATTGTTACCCGGGTCTTGCCACAATCGAACTACAAAACGGGCTTTAGCAAAACCTACCTCAAGCAACTCCTGAGCTGTCAGTAAAATGTAGATTTTGGGCATTAAATCCATATCTAAATTTCCCACTCCTTTTTGTAAATCTTCCATATATTTATAATCCACCACTTCTGGTATGCCATCTCCCCCACGTTCAATAGCATCTGGACCACCCCATAGCTGGACTGGCTTTTCTTCCTTTATCACCACTTTCCAAAAAGGTCTAAGTTTTTTGGTAGTGGGGGTTAAAACCAAAGGTTGGTATTTACCTATGAGGCCTTGATAATACTTTTTAAAAACTTCCTTGGCTTTTTGAGATGTTTCTTCAGTTAAAAAATCAATTTGCGCTCCATAAAAGGAATTTCTACCGCGCTGCAAAACATCAGTTCTCATCTCTGTTTCAGCAGCCTTAACTAGGTTTTCTAAATATTCAATTGGTTGATCATAGGCTTTGGTCTGGTGAACTTTTTTGATTGCCAAATCAAGCAAGCTACCGATTGCTTGGTTAACATTACCCTCTGCCAATTCATACTTCTTTTCTAAGTGGTGGTTAACAAAAAATCGAAAGACACAACGGTCAAAATCATGAAAATCACCTAAAGAGAAACTACGAACTCGCGGAATGTCGTCTCGATATTGATAAGCTGGCTTACCAGGAGTTGGGGCAATAAAAGGTAGGGATTGTTTGCTAGCTGACATCATCTTAAAAAGTGTCCTAATTATACAGCAATAATTGGAGTTTTTAATTCAAGAATGTACAATACCAACTATGCAACAAACTTTTAAAACCATCCTAGCGATCGAAACTAGCTGCGACGAGACTTCGGCCGCAATTATCCGAGGTGATCACAAAAGGGTAACTTTGTTATCCAATATTGTCAGTTCTTCAGCATCATTGCAATCTAAATACGGTGGAGTTATTCCAGAATTTGCAGCTCGTGAACAACTTAAAGCTATCATTCCGGTTATCAAAGAATCCCTCTTTCTGGCCAAGCTAAAACCTGAACAAATCGAAGCAATCGCAGTCACAGTTGGACCTGGTTTAATTGGTTCTTTGTTGGTTGGAGTAGAAACAGCCAAAACATTAAGTTTAGTCTGGCAAAAACCATTAATTCCAGTTAATCACTTAGTTGGTCATTTTTATGCCCATTGGCTGGATAATCCTACCCCACCAAAATTTCCCTGTTTGGGTTTACTAATTTCTGGTGGGCATACTGATTTAGTCTTAATGAAAGATCATCATCAGTTTGAATATATTAGTGGGACAAGAGATGATGCTGCTGGAGAGTGTTTTGACAAAGGGGCTCGCTTAATTGATTTACCTTATCCTGGTGGCCCAGCGATTGCCCAAGCAGCCCAAAATGGCAATCCTCAAGTTTATTCTTTACCCAAACCGATGTTAAATAGTACTGATTTTGATTTTTCTTTTTCTGGACTTAAGACAGCCATCCTCAATCTCACTAATAAAATAAAGGGTGGAAACAAGACTTTAACATCACAACAACAAGCAGATTTGGCTGCTTCTATTCAGGAAACCATTAGTCAGGTACTAATCGCTAAGCTTGTTGCTGCCTCCCAAAGTCTTGGTGCTGAACAAGTTATGATTGCTGGTGGAGTGGCAGCCAATCACCACTTAAAAACAAAACTTTCGGAGACTTTCCGGCAGCAATTACCACGTGTGGCCATACATTTCCCAAAACTGCAATTTTGTACCGATAACGCCGCTATGATTGCAGCGGCCGCCTACTTTAATCCAATTGTAGTTGAATCAATCAGCTTGCAGGCAAACCCCGGACTTAATTTAATCTAGACAAAAGAGTTATACTATTTAATAGTTAATTGTCGAGCTAAAAGATGATCACTGAGTCAGAACTATCATCAAAAGCATTAGCAGAAATACACTCTCGGGTTTCAGTGCATATTGCTCTTTCGTTATCTGCTGGATGTGACATTGATACTGTTTTTGAATCGGCGTGCCATATATGGGAACAGGATTGGAGAGGACAAGATCCAGTAATTGATTCCCCAACAGAACTAGAAAATTCTCTGGCAGCAGCGATAGGTTTCACCATTTTAGATAGTAGTTTTTCCCCCAGCAAAGAGCTAGTCGCTCTCTTAACACCCGAGGAAAACTGCTAATCCTGTTAACCCTTTTGTATAATCCACCAGTAATCTTTTCGATTGACCCTCACTTTCAATCCAGCTATACTTGAGCCTATATGGACAAACCAACAGCAGAAAAAGATTGGTATAATTATTGGCTCAGACATAAGCTTTTTGCAGCTGACCCAAACTCTGCTAAAAAACCATACTCTATTTTAATGCCCCCTCCCAATGTTAATGGTGAGCTACATCTAGGCCATGCCATGCAGCAATCAATCATGGACGCTCTCGCCCGTTTTAAAAGGATGCAGGGGTTTGACGTCTTACTTTTGCCAGGAGTTGATCATGCTGGGATTATTTTTGAATCAACTTTTAATAAGGAACTGGCTAAAAAGGGTTTATCTAAACAAAAGCTAGGCCACGAGGAGTGGCTAAAACAAGCATGGCAATTTAAAGAAGAGGTTTATCACTCTTTTCATCAAACCTGGGACTTTTTGGGCATCTCTGCAGATTGGGACAAGGAAGTATTTACCCTAGACCCACCTGTCCAAAAAGCTGTTTTTGAGGAATTTAAAAGCTTTTGGGAACAAGATTTACTTTATAAAGGAGCCTACATTGTCCAATGGTGCCCTAAAGATGGTACAGCCATTGAAGATGTGGAGATGGAATATGAGCAAAAGAAAGAAAAACTCTACTTTGTTAAATACCAAATCTCTGATCAGCCAACTGAGTTTATTACCGTGGCCACTGCGCGTCCTGAAACAATTTTTGCTGATGTGGCAATTGCTGTTTACCCTAATCATCCTCAATATAAAAAATATCTTGGTCAGAAAGCAATCAATCCCCTAACTGGTAATGAAATACCCATCATTGAGGACAAGCGTGTCCAGGAAGATTTTGGTACAGGAGCTTTAAAAATTACCCCCGGCCATGATCCATTAGATTTTGCCATTGGACAAGATAACAACTTACCAATTCTGCATGCTGTTGATAAAACTGGCCGAATGACTGAGTTAACAGAGGACTTATCCGGTTTAAAAATCGAAGAGGCACGTCAACTAACTATCCAAAAATTAGGTCCAGCTGTGGAAAAAGTTGAAGACTACACACATGCCGTGCCAGTTTGCGAACGCTGCAAAACTGTGATTGAACCACTTATTTCTGAAGAGTGGTTTGTCAAAATGCAACCAATTGCCCAAAAGGCCTTATCCAAGCTATCACAGATTAACTTTCTACCTAAAAACTACCAGAAAATCTTAGCTACTTGGATGAAGGAAATTCACGATTGGTCTATCTCGCGCAATCTTTGGTGGGGACACCGTATCCCAGTTTGGTATTGCCAAACTTGTAATCCTACTCATCAAGTAGGCAAGGATAAAGATATGGTTGTTGCTTTATCTACACCAGAACAAACATGCCAAACTTGTGGACAAACAGTTTGGGTCCAAGAGGAAGCTGTTTTGGATACCTGGTTTTCGTCAGGACTTTGGCCACTGGCCACATTGGGCTGGCCGGAAAAAACACAACAGTTGAGCAAGTATTTTCCCTGGGATTTTGAGCTAACAGCTCCGGAAATCAAATATCTCTGGATTGCTCGACAAATTATGATTGCTATTTGGTTTACTGAGCAAATTCCTTTTAAAAACATGTTCTTTCATGGCACGTTAAGAGATATTCATGGCCAGAAGTTTTCTAAATCTTTGGGTAATGGTATTAGTCCTTATAATTTGGTTCAGAAATGGGATGTTGATCCTACTCGAATGGCGCTTTTCAGCTACTCTGCTCCCGGCCGAGATGCTCGCACTTCACAGCAGTTAATGGACGAAAGATGTAAAAACTATCGTAATTTTGCTACCAAATTAAAAAATATCTACCGTTTTATTTATGAACTAAAACCAGCTGAGGCTTTGTTTGAAAGTGATTTTTCTCATGATGAAGATATTGAAATTATC
Source organism: Patescibacteria group bacterium (assembly GCA_023379125.1). GTDB lineage: Bacteria > Patescibacteriota > Microgenomatia > Daviesbacterales > UBA10151 > JAMCSY01. The sequence continues at coordinate 146,603 of JAMCSY010000004.1, read as the reverse complement.
CAACACCTGAACGGTTTAATTGACCAAGTTACAAATCATCTGGAAAATTATCAGCTACATTTAGCTACCGAATCACTTTATGATTTTATTTGGCACAAGTTGGCTGATAGCTACTTGGAATTGTCTAAAAAAAGAAGGACTGATGCCCAGCCTTGCCTAGAGTATATCTTTACAACTTGCTTAAAACTGCTTCATCCGTTTATGCCTTTTACTAGTGAAGATCTTTGGCACCAAGTTTATCCTCAAGCCAAATCGATCATCCAAGAGGACTGGCCAGAATCTTTAAAACAGGAAAATCTACCCTTTACACACAAAATATAGCAAAACAAAAGCTAGTATCTTTAGTCGTACAACACTCTTAGCCTCAAAATAGGAATTATTTACCGCAAAAAAAGCGCAGATTCACCGCAGTGTTTGATAGTACGAAGTTACTCTGTAAGCTTTTCTGATTGATTAGTCTCTTCAGCTTCTTCACTACTAGCTTCTTTTTTAGACTCTTCAGCTTCGTTCTCCTGCTCACCTTCAGCTTTTTCACCCTCTTCAGCCTCTGCTTCTGCTTCAGCGGCTGCTGCTTCAGCAGTCTCTGCTGCCTGTTCCTCCATTAATTTTTGCATTTCTTCTGTAATAGCATTATCTAACTTAGCCACGACTGTTTCTTGTTCAGCCAATATAGTAATACCTTCCCCTATTTTCAAATCAGCCACAGTAATGGCATCATCAATCTGTTGCAAAGAAGAGATATCAACTTCAATTTTTTCTGGCAAATCCGCCGGCAAAGCTTCAACCTCAACCTCATTAACTGGCTGAATAACTACCGCTTCACCAGTATGCACTAACTCCGGCTCTTCACCAATTAATTCCAAAGGAACAGGTACTGTAACAGTTTTGGTGAGGTCAACTTGTAAAAAATCAACATGCAAGGGCGTGCCTTTAACAGCATCAACCTGAATATTTTTAATCATTACAGGTCTAATCTTTTCCGCTCCGATTTTTAAATCGATTACCCCTGTCTCCCCTGCTTGCTGAAAAACTTTCAAAAAATCAGTCTCTTTAACTGAGACCTGCTCATTCTCAACCTTATTGCCAAAAACATGTCCAGGCACCAAACCCTCTCTTCTTAAGGCTTTGACTTTTTTACCCAAAACCGTTCTTTCTGTTGCTTTTAAAGATATCTTATCCATCTTCTTATATTCTCCTATTCTCTGTTATTATCTTATCCTAAAACTATAATTGTTGACAGCATACTTTTCTTCACTTGCCTATTCTACAATCAGCCAGAAATATAAATTTCCCCATCCCTCTTCGTATAATGCGTATCTTCTCTTTGTAACGAAAGAAACGCATCAGCAGCTCATTCTCGCAGGTCGACTGTTTTAGTCTTCATCCATATCCAAGATGTATCGTGATTTTCTGTTCGAACAATAAAACAATGTGAGTAATTTACCATATCTCGTGGTTTGCTGCAATACAACTTAAGCTCAACAGAAGAAAATGTGCTTATTAAACCCCAGTCAGTGATTGTTGTCCAAAAAGCACTTGATAAGTTTTATCTGTAGTAAAGCTACTTTTGTCTTGTAATTTTTGATTATCTGTAAAACCAAATGCTGAGACAACGCGCCAATTTGTAGGGAAACTAAGTTGATAAGTCACTTCATCCCCACTGGTTCCAGGTTGTTTAATAAACTGCTGACTATATGTTAAATTTCCACCATTTAAACTAACTGGCTGGTAGTCCTGATAAGTTACTGTCAGTGTCTGACTAGAGTTTTCAGGTAATGACAAAACTACTGAATAACCTGCCCGACCATAGTCTGTTAATGCTTCCATCTGTTTTGTAACATCTTGACTCCCCCACGCGGCACTCATTAATTTAGTAGCTGAAGAAAGATACAAATTGAGCCTAAAATTGTAGTTTCCTGTTGTTGTGGCTTCTGCCTGGTTTTGATTGGCAAAAGCAATTGCCAATTGATGACTCACTTGTCCATCTGTAGAAAGATCACTTTTTAAACTAATCTGACGATGGATTTTCAAATTTGCTTGATTACCTAATAAATTATTTTCTGATAAACCCACAATATTATTTCTTTGGCCAGGTTGATCTTTAGTTTGCTGGGGAAAACTCCCTGCCCAACCAGCATCTTGTAAAATCACTTCTCCGCTAGGATCAGCAACAAAGGCTTGAATGTGTTTTTGACTAGTAGTGGCTGATAACAAGGAAAAAATCCGTAACCAATTTTGTGAATTCAAAAAAATCAACTTATTTAATGATGCTTGTAGGGCTTCTTGTTGTATCGAGCGATCTTCTGAGTGCAAAATAATTTGGTCAAAGTTGGCATTAGTTAGTGCTGTTTGATTATTGGGTAGATTGACAGAGCCAACCGCCTGTACCAAACTATGCAAACCATTGATATCCAAAGCTAACACCCCAGCAACCTGTTGTCCGCTCTCCTGAGAGTACAAGCTGACCATATTACGTGCACTTTCTGCAAAGTCCGGATCAGTCCCCGCATACTGCAAGCTCCAACTGTCTAAATGAAGGTCTTTTTTAAGATCTGCTGGTGGATTAATAGCAAGTTGTTGTTTTTGGTCTAATTGAAAAACATCACCAGCTTCACCTAACTTTACCTTTCCATGATCAAAATTAATCTGAGCATAGTCAACTACTCTTCCTCCAGCTGGAGTTAGGCTAGCGTTATTAGTCAGTACAACAAGATAGTTTTTATTACTCTGTGAGTCTATAACAAGCGGAAAAACCTGCATGACTACCCTACCCCAACTAGCTACCTGATGATAAGCGATAACGCTCGTCTTTATTTCTTCTATCTGTGGATAAATCAGAGTAGGAACGCTTTGAGTAAAAACAGGATCCGACATTCTGGCTGACAGGCTGCCAAAAATTTGATCCGCTGTTTCAGTTTGAGTCTGAGAAGTTGCTATTAGCGCTGATAAATCACCATCATCTTCACCAGACACCACCTTCATTGCCTGATAAAAAGCCTGACTTCCAGTGATTGCATGTGCTAGTCCATCGTTGACCTGTTGACCCAACTGAATCATCAAATCAGCTGATTCAAAATACTGATTAAAGGCATTAATATTGCGTAGAATAACCAACGAAGATTCAATTTTACTAATTGCCTCAATCCCCTGCTTTGCTTGCTGATTTTCTAACTGGGCCTTGGTAAAATCACCCTGAGACAAAGCTAAGCTACTATTTTGCAGATGCTGATTATAAGTCACCGCTTGATAACAAACATTGCCAATTGGATAAATTACCGCCCATAGAATAATCGCTAACCCCAGGCTAAACAATAATATATTTTTACTTCGCTTAATAAGCTTTCGATCAGGCCAATGATGAGGATTAATAGAAAATTTTACCCTGGGTAATCTCAGATGGTTAGTAATGCTATCATCTTTAAACTCATCTTTATCTAGAATTGTTTTTCCTAGGCTTTTTTCTACCTGAGGTTTCATTTTAGCTAGATTTTCTTCCGCATTGTTTTGAACCTGCATAATTGGTAGGACTGGCGCTGGTAATTTTTCTTCTATTTCGTGTAATAACGGAGTTGTTAATTGCTCAATATTTTGGCTAAAATTTTGCACTTTTTGCTCTAATTGATTACTGAGGTTAATTTGTTCCCCCAAAATCTCTCTGTGATTTTGGAAATACTGCATCGTTTGCTTAAGCGCTACTACAATATCAGTCTGAGGCTGCCAAGTTAGAGATTTTTCAGTTTTTTCCAAGTTTGGGGTAGACTGAATCTTTTGTGGAGTAGGTTTAAAATTGTTTTTTTCATGCCAAATAGGATCAAGTAAGATTTGTTTAATTTCAGTCAGAGCCACTGGCTGATTATTGACACAATCATAAACTTCCGAGGCAGTATTGCTTTTAATCACCGCCTTTAGTAATAAATTTACTAAATCATTGATATAAACAGCCGCAGTTGCAAAATCTAGAGTATCATAACTTAGATTAATTGTTTGATCGGTTAAAGCTTTATACAGTAGCTTAGTCAGAGGATCTTGGTGCACAAAACTCATTCTTGGCCCAAATATTACACCAGTCCTAATAATTCGGGCATTAAGTTTCTTCTGCAGGGTAATATTGGCTACTGCTTTTTCTAAATTAACTAAATTTTGCTGATTAGACTGTGCACTGTAAATATCGGTTGAAGAAATAAAAAGAACTTTTGTTTTTAGTTGTTGTAGATAACTAGCAAAATTTAAAAGACCCTGATTTAGCTCTTTTTCCGCTAAATTCTCCGGTAAAGCGATAAATAAATAGTCAAGCCTGGCTAAATCATAAAAAGTCGTTCTGGAAAAATTTTCAATAATTAGAGAAAAATTATGATGTTTACTGGCAGCATCTAAGTTAATTACACGACCTTTGGATAAATTATCAACACCAATTACTTGAACACCTTTTTGCAATAAATTATCAACTAAATTTGATCCTATAAATCCGGCAGCCCCAACAACTATTGCGACGGGCGAGTTTCGCGAAAGTGTTTTCATAGCAATTTAAATGATAGATAGTTAAATCTATTTCACGTTACTCTACCTTTTATAATAGGAATTTTCAAGATATCTTTAAGGTATATTAGTAAATCACGCAAAATGCTCTTAGTTAAATAATTGCTAAACATGATTTTTAATTGTTACTAATTATAAAACTACAAATGTTGAGTACGCACTACGTAACCTTTCAGATATTGCGACAAATGCGGAGAATGATATGACTAAAACGTGTTAATAGTTTAGTTTAGAGTTTGATCAAGAGCAATATTACCTAGCAAGTCTGCTTCCGAATTTTCTGAGCGTTTAATATGTACATAGTCAACGAGTCCAATTTGTTGCTCAAGTTGTTTGACTTGCTCAAATAAATTTTTTAACGACAAGCTTTTAATTTTATAAATACCTCTTAATTGCTGAATTACTAAAAGAGAGTCCGCTTTAACAAGTACCTTCGTTGGCAGATTAGCATCTTCATAAAGTAGTAGAGCAGCAAGTGCATTAATTACTGCTCGATATTCCGCCTCATTATTAGTGGCAATACCTAAATATTTTCCTTCTTGTAGTAATACTTTGCCTGCTGGGTCTTTCACAATAAAGGCAGCTGCTGCAAAACCAGGATTCTGTCTGGAAGCACCATCCGTGTTAATTATAAAGTGGTATTTATTTTCTTCCATTAACTGTGAAGTTTTTTAGTGACCAAATTAGTATGATTAGTTGACAAACCAAAATCAAGTACTCGCCAACAACAGTTACCCAAGCAGCTGCTAAATAGGAGTAACGAGGGATAAAAACAAAATTAAGTACTAAATTCATTATCAGACCCAAGCTATAAATTAAGGCTACTGATTTACTTTTGTTTAAAATTATCAGCGCGGCCATTAGTAGTGAGGTAATAAAAAATGCAGGAAAACTCAAAGACAGCACACGTAGAGCCACAATGGATCCCTGGAAACCTTGTCCACTAATTAACTCAATGATCAAGGGGCTAAGCAACCAGGTTAAGACAACACCACTGAGAGAAATAAGAAGTAATAGTAATCCAGCCCTGTTTAGTCTCTTTTGGAAAGATACCAGTGAACTATAAAAATCACTAGCAATTAAAGGATAAAAAGAGTTCATGATAAATGTCGGGATAACCAGGATTGTCTGAAAAATTTGATAGGCAATATTATATACACCAACTTCTGCTAAAGAATAATAATGGGAAAGGATAAAACTATCTACACGAAAATAAACTGTGTTTACTACCAAAGCCAAAGAAATAGGCCAGGCCTTAGCAAAAGGGGAGAGTGGCAGTTTGATCTGATGCCAGAGGTTAAGTCGATAATATTTCTGTGCCGAACTTAAGCTCACTGCTACCGAGCATATTGCCGCCAATACCGGACCCAACAACAGCAGATAGACCTGAGCTCGGCCAGCAAGTAGAAAAACAATACTCAAAGAGGCAACACTGCCAATTAAAGAAGCAATTGCTACTTTTTCAAAATGTAAAGCCTTTTGGAAAATTAAGCTAGTGGTGAACAAAATCGCACTCGTCACTATCGTTGGCAAACCTACAATAACTGCTTTGCGAAAGTCACTATCCCCAATAGGTAATACAAAAACAAGCAGTAGAGTAGGGGCTAGTAAAATAATTGCCCAAAATATCCTCAACTTAAACAAAGAGTTTAGCAACGAGTCTTGTAAGTTTATTTTTGGAAGTAGATAAGAGTTAAGACCTAAATCAGTCGCTAAGTAAAAAAAGGCTAGATAGGCTAGGGCGAGCGTATAGATACCCACCCCGGTTTCTCCATAGAAACGAGCAATGATTCCTAAAATGACAAAAGTGGAGAGTGCTGTAGCAAGCTTACCAATTAGTTGCCAAGAGGTTTGTTGAATAACCTTTTTAATTATTTCCACAGCTTAAATTGTAAAGGATCTGATGGATGAAAGAAAAGTAGAAAAGATTTTAGTCTTCAGTTGTGGTTGGAATGTCTTCTGTAGATTCTCCAGGTTGCCCAGCTGCTTTTTCATCTGCGGGACTAATAATTAAATGTCTATCTTTACCTTCACCAACACTTTCTGAGGAAACTCCACCTATCTCACTAATAATCATATGAATAATGCGTCTTTGCCAAGAAGGCATGGGATCAAGTTCAATTGGTGAGCCTTTTTCCTGTACCTCTTGAGCCCAGGATCTGGCCCTTCTTTCTAAATCTCCCTCCTTATTTTTCCGCCAATCAGCTACATCAATTACCACTCTTTTAAATTGCTCTTTAGAGTCTTCTTGAGAAGAAAGCTGCTTGCCGAGGATTTGGTTGACAATTAGCTGTAGTGCATCTAAAGTTTCACCACGAAAACCAATTAACCTGCCTGGATCTTCTGTTTCTATTGAAACAGCTACTTCTTCTGGACCTTCAACCACCTCAAAACTACCTTCCAGGCCTAGCAAGCTTAAAATATTTTCTAATATTTCTGATACTCGAGCTTCCATAATTTATCTATTGGGCAGTTTATATAGTTGTTTAATTAGTTCTTAGTGTCAAATTATTTATTATAACTTTGAACTATTTATTAACTTTATTTAATTTCAAGTTAGGTCTATTTAAAAAACTTAGCCAACTTTTTAAGCCGCCCCAACCTGAAACAAAGTATTGTTGGATTATACCTAATATCGTAAAAGTATTCCAGTATAAAGCGAGGCCAATAGGAAACTGGAAAGCGAAATAACCAATCATCAATGGCATCAGATAAGTCATTTGAGATTGCATTGCCGCAATCGATTCGTCCGTTGATTGTTTTTCTTCTTTTTCCTTTTTAGTATCCTGTGGATAAGCTTTAATCTGAGGAGGTGTCATCATTTTTGACTGCACTAAAGTGAGTGTAGCTGTGAGTAGGGGAATCAGCAGGACTAAAATGCCAATTTGACCAAACTCAGCTGGTTTATTAGCTAAATTCAAGCCAAAAAAATCCAAGTTTGGCGTTTGAGTTAATTTCCAGTTTGCTACATAAAGAGCGTTGTTAATTCTTTCTAGTCCAGCACTACCTGAGAAAAATGCATAAATTGTTTGGTAAAGTGCCCAAATTACTGGTAATTGAATAATTGCTGGTAAACAACCACCAGCTGGATTAATATTTCTTTCTTTATATAAAGCCATCTGCGCTGCAGCAAAAGCTTGTTTGTCACTACCATGCTTTTCTTTCAATTTATCTATTTCTGGTTTAAGTTCAGCCATTCTGCGTGCTGAGTGCAGTTGAGCATTCATAAACGGCCACACCAACATTCGAATCAAAATTGTTAAGAGAATAATTGAAAAACCTAATGCTCCTGGAATAGACACTGTTTCTAAACCATGAAAAATCAGTACTAGTAAATTAACAATTGGATCAAAGAAGATCGTATTAAAAATTGCTCCTATCGACATGACAAAATCCTTCTTCCTCCTAAGATTATCCCGCGTAACACTCCCAAGCGTTCAACTTGCTGTTTGGTATATTCTGAGCAAGTGGGGGAGTACTTACAAGCTCCACCTGGTGCAATAATTGATAATAGACCTCGATCGAAAGATAAGAATGTTTGGTAAAACTTAATTAGTTCCATAACTATTTTTTTAATCATTAGTCAGCCTGCCTTTTTGTAATAGTAGTTCAATATTTTTTTGAATATTATTTTGATCTTTTCCGGCAAGATCAATTTTGGGCATTACTAAAATATTAGTATTTTTTAACAATTTAGTGTACAGCCCAGACAAACTTTGCATAATTAATCTTTTCGTTTTATTTCTGGCCACTGCCGTTTTGATTTTTTTAGCGGAGATCGCCACTCCTACTTTTGGTTGATCATTATCTCCCAAGCGAAAATAAAGACTAAGTAGTTGATCTTCAATCTTTTGTCCGTTGATAACCCATTGGAAACTTCTACTAATATTGAGGCGTTTATCTTTTGACAACATTACAAACTTAGTCTTTTGCGACCTTTGGCCATTCTTCGTTTCAATACTTTTTGGCCATCATGAGTTTGTTGTCGGGCACGAAATCCGTGCTTTCTTTTTCTTTTTATTTTGCTTGGTTGGTATGTACCGATATTCATAATTAAAACATCTCAACTTCTCAGGAAAATAGTTTACTAAGTTTGGGTTAAGATTGCAATCTTTTTATCCCAAGGTAGGGGATGATCTATTACGAAACACTTACTGTATCTTGTCATGTGGATAACTTTTACACTAATATCATTTCCATGGAGAAGCAGTGGGCCAAAGTGCTAACACTAATTAAAGAGCAGGTCTCAGCTGCTAATTATCGAACCTGGTTTGCCCAAAGTCTTTTGCAAGAACAAACAGCCAAAAAATTATTAATTAGTGTCCCTTCTGCTTTTATTAAACAACAGCTAAGTAGTAAGTACCAAGAGCTATTACAAAGTTCTATTAGCCAAGTTTTTGGACAAAATATCAACTTTGAAATCACGATTGATTCTTCTCAGGAAAATATTAACCCACCTGATAGCCTAATTGAACTTGACCTATTAAATAATTTACCTGTTAATACTCACGAGCATGGTTTAAACACCAAGCATACAATGAAAAACTTTGTTGTTGGACTTTCTAATAATCTAGCCTATGCAGCTGCCCAAGCTGTAATTCAAAATCCTGGGTTAAGCTATAATCCTTTATTTATCTACGGTGGAACAGGGGTTGGCAAAACCCATCTCATGCATGGTATTGGAAATGCTTTGCTTCAAAAAAACCCCCGAATTAAAATTGTTTATTGCTCCTCAGAAAAGTTTACTAATGATTTTATTCAGAGTATTCAAAACAAACGAACCGGTGAGTTTAGAGGTAAGTATCGCATGTGTGATCTGCTCTTAGTTGATGATATTCAATTCATTTCTGGTCGAGATTCTACTCAAGAGGAATTTTTCCATACGTTCAATGAATTACATACCAATGGGTCACAAATTATTTTAACTTCTGATCGTCCACCCCAAGAGATGCAGAAACTTGAATCAAGATTATTATCGCGTTTTCAGGGAGGCTTAATGGTTGATATTCAACAACCTGATTTTGATACTAGGGTAGCCATCTTAAGAGCTAAGGGTGAAGAAAGGGGAGAAATTGTTCCTGAAGAGATCTTGACCCTAATTGCGGAAGTTTTTCCAACCAACGCCCGTGAGCTAGAAGGCAAACTACTACAAGTTATTCAAACAGCTAAGCTTTCTGGCGAGGAATTAACTATAGATTTTGCCAGAAAAATTCTAGGAAAACCTGGAATTAGTGAGCAGAAAATTGATTATAAGAAAGTTATTAGCGAGATTAATCAATATTTCAATATAAAAATGGCAGAAATAGTTGGCCCCAGAAGAAAGAAGGAACTTGTCTTACCAAGACAGTTAGCAATGTATTTACTATATGAGGAGTGTAAATTGCCTTATGAACGAATTGGGGATATTTTAGGTGGACGAGATCATACAACAGTTTTACATGGGGTAGAGAAGATTCGTGAATCAGTTAATCGTGACCGGGAAATTCAACGAATGTTAATCGAGATTAAACAATCTTTACAAGCATGAAGATATCCACAATAACAGGCAAGTTATCCACTAAGATATCCACAACTATGTTATACTTTTTACACACTAAGAAGATCCGAAAACTTATGCCCAAAGCTCTTAGCTTGCAACTAAATTCTCAACTTAAAAATTACTTTTTATAGTTATCCACCGTTTAAATATGCTTATTTTAAACGTTTTATACACATATCAACTGACACTACTAATATTATGACTGAGTATTTATATCAAAGTTTTAACAATCTAGTTGGTGGATAACTTGAGGATAACTATCAACAAACATTTATGGAGATAAATTTTACCTATATCGTAATAATTATTTTAGGCATAATAGTTGCTTATCTTATTGGTAGACTACATAGCAAACCACAACAAGAAATCCCTACAGATTTAATTGATCTATACAAAGGTGTACAAGATTTACCAGTTAAAGTTTTACAGACCATACAAGGCTCCATAAACCCTCAAAAAGGCAAGATGGCTGAACTTTTGACCTATGCTGAACTAAGATATGATTATGACCGAATTGTCCCTTTAGGGTGGCCAATTGACTTTATTGGTATCAAGAATAACAACAGAATCGATTTTATTGAAGTTAAATCTGGACAATCAGCAGTCTTGACAGATGAAGAAAAACACATTAAAAACCTAATTGCTAATGGCCGAGTTAATTTTCGCTTGATTAAAGTTAGTGAAGAAGAAATTCATCATTTTGTCACTGCTCAAAGAAGGGTAGAATCTTAAGGCAGCAAATGAGGTTTAAAATTTTACAACAAGATCTTTGGCCAAGTTTACAATCTGTAGCTCGTTCAGCAGGAGTGAGGGCACAACTACCTGTTTTAGGTAATATCCTAATTTCCACGGATCAAGATAAATTAAAGCTTTCCGCGACAAATCTAGAGATTGGGGTAGTTAAAACATTAAAAGCAGAAAACAGTGAAGTAGGGGAAGTGACTGTTCCAGCCAAAACTCTGGTCGAGATTGTGGCTAATTTATCAGGAGAGCAGTTGGAATTTGAAAGCACTGCTGACCAGCTGAAAATTAGCAGTCCTTCTTTTTCCTCCCAAATTAACGGTATTGCTGCTACGGAATTTCCCACAATTCCATTATCTGGTAAAGCAGCAGTAAAAATTTCACCACAAATATTAATTAGTTCTTTGCCTCAAGTAGCTTTTGCTTCAGCAGCTGACGATGGGAGGCCTATTCTAACTGGTATTCTGACAGAAATTAAGGATAAAAAATTGCAACTAGTGGCTACTGACGGATACCGCTTGGCTCATAAAATCGTTCCCATTGCAGAAGAAGAGAATTTGCGGGTTTTGGTACCAAGAAGAACTTTTGAGGAGGTTTTAAGGCTAATTAATGAAGATGAAGCCGATTTAGTAGAGATTTCCACTTCGGAAAACCAAAATCAAATTATCTTTAAATTTGGGACTACGATGGTTTCTTCTCGTTTGATTGAAGGTCAATTTCCGGCTTGGGAGAGAATTATTCCGACTGCTTGCAAAGCAAGAGTTATTACTGGCAGAGAAGATTTACTAAAAGCAGTTAAACTGGCTTCGATCTTTGCTCGAAATGAAACAAACATAGTCAAGCTACTTAATTCTGCTTCCAAGTTAACTCTTAATTCTGAGGCTAAACAATTAGGCCATCAACAAAGAGAGGTAACTTCCCAGACAGAAGGAGAGGAGATTGAAATTGCTTTTAATACTAAGTTTTTACAAGATGCTTTATCTACTACCTCAGCTTCCCAAGTAATCTTGGAGTTATCAGGAAATCTTTCTGCAGCAATTATAAAACCAATGGGTGAGGAAGGATTAGAATATATTATTATGCCTGTAAACTTAAGCTAATGATTAGACTCCCTGGTAGTTGATAGTTTTAAATTGGTATTGGATATCATGACCTAAATTTTTTGCCCCATCAAATTTTGTATCTGGACCGATGACTAAAGAATAGGCCCTACCCAAATCAAGTGGATTAGGAAAGGTAATTTGTGCCGTTTTACGATCAGAACTTAAATTTACTTCAAATTCGGTACTAGGATCAATTTTAATTTTTAACTCGTCTTTATTTTGCAGAGGGTAGTTGAATTCTAAACTGATGGTTTGATTGGGTAAAATAGTGGCCTGATTAAGTGGATCTGGATCGGTCTTTATGACTTGAGGTTCAGAATTAATAGTAGGTGTTTGTTGAGAGGGTAGGGTTTGTACAGGTGTAGCAGTATAAAGTCCGTGACTAAAAAGAGCGATCAAAGCTGCTCCCAAAGCTAAAATTAACCAAATAAGTTTCTTTTTGAAAATTTCCATCAACTAACTTTAAGATGAAGGGTTTATTTCCCAATTAATTTTGTATTTATTAGTATCAATTCCTAAAGTTTGTAGTTCAATTAGAACCTGTTTTTGTAAATCAGCACTGGAAACTTGAGTATTGTTGGTATAAATTTTGGCCGTAAATTCCTCAGTGGTGGGGTCAAAATAGACAAAGTAGTTTAGCTTTTGAATTGGCAGTTTAAGAAACCAAGGGTATTTTTGTAGCAGATCGTTTCTTTGGTTGGCCACATTTTGATCTGCTTGTTGTTGAGCTTGTGTTTGTTGTTCAGGGGTCAGCTGATTAAAAGCAGTAGTTGAAAAACTCCAGATAAAATTTTGATTAGAAAGATAAGTAACTTTAGCGATATATTTTTGGCTACTAGTAAGTGGTGGTTGTGGAGTATAGGTTACTGTTTTACCATCATCAGACCAAGTTATTTTGCCACTAGTATCTGGTGATGTCCAAAAGGTAACCATCTTTTGAGCATTACTATCAAAAGGTTTGGCAAAAGTTACTTGGATAGGAGAGAGTATATTAACATCAGTGGATTGATCCGTAGGAGTGATAGCTGCTATTTGATTGTGACTATTTAACCACAGGATTGTGCCTACTAACGCTATAGCCAAAATTATGATTATGACAACCAACTTGACAATTGTGCGATTCATTTGCTGCTAGTGTCCTCCAAAACCAGTAATTATTTCACCATACTTACCGGTGAATGTATTAATTATATTCCAATTAGAAACAGTGTATGTCCAGCCCTTATAAAATCCACCATTAGCATCAATAGTAGTAATTGAACCATTACCATTAGCATCAATTGAAACATTAGTTACGATGGCCGTATGCTCATTACCAGTATAGACTCCTGGTATTTGTTCTTCAAAGATAGCATAGCCAGGTTTAACATATTGTAGATTTTGATGATTTGCTTGATAGTCAACATAGATATAACCTTGATCACCAGCAGATTTCCAGAAGCTTTCTAAGTTAACAACAGCACCGTTAGCAGCTTTACTAGTTCCTGTAAAACCAGCCAGATTATAGGCATCAATGACGAGGTAAGTGCAGACATAACCAGAAGCCCAAACACCAGTAGTATAGCCGTTATTGGAAATAGCGATGGGTAGTCCAGTATAACTGCTACCTGCTAAAACTAATTCATCATTAATCATTCTGGCCCAAGCGAGTACGCTGCTTAAATCTGATCCAGGGGGTGGAGTAGGGCCGGGTGTAATTGGTACGCCGCCTGGTCCGGTTGTCCCATTGCCGATCTCTGGCCCAGACTCATTCAAAGGATATGGGGTGAAGGGAGTGCTAGATCTTGGTAAGTCAGCAATCATCCAGATAATCAGAAGAATAACGACCGTAACTATAATCACAGCAATCCGCCCTTGGGGCGTGCTAAGTAAAGCTTTTCCAGTCCGGAGAAGAATTCTGGCTCTATTCTGAGTTGTAAAGGCACGATTTATTAACCCAGCACCTTTGTCCATGATACTTCCACCAGTATTTAGTATGGAATTAGTGTTGTCTTCTCTAAGTACTGATGGTGCAGTCATACCAATTGCTATGCCGGTACCGGCTCCGACTACTGCTCCCTCCCATGTTCCAGTAGCTCCACCACCGACTGCTGCTCCGATAGTTCCTGTTACTCCGGCAAAGACTTTTCGTGGTGTGGCATAACGAGTGATGAATTTTTTAGTCCAAATCCTGATGTCAGTGAAAGTTTTATTGACAGCAGGAGATTGTCCAATAGTCGGTGAGGTTGATTTAGGTTGTGCGTTCGTACCTAAAATATAACTTTTTGCCTCGTTTAGTAAGTTTATGAGGGTTTGTGATGAAAATAGCTTGCTAGCAGTTTTTTTGGCTCCAATTTGCAATGTACTAATTGTTTGTTCTGTCTGCTCGCCTAATTTGGAGGCTATGGGTGACGGTATGGCGGTGGCAGGTTTTTTAGTACCCAAAATAGTTCCACCAATTTCTGCTAATAGGTTTCCTACCTGACTTGGGATCTTATCAGTGATTTTTTTGATAGTAATTTGTACTCTTGAAGAAATATTTTTTATGAAATTTGGTGTTTTAATATTGGGAGTTTGTATTGTGGGTGTTGTGGGAAGTTTAGCTGATGTTGAAGTGGTGGGTAGTGGCTCAACTATCACTGCCTCAGTTGGGGTAGCTTCAGTAACAGACGGCGGTGAAGATTCTGTTGTGATTTCTGATGGTGCAGTTGTAACCTCTACAGGAGATTGTGTGTTTTCTGCAAGGAATGTCTGTGCAGGCTCTGTCGGTTCCTGATTAGCTTCCACACTGACTTCTGGAGTCTCGGTATCGTTAGGAGCTGGAGGTTTGGTTGGCTGAGGCTCTGGTTGGGCACTGGGTGCAGCAACAGTTCCCGATTCATCTGGTGTGGAATCTTGTTTTTCTTGCTCATTGAGGAATTGATGGTAGCTTCTATATTGCTCTTGAGGATGGGCTGTATCTTGCTCGATGTTTTTTAAAACCTCTTTCTCTCTCGTGCCATAGATTTTGTCAGTAGTAGCTTCTCTGGCAAAGCGAGAAAAAGGACCATCTCTATAAAAGTTTACAAACAAATCAGAAATTCTTTGTGGATTTTGCTTGCTCGAACGTTCGTATTCTTTATATTGGGGAGCAAAGCGGGTCACTGTTAAGACATAAAGTCTCAGTGGCCTGTTCTTATAAGTGGCTCCAGGGTAATTAATTAAATCATCAACACGATGACGAAACGAGGTATCAGTATTGTAGGCACGAATTAAATCCTCAGTATCTTTTAAAAGCTTGATATCTTGATCAGCCATGGTAGCGCACTATATTTACATCTTGCCATAATTTTAAAATAGTTACCAGCTACCCTAAACAGGACCTCTTCTGGCGAGGATTTCTTGTGGATTACTAGTAATTAGTTGGTGCTCTTCTTCAGATGCCACAACTCTCATTGCTACATGAGTATTACCAGCGAAGAAAATCCCTTGACCAACTCCAGCTGAAAGTAGCAGTCTCTTTTCTCCGTAAGACAGATTAAAAACCTTACCAATGGTTTCAATTGAAGCAGGGGCTTGTTTTAGTAAGACTTGCATAGCTGAGTTAGAAACAATCTCCTTACCTCTATCTTGACCAATAAAATCTTCTACGTCTTGGGAAATAGTTGTTACGCCTAAATAGTATTTTCTCGCCCGTTTGACCATCTCTACCAAAAAGTTAGCAGAATCTGGATAACGCATCATATACCAAGCTTCATCAACAACAAGTAATCGTTTTTTTAAATCACCTCTGATTTTGGTCCAAATATAATCCAGGATCAGATGCATCGCGAGTGGTCTTAGTTGATCAGGTAGCTCTCTGACTGTAAAGACAGTGAACTGATTATTAATTTTCAGATTAGAATAAGAAGAGAAAATTCCAGTTAAGGAACCTTTAATAAACCGTTCTAGTCTAATAGCCAACTCAGAAGACACTTGATCTTCCATGCCAATTAGCACTTTATATAAATCCTCCATCAGCGGAGGTTTAATATTAGGATCAGTCTGGGTTTTGGGATCCTGGGTGATTCCTTTCAGGCGGTAGGTGGTATTTAAAGCGCGGTCTAAAATAGCTGATTCCTGAGCTGTTAAATCACCTAAAACTAGCTTCAAAAAAGCAGTTAAGGAAAGGATTTTTCTCCCTAGCTCGTTTTCTCCAGCCTCGCTGACCTCTGGTAGATCAAAAGGATTAAGTTTAACTGGAGAAGAGGTGGAAAAGTTAATATAGCTACCACCAACTGCCTTAGCCAGTTCTTCATATTCTTTTTCGGGGTCAATAATGATTACTTCTGCTCCGAGAATTAAAGCCCGAAGTGTTTCTAGTTTAACCATATACGATTTTCCAGCACCAGAAGTAGCCAAGACTACCGAATTAGCATTTTCTTGACTGAAACGGTCAAAGATAATCAGGGAATCATTGTGCTCATTGATTCCATATACTACTCCCTCAGGAGCAGTTAGCTCAGATGAAGTAAAGGGAAAAGTGGTAGCCAGTGAAGTGGTATCCATGTTATGGGTTAGATAGAGATTATCTCTACCTAAAGGCATGGTAGTGATGAATCCATCTTCCATTTCCAGAGAACTGGGATGTGCAGTGATTGAAATACTCCCCAGAGTAGATTCCACGACTTGAGAGCTATTGTCTAGTTCTTGGACATCAATTGAAGGAACTGTAAGATATAAACCAAACTGGAAAAATCTCTCAGCTCCCTTAGCAAGTTGTTCTTGTAGTTCGCGAGCATCGTCTAAAGCAACAGCTACTGATGGATCAACAACACGTCCTCTTTCAATATCTGTTTGGATGGTAGCCTCCATCTCGGCAATCTTTCTTTTAAGATCCTCGAGTGTTCCAGAGGAAGCAGTGGGATAAATAAACATAGAAACTAACAATGAGTGCTCGAAAGAGACCAGTGGCTCTAACCAATTTGGCTCAACAAAACGGGGGTAACCGGCCACAAAAAAAGTTCGATATAGATATTTATTAATGCGAACGTAAGTGAAATCGACCTCAAGGCTGTTTGGGGCGATGACATCTTGAATTTTGATGATTTGGTTATTGTTGGCCATTTTCTGGTAGCTCCTCAACTACAAATGGTGTGTTAGTGTTACTAGGGTTGGCTTGGCTAGGTTGAGTAGGTTGCACAGTTGAGGTTTGGGGGGTGGCATCAAAAAACAAGGGATGTAAGGCACTAGGTTGAGCTAATTGCGGTTGTGGGGTTACTGAAGGAGTAATAGGTTCAGCAGGAGCAATTGGCTCTGTCAAGGGTTGAGTTGGAGGAGTTTCCTCAGCTGTGTTTTGGGTGGTAAATATTTCTGGTTTTGCCTGGGTTGTTGTGGCTGGACTAGGAACAACTGTTTCCTGGGGAGGAGTAAGTTCTTGGTTGCTTGATTGTTTTTGAGGAGAAACTAGTGATTGTAGGATTCCAGAAAGTGAAACTGGTGCGCCTGGTTGTTTGTTCTCAGAAGTAGGTTCAGTCTCAGCTGATTCTTCTTCTGAGCCTGCCACAGCAATCTCGCTTTCGCTGTATTCAGGATTATAAATATCATAATAAAGCTTAACGAGCTCTTCCGTTGACAACTGTCGAGCTTTAAGGCCGATTCGCGAGAGTTGTCGAAGAACATGGTCTTTACGGGGATTAAGTACAGTAATTGCTTTACGGGAGCGATCGAGGGTGCTGCGCTTAAAAAAGCCTAACTCTGGACCGCTAACATTTAAAGTAACATAAAATTTTTTCTCTAAGACATTCTTCTCTTTAATTAGACTTTCCACAAATTGTCGGTAATGATCAGTCATGGCTAACAAAGCTTGATTTTTTTGCCTGGCCCTTGCACGATCGATGGTATCCAGATACGAGGAAACATCTAATCGACGGGAAATAATAGTAACTTGAATAGGAAAGGATAGAGAATTAAGAAAACCAGCAAATGCATCTATGATGGCTATTTGTTCTGTTTCAAAAAGTAGACCAAAGTTCACTGCGGAAGTAGTAATGACAAGAGCAACACTACCATCTTTGAGAAAAACCAAATTGTTAACGATATCTTCGATAGGGATATGGTCTTGAGTGCTATTAATCATTTAAAACTGTCACTCCTCTCTTGGCTGAGATATTAATTGGTGGCAAAACCTCACCGTTTAAAGTAATTTGAATGGAATCAAACTCCAAATTGTCTTTTTCTAGAGTTAAGGTATAGACTCCGGAAGGTAGAGGAGTAGCGCCTGCAAACTGGCCTAACTTATTAGTCTTTAAAGCTCTAACAGGTAAATTATCTTTGTTATGGATAATGGCAATGACGCCATCTAAGTAGTTACCCTCGGGATCTGTTACGATGCCATTGATCACATTAGGGGTTGAGGTTAGTAAAACTTGAGTTGGTGTGCGCTTGGTGGGTTGAACAACTACGACCTTTGGCGCCTTAGCTTTTGGACTAGTTTTAACAATTTGTGAGGTTTTAGTCGACAGGTCCTCAGTTTCTTTGATTAAGTTTTGCAGGTTAGAGAACATTTGCTGAGCCTGTTCGGTATAATCAGCACTTTGACTACCCTGGGTGGAGATTGAAGCTTTGATTTCATTAATCCGCCGTTGAGTTTCTGCTACTTTGGATTGTACAGAACGTGCCTCCTGAGCTAGTTTGACAAGCTCGGTTAGCTCTTCTGGCCTGGGCATGTCTTGAGGAGATGGGGGAGTAGAGCTCGGTGGAGCAGGGGGATGAACAACTGGCAGAGGAGTTATAGGTGCTGGATTAGTAACTCCAATCATAGGTATTGTCTGCTGTGTGGTGGTTACCTGATTAAAAGTTGTTTGCTGAGTGGGTTGGGTGGAGGCAAAATAGGGGCTGGTGATTGGCTGGGGAGATGGGGAAGTATTAACAGCTGTTGGGTTATTCGGAGTGGAGTTAGTAGGTGAAAAAGAAACAACTGGCTCTTGGTTGTTTTGAGCTGTGATAGAAGAAGCTTGAGAGGAGTTGCTCGTAGGTTGAGGTTGCTCTATTTGCGAGTTAGATGGTATTGAGTTTTGATCTGCTAGAGTTACAGGCTTATTAGTGCTGGGGCTTGCTGGAGTTGGTGATGGTTGATTTTGAATAATTAGGTTTTCAGCAGAGGTTGGAGTTGGTGCCTGTGGCTCAGCTGAAACGATTGTACTTAAAAAGTCTTTGAGTCTATTTCTAAAAGCTGGATCATCAGCAGAAACTGTGCTGTTGGGACTTAAAGGGTTTTGCCAATAGCGTTTAGTGGGAGAATAAATAGCTCGAAAATAAGCTGAGACCCAGTGTGATAGTGGGCGATCATAAAGAGGCAGAAAGGCAAAAGCAAACCCAGAACCTGCCGAAATAGCAATGAGGGTGATTGCTAAAAGTGGTATTGTATTAAAAAGTAAGACAAAAATTAAATAAGCAATACCTAAACCAGTAGCTAGATAGCCAAATTGCTTGAGTGTCATATCCCCAACTAAATGAAATTCAAAGGAAGTTATGTTTTGTGGTACTGGATGAGGCTCCATATATTTTTACTATAGCCTAAATTGATTAACCTTTCTTGTTAGATTTTTATATTTGTTAGCAAAATCAAAGCATTATATCAGTATTATTTAGATAACACAAAGCTTCTCTGGTGAGAGAGTGGTCTTGTTCTTTGGTCAAAAGGTTGGAAATCATTCTTCATGCTATTGCGTGAAAAAACACTTGTCTAGGGCCTCAAAAAGGATCATTTGAGAACTTATCAACAGCAATTTATAACTGATCAATGTATTTTTGGTATTAACTCGCTCAAATGGTTTAAGTCTTGACATCAAGAATTAATCTTTGATAGCGTGGATTAAGCGGTGTGCTACTTCAGTTTTTGAAGCAAAGCACAAAAGGGAATTCTGTGTAAGTCAGAAGCTGTGCCGCAACTGTAATCCTTTTTTTGCAAAAGGTAAGCCAGGAGACCGACCGCACCATCCAAGGATGGTTTTTCCCGTAGCAGGAGCAATATGTTAGAAACTCAAGTAGATCAAAAAACCCCTTCACTAACACAAGCAGCCTGGGAAGCTTCCTCATACGTCTTTGAAACAAGAAGAATTCCTGATTTTTATTATTTTGTGGCAACACCCGAGGGGAAACTGTTTTCTCCAAAAACAGGGGTTGGTATTAAAAAACAGGTTGATAGAACTTCTTTGGTTGGTCAATTAGAAGGGCAGGTCTTTGATTTAATTGAAGATTGGGTTAGTGATCATCAGCAGGGAGTTATTGCTTGGGTCAGTCCACCAGCTGCAGGAATTTACCCAGCTTCCAAAATAATAGTTAGTAATTTAGACCAACAATCAGGGATTAAGTATCTCTATAATCGAGCAATTATGCTTGATCTTGATGAACAAGACAGTTTGCAGTTTGCTCGAGATTTGGCCCAATTTAGTGAAGATCGACCCTTTTTATCATCTCTAGATCAAGTTAGAGCAACACCATTGGTACTAAAAACCCAAGGCTTAAATTGGACATATTTACTTGAGGAACTAGTTGATAATTTGGACTTGTCAGTGATCAGGAGTAGTAAGGATATTAAAGTTAAAGAAGAAGCTTTGGGACAAATTCAGGATTATTATGATCAGTTAGTAACTATGTATGGCAAGGTGGATACAGAATTACTTATCGATCATTTAGCGATGATAGGTGCTGTGGGTGAGAATGCTCCCAGTTGCCCGGTTAATTGGACAGCCTTTGCTTATATGAGTGAGCACTCAAAACAATACTTTAATTGCCCTAATAAGCTTTGTGGTAAACCTATTCCTAAAGGAAAAGGAGTTACTATCTGTCCACATTGTGGGGCTAGAAAAGAGGATTTCCAAAAGTGTGACTAAAAGTTTGACAGACAAGCTTGTAGCAAGCTACACTAAGAGTTGCAATAAGTTTCCTATAGTGGTACAATACTCGGTTATTTGAATTAAAGAAAGGGAACTTATGAGTGCAGAATTCATGCCAGAAGGAAGTTCACGTCCAGAAATACCCACACCAACAGCTCGTGCTAGAGTGATTGAGACTCATGGTAGAGTACACCATTATCCAGAAAAAACACATCGCATTCGTGTCGATGAAGCAGAAACGATTGCAAGGATTTCTGATGAATTGGCAAGGATAGCCCGTGGAGAAAAGATTAAAGCTGGTGGAGAAACAAGTTCGGCAGTTGGTGAGCCTCCAAGAAGAGGAGATGAGGGGACAATGCCACCGGGAATGGAAAGACTGGTGGTTGAAACACAACTTGGACCACGAGTAATTATGGTTCCAGCTGAGGCGCAAGATAAAATAAATATGCTTCGGAGTGTGTTGGCAAAAGTGGAGCAAACTAGAACTGCTGGTGGAGGTCCTGGTTTACAACAAGAGTTTGAAAGAATTGGCCTAATGATCTCTGGGTTATATAGCCCAGATTATATTGCCAAACATTCTGATAAGGAAGACCCAAATCGCGATATAGGAAGAAAATTATACGAAGAATATATTGCACGTTTTACTTTTCACCAATCGTTTTTAGAATACGAGACTGCGCTTGATGTAAAAACTATCCAAACAGCCTTTGGCAGGCTTAATTCAGAATATTTGGATACTCTTTTCCAATTACCAGGTTTTATTAAGGCCCTAAACCTTTATGAGCAACACGCCGAAGAATACATTCAAACTGGGGGGACCGCAAAAAATGCCGTCCGAGCAAGGATACAGTACGAATTAGCTGATGCTTTCGGTGGACATCATGAAAAAGAAGATAGAAAAGCTTGGGCTAGTGATCATGCTACTGATTACGCATGGATACAAAACCTAGCAGAACGGTTTTGGCGTCTCAGTGGAAGAATGTCATCTCATGATAAAGCAGTCTATAACGAGAAAAAGAATAAATATGAGTTTACAGGTGATATGAGTGGAGGAGATTGGACGATGAGGAGGATTCTGAAATTTAACGATTTCTTATTGACCCAAGCAGAGTCTAACAGGCCTATAATTAGGTTAATGAAAGGTATTAATCTTGGGGCAGTAGATTGGCTTACAGATCTGGCAGGATCCAGCGAGTTTGGATATGATAAAAAAGATCATCCAGATGGTCTCATCAAACTAAGAACTTTAGATAATGGTAGTACTGAATTAGAGTTTTTGCATGATGGAACTGCTCCCAAAGATGCTTCTTTTTGGGCAAATAAAAATTTTGCTAATATCGGTAATGAGCCTCCGGCAGGACTTTGGGCCTACAGAAAACTGGCTCAACCTGATGCTGCCAGGGATGCGATGTATGGTAAAAGTGATGCTTTTTTAAGAAACCCAACTCCAGATTCCTTATATGCTTTGATAGATACCTTTTCTTACTTAAGTGAAAAACAGTGGGAAACAAAAAGACAGTTATTTGTTAATTTTATTGAATATGCTAAGTCAGCTAGAAAAACGGAAACAGGTAAGCGTCTGTATGGTTTTACGGAAATTGTAGCGATGGCTAACAACTTAACAGGCTTATCCGATGAAAAAAGAGCTCCCTTTATCAACCCGAGTGATCGTGAAAATGTACTAAAGAAAGTTCTGGGATTTCCAGGATCAATCAGCCCAGATTTTTATATAAACACTAGGCGCACAATCGGAGGAGCTATCTCGTTTATTCTTAATCTCATTAAAGGTATTATGCAAGAAAGTCTTAAGTTAAAATAAGGCAAGCAACTAAGATTTATCTGACTGCATTAAATCCTAAAGAAGACTTCTCTGATTTTTTACTTAGCGGGACCTGGGCAGCCAGCGTAGAATGGTTTCTCTTCTAGATCCGGATAATGATGTCCCTATATCGCTCATTCTTTGCCGGGAAAGTCCTTCCTGAGCTTCAGCTAAGCCTGTTGAACGCATCATTCCTCCGTAACCTGTTCTACCAGCAGCAATTCCTCCCATGAATCCTGCAACTGCTGCTTGTGGCAATCCTTGAACATCTTTAATCCCAAAGGCTTGCTTGACCATGTTAGGAATAGCAGGAGTTCCCATCATAATACCTAATCCTAAAACAGCTTTAAGTAGGTCAACTGAGCCAACAGCAGGTAAACCACCCATGAGCGGTAAAGCTGTGGTGATAGTAGTCGTCTGACTAACAATAGATGAAGCAAAAAGGAAGGCAGCAAAAACTGCTGGAAAGATCATTACATTAGCTAAGATTGTTTTCCACCAGAAAGAAATTACACCACTTCTACCAGGGATTGAAGAAAACATAATTATAACAGGACCTAGAATAGTCATTACGAGAATAGTAATATAGGCGGAAATTAATCCCCAAATAAGTCTTAACATCTGTATTAGAAATGCGATTATTACTATAACTGTGACTATGCCACCAATCACATAACCAGTTCCTTGAGAAATTACAGTACCAATCCATTCTGTGAAGTTTGGTAGCAATGTGTTTAATACTGGTCCAAGCCCAAATCCCAGTGCGTTGCTGCCAATGAATTGGGCTGCTTGGGGTGAGGGTGTTAATAATTGGGCAAAACCAGTGAATATATTACCAAGTACACCAGACCATAGAAATGACCAAAAAATAGCAATCGCGTTACCATTCTGAGCCAGATCACTAGCATTGGTAATTCCTACTGAAGCAGCGTCAAAGAGTGCTGCAATGACTTGCATGACCACAAAAGACAAATCTACTAAGACAGAAGCAATTAGGTAGCTAAAAGTAACTAAAACTAAACCAATCGCTAGTCCTGGTAGGGCCTGTTGTGCAGTGATAACTGTTTGGGGATTGATTTTTTGTCTAAACATAATCATAAAACCAACTATTACAAAGATTAAGATGAAAGCTGCATAAGCAATATTTCGTGATAAAACCCAGAGCTTTAGCACTGGGAATAAAACATCGCTGCCTTGCCCAGGGATACCACTAGCATTTGCTGCATAAGCTGGTTTGACCAAACCAAGATTATTACCTACGTAGGCTAAGTAATAGCCCGTTGAAGCAGCTGGATTGGTATACATGGCTACCATAGCTGAGTTGACTCCACCTAGCGCACCTCCGCTAGGTAGTTGTGAGAAGAGCTTTGGTGTTACGGTATTGTCAGGATTAATCTCATAACCAACACAATTTTGACCTAGTAGTATACTAAAACCGGCGATTTCACAAACAATTGAATGCTCAAGATTGATAAGTGTATAGTCTGAGTGTTGGGGAGCTTTGTAATTATTTGTATCAATAGTAATTCCTAAGGAAGCAGCCTGAACTGTATGAGAAAAAAACAGTATAGTAATTAGGGTTAGTAAGATACTACTTAGTATTTTAAATTTAAACATAGATTTTCTAAGTACAAGCGTACTGAATATTTAGATTTTATGCAACTATCCAATTAATAACTAGCATCGTTGAATGGAACGACACCATCTGGATAATTTGTCTGATTAAAGAGTTTTTGATTTAGGTTAACTTGCAACATGCGCTGGTCACCGTAAAAAACCTTTCCCTCTAAACTGATATTGTTTTTTGTTGCATCTATTCCTAAAGAACCAATGCTTGGGGCATAGGTAGTGTAGTTTGAAAAAGTGGGCATTCCTTCACCGTATACGGTTTGAGCCATGTCAGTATCGATTGTGTCCAGTTTTATGTTTCCCTGAGTGAATTCACCACTTTGTAATTCAATATCCTTCAGATAGCAGCTAGGTTTAACAGGCTCCAAGTCTAGATTTGGAGGATTGGAAGTTGCAGCTAGTGCGGCTGATTGACTCGCAAATAAAGTAGTTTGGTCTGTGTTGTTAAATAAGTAGTGATCTGTTGCAAGGTTTTCATAAATTGGGCAATATAAGAGTGTTCTTAATATTGGAACGTTACATAAAATTCTTCCTATTAAGGTATTGAAAAAACCAACCTGAGTTCCAACCTGAGGCCATATATCACCAGAGTTGTCTTGTGAAACAAGGTTATTGTTGATTTCATTATTAATTGAATCTGGCATTAACCCTTGCATCATAGCTTTGGCATTTAATCGATCTCCGCGAAGGCTTGGGGCAACAATTTTTTGACTATTAAACAAGAAAGCATCTTGGGTGGCGACTGGATCTGTTACATTCATCGCATCAGCTGGGTCTGCCTGGCAAGTTTGTGCGTTGACGATTGAATAATTAAAACTTGCATTACAATCACCTACTTGCAGGGGATAGTATTCAACTCCATAAGGGTTAAAAGTGCTTTTTTCTGAAGAGAAAGTCGCATTATAGTTAGACTGTAAACCCTTGGCTACGCAAGTTCCGGTCCATAAACAGCGCAAGTCACCATAAGCTGTTTGGCGGCAGTTTTGAAAAACTAGATTACATGATTGGTCAAAATTGTTAATTGATCTCATTCCTGAACCTAAGTCTAAAATAAAATTATTGTCCCCGTTATAACAAGAGTAAGTACTATGCAGACTAACCTGGACATTGTTATCACCAAGTTCGGGGTTGTTGGGCTGAATTTCTAAAACTGCATGATAGTATTTATAGCACTCTCCTTGTCCAGAAACACAAATAAAATCAACATCACCATTTTTGGTACTACAATCTTCCTTAACTGAGGAAGTATGCTCACCACAACCATTTGATTGGTTATCAATAATCTGGTTGTTATCACAACTATAGTTGTCGTGATGGAAGGTGTGATCACAGGGCACTGGGGTAGGTTCTGTACCTTGAGCGAAAACTGTTCCCTTAGAGAACATTATTGAACCAACTAAAATGATAAAAGAGACTAGCAAAATAAATATATTTAGAATAAGTTTTATTCTCATGAGTACTAAGAATTAACAGCCACTGGTTCCAGGAATGCAAAAATGGGTAACGTTGACCCCAGTAAATTTTTCGATTAACAGTAAGATTAACCAAGCGAGGATCATAAATACGATTCCTAAAAGTGCCCAGGTAATTGTGTTTCCAGCTGAAGCTAGTGCTTTGGGATCACCACCTGAAGTTAAATATTTTAAACCAGCAATTAATAGAACGACTGTCAAAACTATAAAAGCTAACCCCACTGAGAGGTTAATAAGTCGCTGGATCATTTCTTGTAGCTGTTGTGGACCAGCAGGACCAAGCATAGCTACAGCTTAGCATTAAAAAAATAATAGTTCAATAATTGGAAAGTCTCTTCCTTCCTGATCTTTATTTTCTAATTAGGGATTTGGGGTATTTAATGGATTTAGCTGTAGATTACTAAGATTAAAGTTGATCAAATTCCCAGCGACGTTAAGAATTAAGAAAGCCAAAGCCAAAATAGCAAGTCCGATTAAAGCATTAATAATTCGCCCTCTTGCCTGACCAACCTTTTCTTTATCTCCAGAAGAGGTAATCCAGGTAATTGCGCCAGAAATTAACATGAATAACACTAACAAAATCGCTACAATAAAAACCAGGTTAATAATATTTGTAATTACCGTACCAACTCCGGTATTAGCGGCAATTCCTTTGCCGGTTGGAGGCTGGACGTTAACAATTTCTCCTGCAGCATAAGTAACTGTTGTGCTAACGAGTGAAATAATTGCACTTGTTGCAACGATAGCTTTTTTCATTAAATTAATCATAAAGTGTATTCTAACATCTTGTCAATAGCCTGATTGTTATGATTCTTCACTTACTAAGGACGTCCTGGGTACCCTGGAACATTACTCCCTGATTGCAAATCACCAAAAATAGTCTGACCATTAAAGAAAACAAATCCGGTAATATTCCCCAGGGCATTAATAATTACAAAAGCGATTGCTAAGAGAATAATACCGATAACTGCAGTAGTTAACCTACTCCTCGCGGCAGCTACCTTGTCTTTGTCTCCACCAGACATCACCCATTGCACAGCGCTAAAGATGACCATGAAGACAAAAATAAGAATAGCTGCGACATAAATTAGTTGAATTAGATTACTTAGAAATGAGCTGATACCACCTGCTCCACCTTGTGAAGTAAGATTTTGTAAAGCAGGAGGAGGGGTAACTCCACCAATCACACTATCAAAATTTGCCGCAATTAACTTAGACACTGTTTTAAAAGATTCCTAAGTTTATACCAAAAGCTTCCGGGATAAACTTTATAATTAAGAATACCAACATTAAGATTAAAAATCCAATAATAGCGTGAGTAATCATATTTCTAGCACTGGCCACAGCGTTCTTGTCTCCACCGGAGGAAATTAGTTTAAAAATACCAAAAAGGAAATAGAGGATGACGGCAACTGAGGCAATGGAAAAAGCTGGCATAGTAAGCAAACTAACGCCTTGGCCAAGCGATGTAATATTGCCAAAACCATATTGTGTGCTCAAGTCCATTTTACCAGCTTCCTCCGCCACCAGGATTAGAAAAATCTAAAGTTGGTGGAGAGCTGACATCCTGCACATTGACATTAGCTGGTTGAAAAATATTTTCAACCCACGGAGCAACAAGAAAAGCGATTGCGGCGATTAAAAACCCAACGATTGCATATGTTAGTCTCTTACGTGCAGCAGCCAGTTTGTCCTTATCTCCTCCGGCAAAAATATACTGAAAAGCTCCCCAGATGAGCCAAAAAAACATTAAAAAGGCAACAACTGTAAAGATTAGATTCAGGAATGCAGAAACTGAGGAAGCTAGACTACTAAAAGTTGCAGTATCAAAATTAGCAGGTGGCTCAATTGGACTACTTCCTCCAGGTAATGTTAAGGCTAATTCTCTCATGGTGTAAATCCCGGTATATTTAATATGCTAACACCAATGATTTGTAAAAGCATTACAGAAAATATGATGAATAAGAGACCAATGATGGCTGAAGTAAATTGTTCTTGACCTTTTTTGACAGCTTCCGGATTACCTGTAGAAGTAATCATTTGGATTGCTCCTAATGCCATCAAGATTAGAGCAACACCACCTCCTACAGCGATAGCAAACTTCAGGATAGTTTGTACAAAACCGGTTGGATCCGTGGGGATAGGTCCAAAAGCTGTATCAACATCTCCGGCAGCCAATACAGGGAAGGGATTGGTAAACGAAACACAGCACAATATTAAAAAAGCAACTACTTTGGACAGTCTAGGCATTACCTTAAGCTTAGCCTGAATTAGGGGTTTTTTGCAACTAGCCTCCCTCTGACTGCTGTTCTTAATAGGTGAAGGTAAGCAAGTAGAACAACTACCAACAGAGGGAGTATAAGTCTGTAGTAGTTCATTGAAACTAACATGTGATAGAATTTGTGTAATCTTCAAGTTACTATACTTATATATTTATATTATTTACTCAGAATAAACTAAGTTGTAGAAAGCTAAAAATTATATGAAAAAGCGTCACCTGTTTGCAAGTGCCATCTTAGGTTTCTTGACCTGTCTAGTCTTATTTGCCCCTTTTGTTACCAGCCCAACCAAGGCTGATGAAATTGATGATTTGCAAAAACAAATTGATGCTTTAAATAAGGCCAGAGAGATGTCTGTGAATGCCACAAAACCTCTTGAAGGACAATTAGATACTCTGAGGACTCAACTGGCTTCAATTCAAGTTAGGTTGCAGAGTTTATCAGCTTCAATTGCAGCTAAGGAACAAGATTTACAAGTCCGTGAAGATAAATTAGTTGTTCAACAGGTTTTATTAAATTCGCGCGTAAGATCTTACTATATCCGATCTTTTTTGACAGATCCTCTGACGGTGATTTTTTCTCAGTCTAATTCCGGGGATATCTTTAGAGAGTTGAGTTATCGTCAAGCGACCACCCAAGAAGATCAAAAAATTATTATGGATGTCACAGCAGAGATGATTGATCTCTCTAATCAAAAAGATAAGTTGGAAAAAGACAAGGCTAGTCTAGCTGTCTTGCAAAAGCAAGTTGATGAAAATGCTACTTTTCTTAATGGGGAAATTACTAAGGCGAAAGCTTATCAAGCTGATTTAAGTACCCAAATTGCTCAACTATCGGCTCGTCAGCAACAACTCATTGCCCAAAAATTAGCTAGCCTAGGACTTCCAACCTCGGCTTATACCACTAAAGGTGGTTGCTCGTCTGATTTGACTAATGGTAAAGATCCAGGATTTAGTCCTAAATTTGCCTTATTTACATATGGAGTGCCGCATCGGGTTGGTCTTAATCAATATGGGGCATTAGGTAGAGCACAGGCAGGACAAAACTATAGCGATATTCTACATACCTATTTTAATGCTGATCTTGCTTCTGGATATAATCAGGGAATTACTATTCATGTTGCAGGGACTAATGAGTATGGCCAGTCTTTTGATACTAATTGGAATATTGAAGAATATGTGAAGCATGTTTATGAAGTGCCTGCTGATTGGCCGATGGAAGCTTTGAAGGCTCAAGCAATTGCTGCCCGCAGTTATGCCTTAGCTTATACTAACAATGGATCTTCAAGTATTTGTCCCTCTCAATCTTGCCAAGTTGTTAAACAAGAGTTAAATAGTAGTCGTTGGATTGATGCTGTCAATGCTACAGCAGGTCAAGTACTCACTTCTGGTGGTCAACCAATCAAAGCATGGTTTTCCTCAACAGCTGGTGGTTATTATCATAGTTCCTCTGATGTAGGTTGGAATAGTACTGCTTATACCAAGACAGGTGTTGATGCTAATGGTTCAGTGAGTAGCTTTGCAGATTTACAAAGTAAGGCTTATGATCATTCCTCTCCCTGGTTTTATTGTGACTGGGGCAGTAGATCTGCTTATTCAGGTACTGCTTGGCTCAAACCTGATGAGCTAGCGGATATTGTTAATGTGTTAATTTTGGCCAAAGCGGACTCTTCAACTCAGCAGCATTTATCTCAAGTTGATAAACCAAACCCGGATGGAGTAGATACTTGGGATGCCGGTCGTGTTAAACAGGAACTACGTAGTCGCGGGACTACTCCCTTTAATAGTATAGATAGTGGCTCAGTTGATGCAGATTTTAGTAGTGGAGCAACTACTACTGTACATATCTCTGGTGATGCGGGTTCTAGAGACTTTTCAGGTACTGATTTTAAAAACTACTTTAATTTACGCGCACCATCTAATATTAATATTGTAGGACCTTTATTTACGATTGAAAAAAGATAAGCTAGTTTTAGCTAAAAAAGCTTTGCGAGCACTAAGCTTTGTGCTATTATCCTGACAAGATGAGTTTATCATTATTTCCAGCTTTTTTTGACCATCCAGCCAGAATGCGTTTTCTGGATCAGGATCCAGATGAACATATTGAAATTTTGGTCAGACAACATTGGGTGGTCAATGTTCCTTGGGTGGTTACAGCGATAATTGGACTTTTAATTCCCCTGTTTATTCCAAAGGTTATCCCTTTACTGGCTCTTAGTTTTAATCTGGCAATGGTAGTTCCTAATAATGTCCAAGCAACCTTGTTAATTTTATGGTATTTATTAATTCTAGCTTATGTTCTAGAAGCATACCTTTTTTGGTACTTTAACATCTATATTGTAACTAACGAGCACCTTTCTGATATCAGTTTTGTAAATTTGCTCAACCGCAACACAACCGAGGTGCTGTTAGAAGATGTACAAAGTGCTAATACTAGCATGAAGGGGTTTTTGCGTTCGTTGTTTAATTTTGGTGATGTGAGAGTGGAAACTGCAGCGGAAAGGCAACAAATCTATTTTGCTGCGATTCCGCACCCTGATTTAGTAGCAAATCGAATTCAGGAGTTGCAAGAAAATGCACAAGGAGGACACCACAGCGATGTTAGTTGATACTACTTCTTCATCGACTACCCTGCTGGCATTAAGTAGCTTTTGGTGGGTAGTGAAAGTTGCCTTACTAATATTATCTGGACTTTATTTTATCTTTAGTTTAATTGTGGTCAGACAAGTTTCCTTGATGACTGAAACTTTGATTACGGAAGTTTCACCATTCTTGCGGGCTTTTTCCATTTTGCATGCTGGTGTTGCCTTAGGTATTGTGATTTTATTATTTGGCCTGCTCTTCCAATAGATTTTGAAAACCAAAGATCAAAATCTAAAGACATACTATGTTAAAGACGGCGAAAGTTGTAGGCTTAAATTCTGATCAAGAAGTAGCCTTAGCTTTAGTAAATAAACCCTTAAGTATACCCGCTACAGAACAAAGCCGAGTCGAACCTGGCTTATATCTACTTGTCTTAGCCAGTCTTGATGATGCTTTTACACGCACTAGGCTAGCTTTATCAGAAGCTGAAGACGTCTTTTATTCTTCTGAGCTAGGAATCAGTGAACGGATTAACGAGACTGTCCAAACGATCAAAAAATCTTTGGTTGACTCAGAGAATACCCAAATATTAGTTGCTGCGACTGAGAGTGATAGTGCGGGTAAAAATGTCCTTTATTTAATGGTAGTGGGTGATCGGATGAATGCTGATTTATATCGAGGCGAGGATTTAATTAGGCTCAATGATGTTGGGAGTGGTGAGCAATTAATTTCAGGTTTTTTAGAACAAGGGGATAGAGTAACCTTATCTACAGCCAGTTTCAAAGAAGTGCTGGGTGATGAATTAAGGTCCCTGAAGAACATGCCAGTAGACATTTGGGAAAGCAGTATTACTGATTTTTTGCCTCCTGGAACAGTTAACCCCCTGGCGGCTATTATCATAGAGGAAGAAGTACCCACTCAAGAACCGGAATTACCAATCGTAGGTATATCAGGACAAGATTTACGTAAACAATCGAGCTTGGGCAATATCTTTTTTCGCCCCGCGGTTCCCAAGCTAAACTTATCAATCAAGCCATTACTAAGATCTGGTAAGTTGTATAGATATCTCATAGCGATAGCCATTGTGCTGATTGGAGTAGGCGGGTATTATCTTTATACCCACAAATTTCCCAATCAACAATCAAGCAAGTTTAATGATTATCTAAATCAAGCCAATCTTGAATATCAACAAGCTCTGAATCAAAAAGATAGTGACCAAAGGGGAGCAATCAAAAATTTGAGTTTAGCTAAACAATCTGTTGCTGGGGCTCTTAAAATTAAGCCTCAAGATAGTGCAGCAACCAATTTACAAAAACAAATAGACGGTAGTTCCGCCGAAATTTTAAAAATTTGGCAAATTAGCGATCTGCCAGTATGGCTGGACTTGTCTTTAGTTAAGCAAGATATGCAAGCCGTAAATATGTCGCTATCTTTAGGAGATTTATTAATACTTGATCAAAAAGAAGGCACCTTGGCTTCAATCAATCTGGACTCTAAGTCACATCAAATCTTAGCGGGCTCGGATAAATTAGGTCAGGCAAAACTTGTAACCATTAATGGGCAAAATGGCTTTGTCTACTCACAAAATAAAGGGGTTATTAGGGTTGATTTGCAAAGTGGAGACTTATCTACGGTAATTGCTCCTGACACAGACTGGGGACAAATTGCTGATATTTATGGTTTTGGCGGGAACATTTATCTGCTGGATAAAAATAAAAATCAGATCTGGAAGTATATTGCTATTACTGATGGCTATTCAGACAAACGAAATTACTTGAATGAAGGAGTGAGTGCTGATTTTTCGCAAAGCATTAGAATGCAAATTGATGCCTCAATCTGGGTTTTAAACAGTAGTGGGACTATTCTCAAGTTTACCCAGGGTAATCAGGACCAATTTACCCTCAATGGTTTAGACAAACCGCTTAGTAACCCACAAAGTTTCTTTGTTTCTGACAAAACTAACAATGTTTATATTTTAGATAATGGCAACAATCGCATTGTGGTAGTGGATAAAAATGGTAACTATGTAGCTCAGTACCAATCAGACCGTTTAGGAGTTTTTACAGACTTGGTAGTGGATGAAGAGAATAAAAAGATTTACCTACTTTCGGGGAGTAAAATTTATCAAATTGAGCTAAAAACCTAAGATCTCTTTCTTGCTAATTTGAGCCTAAAAAGTTAAGCTAGGCTGGAAGATGCGAATTGTTAACCGGCAAGCTTGGCATAATTATCATATTTTAGAATCTCTGGAAGCAGGGATTCAACTTTATGGTTTTGAAGTAAAATCGATTAGAGCGGGACGAATAGATTTATCTCAGGCCTCGGTGCGGATTCTAAACAACCAAGTTTATTTAATCAATGCCAACATTCCCAGATATCAAAACTATTCAGGACAAGGTTATGAGCCAACGCGGTCACGCCGATTGCTTTTGCATAAGACCCAAATTCAAAGTTTAATTGGAAAATTATCTGCTAAAAACATGATGCTTTTGCCAGTAGCTATGTATGATAAAAATAACTTGATTAAGATTCAACTCGGCTTGGGTAAGTCCAAAAAAGAATTTGATAAAAGAAAAGCACTCAAAGAAAAAGATCACCAAAGGAGAATAGAGCAGGAACTGAGAGGGAAGGAATAGAAGGGTAGCGTTTAGATAAAATGCTTATTACGAAAAGCAAACCCAGAGCTATTTTTAAGATATTTTTCGAACTCCAATGCTTTGTTTTTAGTATCAAAAGCAGCATAGAAAGTTAGCCTTAGTGGTCTTAAATTCTTAGTAGAAATAACAGTACCTCGCTTATGTTCTTCTATACGTGATTTTAGATTATTGGAGAAACCATGATAGAAGGAACCGTCGCATAGTCGAAGAATATAGGTATAGTACACGTAAATATTTTAACAGGTTTTACTGTCACACTTCGCCAAGGCTTCGCGGGACACACTACTTCATTAATTTCTGAGTATGAGTTGTAATTAAAGTGGCTTGCCACGCGTAGTTGTGAATACCCATGAACAACGTAGTGTGGAGACGAGGGGAGTGACCCCTGTGCGAACTTACTTCAAAACAATTTCTACAAGCTTAGCTGATATATTTATAAGTACTGAATGTAACCTATCAGCAGGAAGTCAATACTTGATTCAATTATCTTAGAAAATCTTAAGTTGAATCTGACTCAAGAAATTTGCAACTTGGCTTTGTACATACCCTAGAACTTCCACCAAGTAGAGATTGTCCTAAGATACCTTATGCGAGGGCTGGGGCAAATTGCCCTTGACCCATTAAGGCCATCAGGCCTTGCACTCGGGATGCTAATTTATCCTTAGCATAATTTCTGCAAACATATTTTGCGCTTAAGTTTGCTTGAGCGGCTTGCGATTGTTAAGGTGCAAATTACGTCGAATCTGTACGTCCCCAACTGTGTATTTTAGCAGATAATAGGCATAAAATCAAAATAATGAGTCTTTTAGAGTTAATTTTACCTAAAACTTGTGCCTGTTGCGGTCAGTTTGGGACTGATTTGTGCCTAAAATGTCAGCAGGCAATCTACCAAGCAGACCTTGTTTGTCCTAACTGTGAAAGAGTAGCTGTTGGTGGAGCAACTCATCCCCTCTGTCATAGAAAATATGGTCTGGACGGATTATGGAGTTTAGGAGTCTATCAAGGGTCTCTAAAAAAACTAATTCAGACTTTCAAGTATCATTTTGCCTATTCCTTGGCTCAAACCTTAGCTAGTTTACTAATCGAATACTGGTCAAAAAATAGCCCATTTTTTATCGAAGAGATTAAAAAAACTGGAGTGGAAAGTTGGTTACTTATGCCAGTTCCATTATATAAAGCTAGGCAAAATTGGCGTGGTTTTAATCAGTCTGAGAAACTTTGCCAAATCTTATCCAGTAAATTAGGTATTAAATCTCAAGAGCTGCTATTAAGATCAAGATCAACTAAACAGCAAGTGGGTTTATCTGCTTGGCAAAGAAAGCAGAATATCAAAAATGCCTTTACTCTTATAGGACAGGAAGATATCAAGAATAAGAATGTTTTATTACTAGATGATGTTTGGACTACTGGTTCTACCCTAAAAGAGTGCTGTTATGTTCTCAAGAGGGCCGGAGTCAACCGAGTTTGGGCAGTGACTTTAGCCAGATAGCGGAGGGGGTGGGATTCGAACCCACGAAGGGCTTTCACCCTTAGAAGTTTTCAAGACTTCCGCCATAAACCACTAGGCGACCCCTCCATGGGGTTGGTCAGCGGAGAGGGTGGGATTCGAACCCACGGTCCCCTTACGAGGACAGCGCATTAGCACTGCGCCGCACTAGGCCACTATGCGACCTCTCCAAAGCAGGCTAATTGTAACAAAATCTAGTAAGGTAATCTAGCAAAAATAGTATATAATCACTGTAGATGCCAAAAGTTTTCAAAAAGACAAAGCCTGAGTTAACAAAGGACGAATCTGACAATGATCCAGTTAGAACTTTGCTTGAATGGAAAGCCCCCTCGCGCCCTTACCGTAAAAAAGATTTTTCATACTACCGAACGATCGCGATTATTGTAGTTTTGCTAATCTTTATCTCAATAATTGCCAAAGAGTTTTTGCTTATAGGCGCACTTTTAGCTTTTAGCTTTGTTACCTATGTTTTAGGATTTGTGCCTCCTGAGGATATAGAATTTAAAATCTCCACGCAAGGAGTGACAATTGGAGATACTTTTTACTTCTGGGATGATCTAGATAGTTTTTGGTTTTCCGAGAAGGAGGGTAAAGCTATTTTAAATGTTTTGACTAGACTGCGATTCCCTGCTCAGTTAATGATTTTAATTGGGCAATTAACTAAAGATGAAGTGAGAAATATAGTGGCGCGGTATCTTCCATACCAAGAAATTGCCCCAAAAAGTTTAGTTGATACTTGGGCAGAATCATTACAAAGACATTTCCCTCTGGAGAAAACCTCAGTTAGCAAAAAATAGTTTGTGTTTAGAGTATAAACACCCTACAATAATTTATAAGTGATAATACCTAAAATTCCTTTTTTAGATCGTTTCCGCAAAAGTTCGCCGACAGTTCCTGTGGTTTCTTATTCTGGCCAAAATTACCCAACTCCGACACCGCAAGAACAAGAATTAGGACAGATGAAAAGATTGATGGAGTTTAATTTGGGATTGAGCATGGTTTTGGGGGGAGTAGTGTTGTTCGTGGTTATTTTTGTGGTTGCTTGGCGGGCTAATTTACTTGGCCATTTTCAGCAAAACAGCCCCTCGGCTCCTTCTGCCCAAACTTTAGTAGATAATTCCCAACCCAGATTGGCTGCTCCAGGTAGTGGTGATCAAGTAGTTATCTCTGATCAGGTAATTGAGCCAGGCCGAATTTTTCAGAGTACGCCATACTATACTGGCAAGCTGACTTTAAATGGGCAAATTAAAAAAGACATTTTTGGTTACTTACCTTACTGGATGGTAGATCAATCAGACCAAATTGATATTAGAATGCTAACGATGATCAGTTTTTTTGGTTTAGAAGTTGATGGAAATGGTAATGTGGTAAAAAGTAGCCAGAGCGATAAAGATACCCAGGCTTGGCAGACTTGGCAAGATGATCAGAATCTAGACCAGTTTATCTTGAAGGCTAAGAAGAACCGGATTAAGGTTTTTCTGACTTTAAAATGTTTTAATAATGACAATATTACCAAGCTTGCTCAGTCTCCAGATGCAGCAGCAAACTTTATTCATACCGCTCTTTATCTAATGAACTCGAAATCCCTAGATGGACTCAATATTGATTTTGAATATGTAGGTACCCCTGATCAAAAAATCATTGATGGCTTTTCGATACTCATGTCTAATTTAAATAAAGAGATGAAAAGACAGTATCCTAAATCAATGCTCACAATAAATACATATTTAAACTCAGCCTCAGTAACTACCCTAGAAGATGTAGAAATGTTGGCTCAAAATAGCGACGCTTTAGTTGTAATGGGTTATGACGTACATACACCTGCTTCTTCCCAAGCTGGACCCTTGGCTCCCATGGAAGGCTATAATAACTCAGTGGTAGGTTTGATGAGTAGCTATTTAGAAAAAGTACCAGCAGAAAAGTTGATTCTAGCTTTTGGCTATTACGGTTATGATTGGCCTGTTTCCGATGCCAGTCAGAATAGCCAGGTTAATAAAAACTCCAGTGATGTGGGAGTTTATTCTTATGCAGAAATTGCTGATGCTTCTCAGGGAATGAAAATCAATTGGGATGAAAATGCTCAATCTCCCTGGTATTCTTATGTTGATCCAAAAACTGGGCAAATTAGAGTGGTGCATTATGAAAATGCTCGATCCTTGGGTATCAAATATGACTTTGTTAATCAAAAGCATTTAAGAGGAGTAGGGATTTGGGCGTTAGGCTATGATGGTAAGAATACTGATTTAGAGCAGCTCTTGGCTGATAAGTTTGCTAATCAATAGTTCGTCTTCAAATTGTTTTCACCATCTTACTTAGGTATAATTTACGCGTGTGCCAAGTCAAACTTAGTCACACTAATAATTGCGCCCGTGGCTCAATGGATAGAGCTCCAGATTGCGGATCTGGCGGTTGTGGGTTCGAGTCCCGCCGGGCGCGCAAGTTGTGGTGGGGTCGCATAGTGGCCTAGTGCGGCGGTTTCGAAAACCGCTGTCTATCTTTGATGGACCGTGAGTTCGAATCTCACCCCCACCGCCTTTTGTCCTCGTAGGCTAATGGATAGACCACGAGATTCCGGATCTTGATATGAGGGTTCGATTCCCTCCGGGGGCACTAGCTCTAAGATGAATAGAGAATTTTCAGCAGGTGGTATTGTTTTTAATCAAGCAGGAAAGGTTTTGTTAACACAAAGCTCTTCCAAGCTAACTTGGGGATTTCCTAAGGGTAATATTGAAAAAGGAGAAAAGGGTGCAGACGCAGCCTTACGTGAGGTGAGAGAAGAAGCAGGAGTGGTGGCGGAAATTGTTCAAAAAATTGGTGATTCAAAATATGTTTACACGCATCCGGAAAGTAAAGAAAAGGTTTTTAAAATAGTCGCACTATTCCTAATGGATTATATCTCAGGTGATATTGTGGATCATGATTGGGAAGTAGAAGAAGTGGTTTGGCTTGAGCCTGAGCAAGCCCTGAAGCAGTTAAGTTTTTCTCAAGATAAAACTCTACTAAAAAAAGCTCTGGAGATAAAAAGTGGAGCAAAATAGATTTGTTTCTCGAGGTGGGCTGAAGTTACAAGCAGCTTTGGATAAATTCCAACTTAGTCCAGCTAAAAAGACTGTTTTAGATGTCGGTTCTTCAACAGGAGGCTTTGTAGACTGCTTGTTACAAAACGGAGCTCAAAAAGTTTATGCCTTAGATACTGCTTATGGAGAACTGGCTTGGAAGTTAAGACAAAACCCTCAAGTAGTGGTCATGGAGAGAACTAATATTTTGCACCTGGCAAGTTTGCCAGAAAAAGTTGATTTGGTAACTATTGATGCTGGTTGGACAAAATTAGAATTGGTTTTACCAGTGGTTAAAAAATTTTTACAACCAGATGGACAGATCATTGCTTTGCTCAAACCCCATTATGAGTTACCTCAAGCCACTAAAAAGGGATTAGTTCCAGCAGATCAAGTGGGGGAAATTAAACAACAAGTTTTAAATAATCTAGAAGCCTTGAATTTTAAAATTCTCCAAGTAATTGATTCACCAATTTTAGGGGGAGCAGGGAATCAGGAATTTTTAGTTTTACTTAAGGTTGTTTAATCAAGATAACAGCCACAGAGTCTTGATAGGTGATTTGCCAGCCACTCTCTTTGAGAATATCTGGGATAGAGTAGCTTGGTTGTACTAATTGAGAATTATTCTGCAGATGTAGTAATAATCTCAGGGATGTGGTGATTGGTTTAGTTAATTGATCAATCAAGTTGGTTTGAGTTTTTTGAGGAACAGGCCAAAGAACTGTCTGAATATGATATTTTTTAATATTGTCCAACAATGCTTGTTTATTAGTAGTCATTTCCTGGTAGTCTTTGAAGGCATAGTTACTTTCTCCCACAGGAGCATTCCAGCGCCAACTAGGCATCCTCCCATCGATGAAATCTTTTTGTTGAGGTAACTGCCAAATTAAATATCCACCCCATTGATAGGGAGCAAAAAGTTGGTTAGAGGTAGGATGATTGGTTAAATAAATTACTGCTTGTTGCGGATAGGCTTGCTCGCTAAAATTGGGAATTTGATTAACCATAATCTTTGATTGGGTCAAAAAAATAATTAAGCAGATAAAAACAAATAGGTTGATGACATAATTTAGCCTGGATAAGGAGGTTGAGTCCTTGCCAATCTGATCAAACAGCAATTGTATAGAGAGTAGTAAATTAGGTATAGCAATAACTAGCCACAAAGGAATATGCCTAATTGAGGAAAGTCCGGCTACCAGCAGAACAGAGTATAAACACAGATTAAGTAACGGTATTTTCTTTAAATTATAAACTAGCAAAGCTGTAGAACTAGCTATAAAAAAGATAATTGCAGGATAAAAATGGATTAATGTTGGTGTCCATTCAGCAATTGACCAATGTAGTGAGGCATCGGAAAAACTGCGCCAAATTTCCACCCAGATTCTTAATCCATAGGGATTAAAAGATGTGGCCAGAGTTGACAGAATAAAGACAATTAAATCACTGATGACTAGTTTGTGTTGGATCAGTCTGACTAGTAAAGCAACCCCCAATAGGATCAATCCAATTGCAAAACTTCCATGTAGATTAACCCAGATTAAAAAGAGAAATGGCAAGGCAAACTTAATCTTTGCAAACCTTACTTGTTTAAATAAGATTAGCAACTCAAGTGACCATAATAACCAGGATTGCACCTGGGGTCTGATGCCCACAAAAGAAAGCAATACGGCAGCCCCTAATAAAAAAACCCCCAAAGATAACAACTTTTTTTTCTCCGGGATAAGTATTAATAATGAGGTAAGAGCAATTAAGCTATAAATAGTTGCCAAACCACTCCTTCCAGCTAGCTGGTAAATTTTGTAAATTACCACATCAGAAAACCACTCGTGATCAATAAAGGGAAAACTAGGCATGGTGTAAGAAAAAGGATCAGTTTGTGGAACTCCAGAGTTGATAATCAGCTGTCCCATTTTTAGATGCCAGCCAAAGTCTGGATCTAAATAATAAAAGCTTTCTGTCCAAAAGACAGCAAAAACAAAAATAATTGCTAAAACCCAAACCCAGGGGAGTAAATTTGATCTCATTAATTAATTCTACCAGGGAATGGGGAAGATAAATAATCCTGGCAAAATCTGCGGAGAGGGAGGGATGAATCTCAATCCTGCGGATTTGCGCAGGATTGCCGAACCGCTAAAGCATTCTAAACACCTCAACCTCTCGTAGCTTTCAGAACCCCTGATAAATCGGGGAACCTGAAACCTGCGGAGAGGGAGGGATTCGAACCCTCGATACCCTTACGGATATACAGACTTTCCAGGTCTGCTCTATAGACCACTCAGACACCTCTCCTAGAACTGTTTGAAAAGTTCATCTATTATACCTTGAATTTCTAGATAATGTTGTTTGTGGGTATATCTAATTTTCATTGTTCCTAAAGGGTTAGGTTTGTATTTATGGTTCCTCTGTATTAGTACGATTGATTTATTAAACCTACAAATTGGAATGTTGCAAAGGTGTGACCAGTAACTAATAAGATCTGACTCGCTTAAGTCTGAATAAATGAATAACTGAGCCTTAATACGATCCTCTTCAGCCTTGATACTGTTTCTTAGAAATAATAAGAATGCCTTAATGAGCTGTGGGTCTTTGTTAGTAAATTCAACGGCGAAATGTTTTTGTTTTCTACCTTTTACTAACCTAGCTTTAGTTCCTTCACAAGAATATAAACATGCTCCTAAAATTGCTAATTCTCGATTAGTTAAATGCATGTTATTTGATATACTAACAATACCCGAATGATTTTTCAATCAATATAAATACTATTGATTTCGGGTATGGTTTGGTGTAAAATGCGCCCAACAATTCCTTGTGGCCGCGATCTAATTTCGGGCGATTGGGTAATTGTTTTAACCTATGGATGATCTTGAATTAATTAAGGAACGGATTAATGTTGTTGATTTGATTGCAGAGTATTTGCCCCTGAAAAAAACTGGTGTCAATTTTAAAGCTAATTGTCCCTTTCACCAAGAAAAAACCCCTTCGTTTGTAGTTTCACCGGAACGTGGTATTTGGCATTGTTTTGGCTGTCAAAAAGGTGGAGATATCTTTCGTTTTTTGATGGAGAAAGAAGGAGTAGATTTTTCTGAAGCCTTAGAAACTTTAGCCAAAAAAGCAGGGGTAACTCTTAAGCGTCAGGCTCATGCTCAAACTGACCAAAAAGAGAGATTAATAGCAGCTAACCAAAAAGCTGCTCAATTTTATCATTATATTCTGACTGAGCATAAGTTGGGCCAAAAAGCACTGTCTTATCTGCACCAAAGAGGGGTGACGGATGAAACTATCAAAAAATTCAAATTAGGCTATGCTCCTAATTCCTGGGATAGTCTGACTAATTTTTTGAAAAAAAGAGGTTTTAAAAATGCAGAAATGGTCGAAGCTGGTTTGGTTGTGCCGTCGCGTAACTCTGTTTACGATCGCTTTCGTGGTCGAGTAATCTTTCCTTTAATTAATCTTAAGGATGAGGTCGTGGGCTTCTCAGGCAGGATTTTAGCTCAAGGTGAGCCGAAATATTTAAATACTCCTGTCACACCAATTTTTGATAAGAGTCACTTTTTATTTGGATTAAACTTTGCCAAAGCGACAATTAGAAGCAAAAAACAAGTTATTTTAGTGGAAGGTTTGCTAGATATGATTATGCCTTATCAAGCTGGTGTAGAAAATACAGTGGCAGTTCAAGGTACTGCTTTAACTGATGAACAGATAAAATTAATTGCTAAATATGCAGAAGATGTCTGTTTGTCTTTTGATAAAGATGTGGCAGGAGACTCAGCAGCTAGAAGAAGTATTGAGTTGCTTGATGGGGCAGGTTTGAATACCAAAGTAATTGAGATAAAAGGTGGCAAAGATCCAGCCGATATGGTGGTGGGCAATCCGCAAGATTTTATCCAAGCTGTAGCCAAAGCAGAGCCTGTCTATGATTATTATTTAAACTCAATCAGTCTACGGTTTAATCCCAGTAATGCCGAAGGTAAGAAAAAAATTGCCGCTGAACTCTTGCCCATCTGGGGTAAAATTAATGAGACGATGACTCGTGAGTACTACACTCAAAAACTGGCCGCACTACTCAATATGCCAGAAGATCTGTTGCGACGGGAAATTAGGAAGTCAAGTCTAAAAGTTGCCTCACCTAGCTTTGATAGTAGTCTACTAAAGACTACGGCTGAACAAACTTTAGGTTTACCTAATCGTCGTGATTTGTTGGAAGAATACCTACTGGCCCTACTGCTAAAGATTCCATCCAACTTAACTTATGTGCCGCAGTTTCCGGAAACACTCTTTTTGTCAGAAGTAAACCGTTCCATTTATGTCCTGTTGGTGTTATATTTAGACGCGATTTCTTTTAAAGCGAAAGCTTTTAATATCAGTGAATTTGTCAAAGGTTTACCAAAAGAGTTGGTCCCAGTTGCTGATAGATTGTATTTGGTGGAGATTGATGAAAAGTTAGAGTCTGCTGATAATTGGAAAA
The DNA here is from genome assembly GCA_023379125.1 of Patescibacteria group bacterium. GTDB lineage: Bacteria > Patescibacteriota > Microgenomatia > Daviesbacterales > UBA10151 > JAMCSY01. The sequence continues at coordinate 104,381 of JAMCSY010000004.1, read as the reverse complement.
AAGAGATAGAAATTGTAGTGGCTGCTTTAAAAAAGGCCCTCGTGAAGGCTTCGCTGGAGAAGCTGTCTCGGGAAATTAAAAATGCTCAGCTTTTTGGTAGAATAGAACAATTGGAAACATTAAACAGAAGATTTAGGGATTTATCAGTTAAATTGAAAAATCTTTAAGTCATAGTCGTTAACTAATAAAACAAAAGGAGATTGTTAAGGACAATTTGACAGTAAGTCTATTGAGGTTGGTAAAGGATATGTCCAAATTTGTCTTCACATAAATGGCTAAAAACGGGAAAGCACAACAACTTGATGATAAAAAACTACTGAAGCTTGGTCACGAGCGTGGTTTTGTGACTCAAGATGAGATTTTGCAGGTTTTTCCTCAGCCAGAAGATGCTCTGGAGGCGTTAGATGACTTTTATCTGAAGTTAATTGATGGCAATATTGATGTTTTTGAAACCACTGCTGAAGAGTTAGCCGAAAGTGAAAAGGCTTCCACTGATTTAGAAAAAGAGTTAGAAATGCTAGCTTCTTTGGAAGAAGGTTCGGTCACTGATCCAGTTAGGCAATATTTAAGAGAGATTGGCAGAGTTCAACTGCTTTCTGCTGCTGAAGAAATTGATCTGGCCCAAAGAGTGGAAAAAGGTGATCAAAGGGCTAAAGATAAACTAATCTCTGCTAATTTAAGATTGGTGGTTTCCATTGCTAAAAAATATGTTGGTCGGGGAATGAGTCTTTTGGATTTAATTGAGGAGGGCAATATGGGACTAATGAGGGCAGTGGATAAATATGATTGGAAAAGAGGTTTTAAATTCTCCACTTATGCTACTTGGTGGATTAGGCAGGCAATCACCAGAGCTTTAGCAGATCAGGCTCGCACTATCAGAATTCCAGTCCATATGGTGGAAACAATTAATCGCTTTAATCGAGCCCAAAGAAAGCTGATGCAGGATTTGGGTAGAGAACCAACTCCAGAAGAAGTAGCCAAAGAGTTGGGAATAGATGCTGCCAAAGCCAGAGAAATCATTAAAGTTTCTCAAGAACCAGCATCTTTGGCTACCAAGGTAGGGGATGAGGAAGATTCAGAGCTAGGTGATTTTATTGAAGCACCGGGCTTAAAACCAGATGAGCAAGCCACGAGAGCACTTTTAAGAAGTCACCTTGAGGAGGTTTTAGATTCACTCTCTCCCAGAGAAAAAAGGGTTTTACAATTAAGGTTTGGTCTAGAAGATGGTAAGCAAAGGACCTTAGAAGAAGTTGGAAAAGAGTTTGGGGTTACCAGGGAAAGAATTAGACAGATTGAGGCCAAAGCGATCAGAAAATTAAGGCATCCTACCAGAGCAAAAAAACTCCGTGATTATCTAGAATAGCCTACTTCATCTCCAAGATTTGTTGAATTTTCGCTTGGTGGTAATCATAATTAAGATCATTTTTGTGCTGATCATAATAATCTTGAATTTGCCCAATATGATTATTACGAAATCTGGCTTCTGTTGCATCACAATAAGTGGTTTGAGCTTCGTCTAAAGCTTGGGTGTCAGTTAGGTAGGATTGCTTGATGATTGCGTTATTAGCATCTTTTCTCAATTTCCAAGCAGCAAACATGATTTCCTGATAATCCCGAGTTTCGGAACGGCCGTTATGGTCGTAATTTTGCTTTAACTGGCTCAGACGATGCCAGCCTTCGGCTGCTTTAACTGCCTTCTCGTCCGGATAGAACTCAGGATTTCTTTGCATACCTCCTCTGGCTGATAAATTATCAGGTCGGGGATGAGTAGAAGCAGCAGTTTCCCGTAAATGGATAACAAATAAACGGATAACTGGGACATTGTACGCACGGTGGGCTGCCTCATACATGGGAAAATATTGATTAAACAGGTCAATCCTTTTCTGAGTGGGTAAATTTTTAATCACACTAAAAAGCTCATCATTGGCTATGGTTGATTGATAAGAGAGTCTAATTGGTTCAATTTCTTTTAAATACTCTGCTAGATTTGGTAAAGGCTCTGGAGGTGGCGCTGCATCTGGAAGAGGGGAATGCAAGCTTTCGGCATGGGCAGCTAAAGGCCCAGTAATAGCAGCCCCAGTTACGGCGAGGCTTGTTTTAATAATAAAATTGCGGCGATTTAATTCTGTTCTTTCCATATAAAAAACACTCCTTGACTCAATTACAAAATAAGGAAACACTAAGGCTAAAAAGCCAACTAACGAAGCATTTCCTTCCTTTTTCTTTCTCAAAGCTAAATCTTTAAGACCAAGTGTGCTTATTGGTAAAATTTACCTTGCTCTAGGAAGACAGAGCGCTTTTCCTATGAAGAAAACTAGGAAAGTTCTAGCACAAACGTGTTATTATACCTTTTTTCAGCCCCTCAAGTCAAGGCAAAAGTCTAACAGATAGGCTAGATTTCAAATAAGTAAGATGATAAAATTCCAAACGTAGCAAGGATATTCCTCTGTAGCTCAACGGTAGAGCAGGTCGCTGTTAACGACAAGGTTGTAGGTTCGAATCCTACCGGAGGAGCATAAGGTTTTTTATTATAACCTGACGGTTTTCTACTAAAGTAGCTATAACCGGCGTATAAATAACCCTCTCAATTTTCCTCTCTTTTACAATAATTTTTTCAAAGAAAAACCTTAAGAAGTGTCGTTGTAGAAATTCTTCCGCTTCGTCATAGGTCCTGCCAATATCCCTTGTAAAGTTAAGAACGTCCTCAATTAGTTTTATATCCACCCGTGAGTTTGTTTCTATTTCCCTAATTCGGCTATCAATAAAACCCAGCTGTTCCTGTATTTCATCGTGTTTTCTCTTAAATACCACCCGATCAATAGTTCCGTCTAATAAAGCGTCTTCTAGCTTATTACGCCGGTTTTCAAGAGCTATTCGCTGATTAATACAGCCTTGAGTTTCAGAAGTTGCCCGTTTACGGCTATCGTCTACAAACTCCTTAGCTTTTGCTACTACCGCATCAACAAATTCTTGGCTAAATTGAATTGATTTAACGGTATTTCTAACAAGTTCCTCAAGTTCCGATACTTCAACATAAGGAGCGGGACATCCGTTACGGTTCATTTTGGGACAATGGTAATAAGCTATTTTGCCGTTTCTTCTAGTAAACCTGGGTTTAAAATGCCATTCAGCGGTATACCTCTGTCCACACTCACTACAATAAGCAAAGCCTCTAAGTAAAAATTGGTGGAGCCGTTTTCGCATTAAAAAATTACGATGTTTAGCTAAAACATATTGGCACGTATCGAATAAGTCCTTGCTTATAAGCGGCGCTTGCTTACCCATTTTCCCTTCACCATGCCACCTGATCCATCCGTAATAAAAAGGATTGGTTAGAATCGTATCGATAACGCTATGTCCTAAGTTTGTACCGCTTTTAGAGGATATGTTTCGCTCGGCTAGCCAATTTTGTAAATCGTAAATCGAATAGTTTCCAGTTGAATATATTTCAAAAAGCTCTCGTATGATTGGGGCAGTATAAGGATCCGGTTCGCAAGTCTTGCGTTCGCGATCAGCTCCAACACTTCGATAACCGATAGGAGGAGGAGTAGGTTGCCAACCCTCTCGGAACTTTTGTGTTAACGCGTCTCGCGTTCTCATGCTGTTAACTTCACTTTCCCATTGAGCCACACTAGCGAAAATGTTGGGTATAAGGCTTGTTCCCTCCATCAAATCACCCTCATTAACGGATATTAACTTAATTCCCTTATTTTTAAGTTCTTTATACATGTCGGAAAAATCGCCAACATTTCGAGCAAATCGGTCGATTTTATAAATGATTATTGCGTCTATTAGTAATTGGTTATCCATTTTGAACCTCCTGTCCCTTAGCTAACTTAAGCATTTCTTGTAAAGCGGCTCTGTCGGTAGTTCGAGCGCTCTTTCCGTCATCAATAAAAACACGCTTAACGTGATATCCTTTTGATTTTGCAAATTCAATACAGGCTCTTTTCTGGTTTTCGATTGAAAAGCCTTCCTTAGCTTGTTCTTCGGTTGAAACTCGTAGGTAAATAAAACAATTTTTCATATTTTTAATTAACTGATAATGAGTGCGACACCTGACGCGCTTTATGTATCATATAGTTCTTCCTAAATCCTGAAATTTTAATAATCGCGGCCGAATTTTATACCGCTTGGCTATTTCCGTAGCCTTAACATTAAGAATTCCCAGTAAAGGTTTCGTTAACTCGACCGCTTTTTCATAAGTAATAGCGCCTCTATGCATAGCAAAGTGTACTGCTCTTGCTTCTCCTAATATTTCTCTATAATTCATTTTATTCATAGCCTTAATTACTTATACATACTATTACTTAATTCTATATACTCTTTTTACTAATGTAAACTCCCTTTTTACTCATATATACATATAGTTACTTAGTTACTATATAGTTACTGTTTGTTCTTATAAGTAGGAATAGAGTTAATATCGGTTTCTCCTAAATTGTCCGGTATGTCATTAGGATTAACGATTTCCTCCTCCGATTCCTCAATCCTTTTTAAAACGGCGGGCGAAAATGTTCCTTCGCCGATTTTTTCTTTTAATTCTTCTTTAAACTGATCAATTACCTTTTTTTCTAGCCATTTCCAGTCATCATAATTAAGTACTCCGAAACACTTTACCCAATTTGCATTTCCTAAAGCCGGCGGTTGTAAGAATATTTTTCCTGCTCCTGACCGGTATATTCGACAATAACGAACTTCGAATTCGTCTTGCCAATTTAAAGTGACGGTAGCTAAAAAATTGCCCTGCATTTTGAAATTTATTTTTATTGTTACTAGCTCTAATAATTTGCCCATACTTTTATGCTTATTCTTATTTTTCGTGGGTATATTAACTACCCAGTCGTTCGTTGATAAATCATCGCTTTTAAATCCCTTTGAGCACTATGAAACCGGTGAGGCTCGATACTTGCTTGATATGCTAAAAAATTATCAGTAAGTTCTTTTCGGCGTTTAGACTCTTGGAAAATAAAAACCATTCTTCGTGGATTAGTACGATCAATGGAAACAAGTTGGCAGGATTCACTAAGGAGGTAACAAGCAAGGAGGTAAGAGTCGGTAGAAAATGTATTTTTATCCATATTAATTATTTATTTTTTATTCGCTGAACCTCTTTTGGTGCGTTTACTTCGTAAAAACATCATCATGAGGTTTACCCATTGTTCAGCCGCTTTTTGAATAGCTACTTGAATTTCTTTATCCTTATCGGTATCCATAACACCTTAATTCTGATGTACGGATGACCAAAACTCACGGAAGTCTAATGAGGGGTGATTAAACGGTAGAAAAGTTATTTCCTAATGTTGTTCTGCAACGTTTTATTATTTTATATATTTGTTCCGATACTATTGCTAAATCATTTGCTTGATCATCGCTTTCGTAAAACTTTTCAAATTTTTTGTCATTTAGGAGTATATGAACGACTGATTTTTCTTTTGGATATTGTTTCTGAAGTTGCTGATATCGGTGATAAACTTTTAAATCGCGTTCAAAAGTTTTCCATTCCTTATTTTTTGTTACATGCCGTGGGGTGAGCAACATTTTCCTAAATGATTCAACGTCTTTCCAAATTTCCAATCCGTCAAAGTCTTCTTTAGTTGTCCAAGGATAAAAAGTTAACTTAATGTTGACCTCGTTTTTTTCGTTGTCTAAGTCAGCAGAATAACCAATTGTTCCAATGGTCGGAGGAGCTTTAACATTTAAGAACATCATCATGCATAACCGGCCTGTTAATAGCTCATCGTTAGTTTTCAGGTTAAATAATTTCAATACGTTTTGAGCGTAATCATGAGCTGTTCGCCCGTGCTTTTCTATTTGCTCCTGCCAGTTTGTATAATCACTCGCTTTAATAAAGCCCTTAACCGGAAGTGGGCATCCTATTGATTTAGCATCAGCGGTAATTTCGTTTAGTGCTCTTTTGTATTTATCAGACAAACTAATTGCCCTAAGAATATAGTGATATTTATTCAGAATTATCCGTGTATTTTTCATTCTTATTTTTATCCTTATTACCTTATCCGATTATACCGGAGCCTGTAGAATTATGTATAATTAACGTGAGGTAAGTTTCCAAATTTACTTACGCCTAAACCTCGCAAGAGGCATGGCTAAAAATACCGTGCAAGGTAGGAAGCTCCTCGTCAGAGCACCTTGCACGGTCGCGTGGGGAAACCTGCGTGGGTGGCGAAAGCCATCGCTGGCGGGGAGCTTTTTGTTGCCCGCCTCCTTATAAAAAGACGTAGTTAATGTTTGACGAAGGGAGGTGAAAAAAATAATGGGCTTATTTGGTTTTGGAAATAACAATAAAAACGAACGAAAATTGTCTTTTGGGATGGGTGGCTACACTTTTAAAGCCAATGATAACTATATTTCTTACCAAAGTATTTACGGTAAATCATTCCGAGTAGTGAAGGCAGACATCGAATCGGTTAGTTTGGATAAAGGCGGAATGGGAAAAAATGTTGTTAAGTTAAACGGTAGAGGGACATTATTAGCCGAGGTAGAAATCCCAAAAAACTGGGCGGAAAAGGTACAAGACTTCGTCCTTAACGAAATCCGGAAATAATCAAACTTATGTAAAGACAATCCCTCTTAAAGGAGGAGTTTTGTCGTTCCTCAAAACCCATAGAAAACTCCAGCTTAATGCGATAAAATGATGTATAAGTATTTGTAGTTAATTGTAATTATGACTACCGGTAAAAAGTTGAGGTTACTGAAAATTCGCGAGGCAGCAGAAATATTAGGGGTTAACCCTGAAACCCTGCGCCGATGGGATAAGGAAGGTAAACTTCCCGCCGTCAAGGTAAGTGTACGTGGTGATAGGCGTTATAAGCCTGAGGATATAGAACGGTTTATAGAAAAAAATAAAAATAAATAATAAGCATAAAAATTTATGGAAATTATCGACGAGCAGACCACTCGTAAGAAGTGGATCGACGAAAAACTTAAAAAGTCGGGTTGGGATAAAATAATCCGTTATGAGGAAGGTTTAGACACCACAAACTTACACAAAACCGCCGTTGAAGAATACATGACGGCAACCGGACCGGTTGATTACGCACTTTTTGCTAATGGGAAGCTAGTCGCTTTCGTTGAAGCTAAGAAAATATCCTTAGGTCCCCAAAATGTTCTCCAACAAGCTCAGCGCTACGTTAAAGGAGCTGGGCAAAGCGGAATTGAGGTTCCGTTTATATACTCAACTAACGGTGAGGTTATATGGTTCCAAGACTTAAGACATAACCCTAGCCGTTCTCGGCAAATACAGGAGTTCCATACACCTAAAGCCTTAATTGAATACCTTAATAATGACGCTTACGAAAATACAAAATGGTTTGCCCAAAACCCACCCGCAGAGGGAAAGCTACGCTATTATCAACGTGATGCTATAACCGCGATCGAAAAAACGATTACCGATAATAAGCGTTCAATGCTTGTCGCTATGGCAACCGGTACAGGCAAAACCTTTACCGTAGCTTCGCTTATTTATCGTTTATTAAAGTCCGGTACAAGTAAACGAATACTATTTTTAGTTGATAGAAAAGCCTTAGCCGCCCAAGCCGTCATGGAGTTTGCCGCTTATGAGGCAGAAAACGGTTTGAAGTTTAACCAAATTTATCAGGTGTATAGCCAACGTTTTAAAATTGATGATTTTGACAGTAATGAAAAGGTTGATTTTAATGTAATCCCAACCGCTTACTTAACTGATCCTGACGGAAACCAAGTTTTTGTTTATGTTTCAACGATCCAACGGATGCAAATAAACCTTTACGGCCGAGAGGGTATGTTTAGTTATAGCGGTGATTACGATCCCGATGATGATGCCGATAAAATTGATATGCCGATTAACGCTTTTGATACGATTATCGCTGATGAATGCCACCGCGGTTATACTTCACAAGAAATAAGCAAATGGCGCGGTGTCTTAGACCATTTTGACGCTGTTAAAATCGGATTAACCGCTACTCCTGCCGCCCATACCACAAGTTATTTTAAAGAAATTGCTTACCGTTATACCTATGAACAAGCAGTACAAGACGGTTACTTAGTTGATTATGATGCTGTCAAAATTTCCTCCGGTGTCCGCCTTGAGGGGATTACCTTAAAAGAGGGGGAAGAAGTTGAACAAGTTGATCCGAATACCGGCGCGCAACAGCTTGATTTACTTGAGGATGAACGCCATTTTGAAGTTACTGAAGTTGAGCGGGATATTACCGCACCTGATAGTAACCGCAAAATAATCCAAGAGTTTGCAAAGTACGCTTTACAACAAGAGGAAGAAACCGGCCGTTTTCCAAAGACTTTAATATTTGCTGATAACGATTTATCCCACACTTCCCATGCCGATCAACTCGTTGATATTTGCCGTGATGTATTTGGCAGAGGCGATGCTTTTGTTCAGAAAATAACCGGTTCACCAACAGTTGATAGGCCGTTAACCCGTATCAAAGAGTTTAGAAATCGCCCAGAGCCGCACATAGTAGTAACCGTTGATATGCTTTCAACCGGAGTTGATATACCGGCAATAGAAAACATTATATTTTTAAGGCCGGTAAAGTCCCGCATTTTGTTTGAACAAATGCTTGGACGCGGTACGCGTTTATGCAGTAATTTCCCTAATGGGTTAGGCACACCACCCAAAACTCACTTTACCGTATTTGACTGTTTTGACGGAACCCTACTAGAAGCCTTTAAAAATAGTACCGGTATTACCCAAGTAACGCCGGTTAACCCTACCCGTACGATTGAGGAAATAATAAACGCGATTAATAACAACGTTGATGTTGAATACAACACCCGATGTTTAGTTAAAAGACTACAACGAATAGCCAAAAACATTACCGCCGAAGGCCGGGAAATGTTTGCGAAGTATATTACTGATGGTGATATAAGCGCTTTTGCAAAAAATTTACCTGATAAACTGGCGGAGGATAGAGTGGGTACGTTGAAAGTATTAACCGATCCTAAGTTTATTGACCTACTGAAAAACTACCCAAGGCCGCCAAAACGGTTTATAAGGGCGATTGAACAGGAAGACACCGTTGGATCGCAGTATGTGTTTAGGACAACTGACGGGCGCGAGTTAAAACCTGAGGATTATATCCAACAATTTGAGCAGTTTGTAAAGGACAACCCAGAGCATATTGAAGCTATAAGTATAGTTTTACAAAAGCCGCAGGCATGGAATACCGAAGCGCTGAAAGAACTTAGACAATCATTAGCCGAACAACCGGAGCGCTTTACCGAAAGTAACCTACGCCGCGCTTATAAATACCCCTTAGCTGATATTATTTCTATGGTCAAACACGCCGCTAAAGACGAGCCGTTGTTATCGGCTAAAGAACGTGTAGACCTGGCAATGGAAAAAGTAATCGGTGGTAAAAACCTAACCGATAAGCAACGAAAATGGTTGGAGCTAATAAAACTACATTTAGTTGAAAACCTAACCATTGAGCCGGAAGACTTTGACGATATGCCGATATTTATTAACTTAGGCGGCAATTTTAAGCGCATTAACGATGATTTTGACAATAAGTTATTACCGTTTATAAGCGAGCTAAACGCAAGTATGCCACAGGTATATGCCTATGCAAACTAACACAAACATTGTTAACAAATTATGGGGATACTGCCATGTTCTCCGCCATGACGGGATGGATTACGGCGATTACGTTGAACAGCTAACTTATTTACTGTTTCTTAAAATGGCTGAGGAAAGAGGAGCAGTAATTCCTAAAGAGTATTCATGGTCAGTATTGAAATCAAAAGCCGGTACAGAGTTAACCGATTTTTATAGTGAGCTTTTACGCGGATTAGCCAAACAGGAAGGATTATTAGGCGCAATATTTGCCGAGGCATTATCAAAATTTACTAAGCCGGTAAACCTGAAAAGGTTAATAGACTTGATTGATGAAATTGAATGGACAGGATTAAACATTGATGTTAAAGCCCAAGCTTACGAAGGGTTGCTGGAAAAGTCAGCCGCCGAAGGTAAAAAAGGCGCAGGCCAATACTTTACCCCGCGTGTTTTAATTCAATCCATAGTTAGTGTAATGAAGCCTGATCCTCGGACAGCCAAAGACTTTACTATATGTGATCCGGCAGCTGGAACAGGCGGCTTTTTATTAAGCGCTTACGAATGGTTTTTACAACAAACAGGAAGCGCGATTAACCGTGAAGACTTAGAACGGATAAGGAAAAAGACTTATTTTGGAACTGAATTAGTAGCAAGACCGCGAAGACTAGCGTTAATGAACCTATACTTACACGGTATTGAATCACATATCCGCTTAGGCGACTCTATTTATGAACCTGATAAGGGCGATCGTTACGATGTAGTCCTAACTAATCCTCCATTCGGTACTAAAGGCGCTAACCAAATACCCGAACGCCAGGACTTTACTGTAGGTACAAGTAATAAGCAACTAAATTTTGTCCAGCACATACTAACAATCCTTAAACCAGGTGGCCGTGCGGCCGTTGTGCTACCGGACAACGTACTTTTCGGCGACCAAGCAGCGGAAGTATTTAAACTTCTAATGCAGGACTGTAATTTGCATACAATTTTACGTTTACCCCGAGGAACATTCACCCCATACAGCCAGGGTGTAAAAGCTAATGTTGTGTTTTTTGTTAAGGGTATGCCGACTGAAAATGTCTGGATATATGACGCGCGTACAAATGTGCCGGGAATTACTAAAAAAGACAGACCATTAACTCCGGCACACTTTACCGAGTTTGAAAAATGTTATGGCGAAAATGCGAATGGGCAATCATCGCGAAATGAAAACGACTCAAATGAAAATCGTTGGAAGAAATTTACGATGCAACAGGTAAAGGACAAAAATTACAAACTTGATAGTTTTAAGTGGCTCAAGGAGGAGGACATTGAGGATAGTGAAGAAATTGGTGAGCCGGAAGAGCTTATAACCGATGCTTTATCAGAGCTAAAGGAAGCAACCAATAGTTTAGAGCAAATATATGCAGAACTCGAAAACGGAACAACAAAATAGACCTAATGATGTTTGGGTAACTAATCCACTACCAGACGTTGCTCAAATTATAATGGGACAATCGCCCCCATCGTCTTCGTATAACAAAAAAGGCAATGGTCTACCTTTTTTCCAAGGAAATAAGGATTTTGGAATTAAATACCCAAAAGTAACGGTTTATACCAACGAACCTAAAAAAATAGCAGAAAAAGGGGATGTATTAGTATCGGTAAGAGCTCCCATAGGTGATGTAAACATGGCTGCGGAAAAGTGCTGTATTGGTAGAGGTTTAGCTTCCTTAAGGCCAAACAATCGAATCGATAGTATATTTCTTTTTTATTTTGCTCAAGTTGTAAAACCTCTCCTTGAAGAAAAAGGACAGGGTTCAACCTTTACGGGTATTTCAAAACGGGCATTCGAAGAACTAGAAATTTCATATCCAGAGGACATCGCACTTCAGCACATCGTAGCAGAAAAGTTAGAAAATGATATTAATAAAATTAGTCTTTCGCTTAAAGGGATTAAAAAGGCCAAAAAATTGGTACAGAAATTTCGACAAGCCATTATATCCGCCGCGATAACAGGCAGGCTTACTGAGGAGTGGAGAGAAAAAAACCAACAAGAATCAACCAAAAAGGTAGTTGACGACCTTAAAGCTCGACGGCTAAGCAAGGCCACGAGTACAGAGAAAAAGAAAATTGAAACGATATATTCTTACGAGGAAGAAAATAATATCGCTGATTTGCCCGATGAGTGGGAACTTGTAGCATTGGATAAACTTTGCGAAGGGTTTCAGTATGGAACCTCGGCGAAGTCAAACCCCGAAGGAAAAATACCCGTGTTACGTATGGGTAATTTACAAAATGGTGAAATTGATTGGGAAAGTTTGGTCTACACATCAGACCCAGACGAAATTGAAAAATATAAACTGAAAACCGGCAACGTACTGTTTAATCGTACGAATAGTCCCGAGTTAGTTGGCAAAACAAGTATTTACAGAGGTGAACATGAGGCAATATTTGCCGGATACCTTATAAAAATAAACAATTTTCCTGAGCTTAATTCCGAATATTTAAATTATTGCCTTAATTCACAGTATGCCCGCGATTTCTGCTATCAAGTAAAGACGGACGGTGTCAGTCAATCAAACATCAATGCTCAAAAACTCGGAAAGTTTGAAGTACCATTTTGTTCTCTAGCAGAACAGGAAGAAATAGTACGCCAAGTAAAATTTTACTTTGATATTGCTAACCAAGTTGAGAAACAAATTGAAAGAGCTGAGTTAAAAGTTGCAAAGTTAACACAAGCTGTGTTATCAAAGACATTTAGTAGTGAACAATTATGAGCGACCAATTATTTAGCAAATTGCCGATTTTTATACCGAAAATTGCGGATTTAAGCATATTTGAAGCTGGAATTGAAGTTCCAGTGGTATTGATGGACTTACATCACACTGTGTGGCGGCCTGTGGTAGCGCAAAAAGCCGTTGAATTGGGAGAACCTATTATCGTTGATCCTGCAACGGTTCAATTACTTTATCCCGGCGCACGGAACAAAAAGAATTATAAAAAGCTGTCTTACGGCGACAATATTGTCCCCGAAACTCTTTATAGTAACGCTACTGAAAGGTTAAATAAGGTAATAATTCCGGCGGTTACCTCTCAAGTTAACGCCAATGCCTGTGTTATTGTTGCACCTGCTTTTTATAGCGAGGACACCGATGATATTAAATTTACCCTTAATTTAACTCTACTTTCCGAAACTTTAAGGTATTTAGAAGAGCAGCATATTCAGAAACCGGTTTTTGCCAGTATTAACCTCGGCGGCGGAGTTTTGTTGAGGCCACAGGTCAGGAACTATGTGGTTGACATGTACAGCGGCGACTTTAAAGACAAAATTGCTGGATATTTTGTTACTATTAACGACCTTGATGCCCGTAAGGCAGACTTAGACCACCTCATCGGTTTAGCTGATTTAGTATTCCAATTATCCAAAGACAAATATGTATTTACCAAACACCTTGGTGGTTTCGGCGAGGTACTTAGCGCAATAGGGGGAAGTGGTTTTTCAAGCGGTTTAGGTGCCGGTGAAACATTTTCCGTTAAAAACCTTGAGGCTCGTAAAAAGGGATTTGGAAGAAATGGTGGCTGGACATATGTACCGGAAATATTTGATTACGCTAACGATGTCGAGCTTAAGAAAATCGGTTATCAGTGTAGTTGCTCTTACTGTAATGGTGGTATACCAAATGACGCGAAAAATAAGAAGTTGCATTTCCTTGAAAGACGAATGGCGGTGATGGATAGTTTAGCGCCTCTTAGTCGTGAAGAGCGTATTAAGTTAATGAAAAGTAGTCTTCAAAGTGCGGTATCGCTTGTTGGCCAATATGTTAGGGATTACGCCTCGCCGTTTAAAACCGATCACTTACAACGATGGATTGCTGTTCTTGATACTGCTAGTGATTGGGAATATATGACTGAAAGTGATGAAGCTTCCCTAAATCAATTACTAAATGAACTTGATAATGAACAATGATAAAAGTAGTTCCAGACACAAACATAATGCTCTCCGGTATGTTAGGGTTTCCCGGATATCCTCGGAAAATACTTAACTTGTCCTTAGCAAAGAAAATAGTGCTGTATGGCAGTGAGGAAACCTTTGCTGAATTTAAGGAAAAAATCCTAGTTAAAAGGGTCCAAAAATATTGGAAAAAACAAATATATACTCCTGAAAAGTTAGTTCTTGATTACCGATCGCTTATAAAAATCGTTGAACCATACGAAGTGCTGGAAGGAGTGAGTATTACCCGTGATAAAGACGATGATATTTGGTTTCGAGTTGCTAAAGCATGCGGCGCTCAAATAATAATTTCTGGGGATAAGGACGTTTTGGATATTAAAAACTATGATGGTATCAGAGCGGTAACGGGGAAAAGGTTTATAGACAGCCTAGAGAAGCTAAATTTGGGTAAAATTTATTAACTCTCTTTTATTCCAGAAATATTCTGCCGCTAAATGGTGTTTATATTCGTCTAAGGGTTTAAACTTCTTACTAGCGATAACCGTTCTTTTAGCATTTTTCTCTACGTCTAAAATAATTAAGCCGACGTTAATTTTCTTTAGGAATTTTTTGTCAACTAATCGTTCCGTTTCTTTAGGAATAGCTAAATAAACCTTATTAGCAAATGCCCTATACCTATTTGCTTGTATCGCGCCTCTTTTCCAATCCTTCAGTTTAGCCTCAATAGCTATTACCTCATTGGCTATTGGCAACCAACCGTTAACTTTAAAATACTTTTTATTGCCGTCCTTTTTAACGTAACCGTGCCTTTCCAATTTTTTAAGGATGGTGTAACGCAAGTAGCTTTCGGAGAAGTTTGTTTGTTTAGCTATAAGACTAAATGGGAGGGATTTGTCTTGGTCATTTTCGTCAGGTAACACCTTTAACGTTTGGAAATACTTTTCATTTAGGAGTGGAGTGTATTGTTTATGGTTTTTTCTGATTGAGCAGTTATTGCTGTTTATGGCCGTGTTTTTGATTAAAACTAAATCAGCAACTCCATAACCTACTCCTATTTCTCTTTTTGCTAAGAAGCCTTCCTGGGTGAAAATTTGTTTTAGAAGTTTTACAAAAGTAAATTCATCCATAATGGCACCTATATTTAGTATACAGACTTTTAAAAGACAATCCTACTACTTTTATTATGCACTAGTTTTATGATAAACAGGTAAATTTCGGAAAGAATGAAGTAATTTTATCCAACCCTCATCCTTTGAACGGCGCTTAATAGTAAGCTGATAAACTAATCCTAAACAATGCCTGCATAAAAAATATTGAGCAAGAGGTTTACGGTATAAAGCCCCAACTCTCTTATGGCAACCAGGGCAAGAGAACCAAAACCGTACACCGCCATAATGGCATTTTGTAGTTACTAAACTAACCGGTACGCCGTTTATATCAAGAATTATTCCGCTAGTTAAGGAGTTTTTAAGGCTAGTGATATACAACTTTTGACATTCTTCAACAGAGAGGCGGCTCATAAAAATATTTTCCTAAATCATTAAGCATTTTTATTAAACTGCTGATTATTAGCTATGAAAGCTTCTTTAGCATGTACTTTAACTTTAACTGGTTGCTGGCGGAACTCTTTAAGGCAAGTTAAAGACGTTGTAAAGTGCCTATTAGCCATATCAACTATTTTTCCTAGCTCCTTCATCATGTTTATCCAGGTTTGACTATCGAAATCCCTTCGACCATCATTGTCCTCGATAAATAGCATAAGCGCTTTTGATGATCGCATATAGCCAAAATAAGCGTTTGTAACCATATCAACCAACAATAATTCTGCCTTATTTGTTGCGTTAAACTCTTGAATAAGTTCATTTCTAACTTTTGGAACATAATCGGCATCGTTATAGTGGACGGAGGATTGAACATATAAGCCGTTATCGACGTATAAGCCTCTTGCTTCCCTTAGTGCGGGGTCTTTAGCTATTCCGTCAGGTCGTACCGGTTTAGCCGCTTCTTTATCCCATTCTTCAAACTTTTTCTTTTGCGCGTCAGTTAGAGGCTTTATTTTTGGTAAGCCGTTTTTATCCAATTTAACATTAGGGTCTTTTAAGTTAATCATGCTACTACAAGTGCCGGATTAGGTTCTCGGCTTAATTTCTTAATTTCATTCCATCGAACGCGCATTTCTCCCATCCAAATAGGGTTAGTAAATGCCTTTAAAATAGCCTCAAATTGGGGCAGTATAATATCCTTAGGGCTAGGGAGCAGAGTTGGATTTTGAGAATATAAAACCCCTAATTGGGTCTCAGTGAGGCCCTTTTTTGTAGGTTCGAACATTGGTGATATTTCCGGTACTTCGTTTTTAGCTTCTTCTATAAACTGTAATGGTTTTTCTAGGTCTACAAGCACAGTTTTATCTTTTAGCGTTAGGTTCGAACCTATCCCCATTAATATCTGCTTTTTCGTTTCTGTGTCGCCATTAGCAAACCAATAGCGAGCATGGCATGCAAAGTTGAACGTTTTTTCTGATAACTCTACCCACTTATTTATACGATTGTCTGTGTCTCCGAGTTTTTCTTGTAACGTAGACTTTTCTTTCATTAAATCCTCTTTTTGTCTCTTAAAATCATCATCGGAGAGTAATGAACCATCGGTGTTTTGAGGTGAGATCTTAAGCTTTATTAAGTTATCAATTCGTTTAACCACATCATCATAAGCTTCTTGTTGTGATTTTAAGATCACGTCTCTATCTTCAGTTTCAATAACGTTCAGTTCATTTAAATACTTAATCGCCCAATTTTTGAAGCGCTCTGATATTTGGATTCGGGATAATAATCCCTCAATTTGAGCCTCCATTTTTTCGAGACGAATGCCTAGCTGTGAGCATGTTTTTTTCTTACGTTTGGTGCAGTGGTAATAAGTGTAGTGAAGAAGTGTTGGTTTAATCATATCTTCAATTCTTGTTTTGCACTCCGGACAGCTATCTTTATTGAGAGAGGCAAACTTTAATTTACAAACAGGACATATGACTTGATATTTTTCTTCAGCAGTAATCATCGCTCCGCATTCGCCACAAGTAAGTAAGCCTGTATAGGTAAAATCATGGGTTTTAGGTCTTGGCCTACCTTTTTTGCCAAGAAGCATTTGCGCTCTATCGAACTCATCTTTGGTTATCATGGGTTCATGTTTGCCCTGATACCAATTTCCACTACCTTCGGGATATTCAAATACTCCATAATAAAAAGGGTCGGCTAAAGTTTTATATATCTGACTTCTTGTCATTGGTTTACCACCTATGCGTTTATGTTGGGGAGTTCTGTACCCCCATTCGTCATTTAGCTTATTTAATACTTGTGGAGGGCTGTAAATTCCAGTTAAGAACATTTCCCACGTCTTTTTTATAAGTGGGAATCTGACGGGATCTACTAAGAGTGTTTTATTACCTTTTTCCGCATATTTATCGTTCATATAACCTGCTTTAGCTCCACTAGGCAAATAACCCTTTTCTGCTTTAGTTTTTAGCCCTCTCTTTACACTCACACCTTTATCGTCTGATTCCTTTTTAGACATCATAAAACACATAGCTAACCAACTTTTATCGTCAGGGGTGTTTTTATATACTTTTCCAGGCTTCCTAATCTCTACAATTTCCTGAAGATCGATCATATAGATTACGGTACCGCTATCTAAAGCGTTTCTAGCTATTCTAGATTCGTCCCAGACTATTATTCCGTTACCTTCACCGCTTCTAATCCTCATAAGCATGTTATTAAAGTCAATTCTGCCAGCCCAATGTGCGCTTTTTGATTCTTGATAAGTATCGACAATCGTCAAACCTTCCCTTTTGGCGTATTCTTGCAGTTCTCGAGCTTGCCCAGGTAAAGATAAAACTTGTCTATCTTCCTGTTCTGAAGATTTTCGGCAATATATAAAGAATTTATTCATATTGAATTAAGACTTATCGTCTTCATTAAGATTATCATAATAATCTTCAAAAATTCCAACTAATCCATTAAGTTGTTTTCTTTGCTCTTCGGTAAGAACGTTAGTCGGGGCTTGCTTTAAACCGATTGCTAACAGAGTTTTTGAAAAGCCAGGAGTTAAACTAATAGCTCGACCATTGTTGCTCTTTTTTGCCGTTTCGACTTCAATTCTTTCCCCAAAAAATGTTCGTCTTAAAGATTTAAGTGTAAAAATAATTGCTGTTGTGTCCCCATTACGAATTCTTTTTTGTAGATGTGTTTCTGCTAAATCAGCTAGATCCTCTTTTCCGTTTAAGATTGCCTGTTGTACTCGATTATCAAAGCTATGGTCGTTTAACCGCCATTCATTAATGGCTTGCCTGCTAAAACCAACTGCTTTACAAGCCTCGCTGATATTACCTCCTGCCTCTTCGGAGAGGATATCTAGAAACTTTTGCTTCGTTTTTTCTCTGACTAGTTCGTTTGCCATATCTCTTTTTTTATAGTGTCAATTTTGTAAACTTTTCTTCTTTTTATATATAAAACAATTATTCTTATTAATAGTTCTTAAAACATAGATAATACTTACTTGGTATTTATCCATAGTTGGTTTTTTGCTATTGGTTGCCTTGATTACCATTGGCAATATTTGCTATTGGCTTACTCATAAAACTCGGGTCATCAGTCCCTCTTATAAGATCATGTTGGAGTATTAGATATCTTGTATTTCCGAACTTACCTTTATCGATCATTCTGCCTACCTTTTTAATCCAACCCTCGTCGACGAGCTTATTTAATGCTTTTTCTACCGTTCGAACACTTAAGTTTGACTGATAAGCTATTCGTGCAAGCGACGGATAAGCGATTTTTTCTTTATCCATATAAGTACGAATTACCATAAAGACTGCAAACGCGTTTGCTCCAAGCTTTCGGATATGACCATCTCTTGCGGTCGAAAAATTGACCCTTGTCCATAAAAAATGATTTTCAATTCCTTTATTTGCTTCTGAACGCTGTCTATAACGTTCAATTAGCTTGTTTCTATCCATGTTGTCCATATTCATCTCATTAGTCTGATTAAGGTTTAGCGAAAATAATGTCCTTCAAAGACCGTATGGCTTCTACAAACGACTTAATTTTCGAGTTGGCTCGATCTGTCCAGTAGAGATTTGCTAGGCGTTCGCATTCAACTTTATTTGCAAAGACGAACCAATATACTGATCCGACTCTGTCTGATCCCGATAACTCGATTCCTTCCGAAAATAGATAGGAAGCAAGATACAGATCTTTTGTTCGATAAGTGCTACTTGGATTTTCCATAACTTTTGACTGGAATGGGTTTATAAACAGGTTTGACTAATCTAAGGAGCCTTAAACCGCAAGTATTAGCTTCTTGTTCGGAGATTCTTATGCCGTATTCTTCAAAAAAAGCTTGTTGAAAATCGGATATAGCTTTAGGAGATAACCTAAGTCGGCTATTAGATATCGGTAGTTGTGTATTAGTCTTCATTTCCATACTAAAAAGGCACCCGCTTCTTGGGTGCCATAAAAAAAGACTGCCAAGAAACGAATATCAACTTATGTGATATCCGTTCTCAAACAGTCAAAAGACTAATGAGATTCGGTTTGTGCCTCGTATGCGCCTATATCACTGGGCGACTGGGCTAATATATATTCAGATTAACAATTAAAGTAAGTAATGTCAAGAATAGACCGTATTATCGCGATAAATGCGACACGTGTCGCACATGTTGTATCACTTTATATGCGCTGCCTTATAAGTTCTTCAGCCCTTTTAGCATCATCTAACGTTACAAAAGAGGCTTCCAATTTTTGATCGCCGGTAGCATACACTTTTATGGTAGCAGCTCCTTTAGAGAGAATTGGGATTTTAGCCATCGTGGTCTTAACTTCAACGCCGGTTATTTGCTTATAAGTAAGAGAGTTCGTATTGCTAAAACCAAGACCGTTTAGCTCTATGGCTACGCGATCCTCATATATAACTAAATGACCTTTAGTGCATCTTGTTTTTAATAGTGTGTTCATATAACACCTCCTTCCAATAACCCATTATAACAAAATTGAGACTTATCGTCTCTGGATACATCGTCTTCATTTTTGTAGTTTTATTGGGTATGATAGATATACGTAAGGCCTTTGGCCAAAACCTAAGGAAACTTAGGCAAGAAAAGGAGTGGACCCAGGAAGAGCTAGCCGATAAAGCCGGTATGCACTTTACCTATATTGGGCAAATTGAGAGAGGAGTAAGGAACCCATCTCTTATTAATCTCTATAAGCTTGCTAAAGCTCTCAACGTGAGTGCGGGGAAGCTTCTGCCCTTTTGATATGAACTATGGAAGTTACAACGAAGCTTCTATCTATCCAAGAGATAGAGGAAATAATTAAGAATAATGACCCGAGCCTTTTTATTGGTGCGTTAGAAACTTCTTATTTCGAGTTTCGAGAAAAACCCTACTTCGAAGAAGAAAAATCAGGAAAAGACTGGGCTAAATATAAATCCAGAACAGAGCTATTAAAGGATATTTCCTCAATCTCCAATAGCGGGGGTGGATATTTGCTAATTGGTTTGGTTCCCGATACCGTTAAAGGCAGACAGGTTGAGTATGTAAAATCTGTTTGTGGAATAGAAGCAAAAGCTTTAGATATTGAACGGTGGCTGGATATACTGTCTGATGGTTTAGTACCTCGTTTTCCCAGAGAAAAGATTGCATCGGGGTTTGTGAGTAAAGATAAAGAAGTGTTGTGGATTAAGATACCCAACGCCAAAGATATGGGCTTATACCCCTTCATCATTCCTCAAGACCAATGGAATCCAAAAGAAGAGATTGTACTTAAAGGGCAGGTTTATGGAATATATACTCGAGATGGCGCAAAAAACATTCAACTAGTCGACGCCCACAAGTTTCAAGAATATGTGGCCGGTGTTTTATCGGGTTCCATGACTAACGTAAGTGTTGAAAATCAAATAAGTCGACTATCTGCAATAGCGGATCGGATAGAGGAATCTCAGACTAAATCCGCGATTCAACCTCCAGACGTAGAACAAAAAAAAAGAATAGTCGAGGAATTTATCAATAAACTTGATGCCGAGGCAGATGTCTTTTATATGGTTGCTACTCCCACAAGAGGGGTAACTCTCAATAACTTCTGGGATAAGTCAGATGGATCGATATATCACCATATGAAGAATCCGCCCATATTAAGGAATATGGGTTGGGATTTAAGTGTTGCCTACAGTGAATATCCTCAACCCGAGGGAAACAGTTGGGAGGTTATGAACGGTAATAGGAAGATACTTAAAGTTACGAAAAATGGGATTGTTGCTGCAGGAGCTAATATACAAGAGTTTCTTGATTGGGGTCTTCAAGACGACGAGAAGAATGAGGGTAAAAAATTATTAAACGCCTTTGCTTTTGTTGAATATGTGAATAGTTTCTTTTTATTTATCAAGGCATTAATTAATGCTGGGATCATTGATAAAGAACGATTATCTTATGATGTGGAAATTGGATTTATAACGAAAAATGGAGGCAAATACTCGCTTGTATTGACCGTAAATAATTTTATTCGTTCAAATGTCGGTACTCAGAAAAAGGATAATTGGCAGTTTGGACCTTATGATACCGAGGATTTAATTAAATCAGAAAAGATTGCTGGATCTATTATCCAAGACATTTATGCTTCAGGATTTGGTTTCGTCCCTGACTCTCATCACGAACCGTACATTCAAAAAACAGATGACGGAGTAATTGTAAACGAAGAGTTGTATCGAAAACAAAAATAATGAACGATTATCTTATCAGCTATAAAATTGCAACTGTAGCCGAACTTATTCAGGGATTTAACTCAGGAGGATATAACTTCAGTTCCTACACTAACGAATGGTGGAATTGTGATGCGTGGGTTGCGTCGAAAATCATAAGCGCCAATAATGCCGGTGAAGCAAGGTATAAGTTTATTACAGAGCTAATTCCTGAGGTAGAAAAGTTTTCAGTGGTATCTCAATGCGCGTTCCGTTTAGCTGCAAATAGTTATTTCATATTTAAAAAAACTCATAATCCTGAAAATATTATTTATATATACTACGTCAAGGGAGTTAGCCACACAGGGCTTCATTTTGACACACAAGAGATCGAACAGTTGCCCAAATTTCAATCTATTCCTAACAAAAACGGTCTCTTTTATATTATGGAAGCTGCAAATTCTATGACGGCGATCACTCGATTAACGATGCTTCTTGGAGCTGCTGAAGGATTTGCAGGAGAGATTAGAGCAAACGGTAGAGTGAGAACAGATCAAAATGCTTTAAAAGCAATTTTAGGCAATGAGCTATACGATAAACTCTATCTCTATGGCACTGGCTTACGCCATAAACTAATTCACGGTAATATTCAGAATCAACAGCTTTATAATGGCCTAGCGGAAGCAGTGTATATCAAAATCACGGAATATTTAAAGAATAATTTCGATATTCAACTTGAACAAAATGTAGTAAATCCCCAGAGAAACTTTTATGGTAATTTTTTAAGCGCCGGAGCTTTTGAAAAAGTTAAAGACGAATCGTTATTAGATCTAAAGATGGTTGAGGATGCGTTCGATGACGATAACCCAAAGAAGCATGAGATCGAGGCCGCTATTTTTGATGGTTACGTAGAGTCGCCTCAAAACTATTAAAATCGAATAATTTTATTATGAGTTTCAAATTTGAATTAAGGAAATATCAGGGAAGCAAAATAAAAAGGGATCGTATTATTTCCGAACTCGAAACTGTTGCAAGGAATAATAATTATACCGACTTCAGGCAAGACGACTTTGATAAGGTAGCGTCTATTAGTAGTTATACCGTTTATCGAGAATTTGGCTCTTGGCAAAATGCCATGAATTTCCTAGTGAAACATTTACATAGTAAAGGAATAGATTTTAAACTTACGTCGAGAAGAACTAGCTATTCAGATAAAGAACTTTTCGGCGAGATGGAACGCATATGGATAAAAATCGGTCATCAACCATCTAAAGATGAGTGGCTTGGGAGTGATTATAAAATAAGCTACGATACTTATCCTCGACATTTCGGTAGTTGGCAAAATGCTTGTCTCAAATTTATCGAATCAAAATCAGGGAACGTAACTGTTTCAGATGACAATAATAAAAGTGAACTTACTAAAGAAGTTAAACAGGTTGGGGGTATGGAAAGAGAATACGTACGGAGCTCCTCTGATTCAAGAACAATATCTTTAAGTCTAAGATTAAAAGTGTTGTCGCGAGATCAATTTAGATGTGTATTTTGTGGAAAAAGCCCAGCTACAGATATAGGTACCAAACTTCACATTGACCATATGATTCCTTTTTCAAAAGGAGGTAAAAGCACAATAGAGAATTTACAAACACTATGCGAAGAGTGTAACTTGGGAAAAAGTAATAATTTTATTAAGCAGTGAGATAATAGGTTCGCACGTTATCCATGAGGTGGAGCATTATAATTAGGCTATTTCAGACACCCTTCCAGCAGTTTATTATAACTTTTTGTTATACTTTTACTATAATGAAAAATAAGCAAATACCAAAAGATGTGGATTCTTATATTACCCAGGCGCCTAAGGAAATTCAAGCAACATTAACTAAACTTCGCCAAGAAATAATAAAAGCAGCGCCAAAAGCCCATGAAAAAATTAGCTATGGTATGCCATTTTATGAATATGGCGGTTCTGGTTTTAAAAGTCGATTAATATACTTTGGCTTATCTAAAAATTATATTGCCGTTTACTTACCCCCAACTCGTGCAGGAAAATCATTGGAACTGTTAAAAGACTACCAAGTTACCAGGGCATCTTTTCATTTCCCACTAGACAAACCATTTCCGTTTGAGCTTATTGGTAAAATTGTGAGGGAAATTGTAGAAAAATAAAATGAAAAGACCAAAATTTCTAACAATATGGCTCATCGTAATGCTTCTATTATCTGTCGCACTTACGGTCGATTCTCTCACATATCTTCCTATGATACGTCTTACTAAAAACTACATTAGTCTTATTGGGATTGCTGCTGGCTTTTTGCAAATATTTGCGGTAGTCCAGCTACTTAGATGGAGAAAGAGAGGAGTTCCATTCTTACTATCCTCAGCAATTGTAATTTTTCTCATAACGGGAATTAATGAATTTTACATTGTATCCAATATAAGCCAAATAATTATAAGTATGTCAATGGTTCTATTGGTAAACGTTATTATGTTTGGAATTTTATATTTAGCAATAAAGCCAGTTTGGAAAAATTTTAAATAGTCTAATACCCCATTAACTCCTTTTATTACAACTTTCGCTTCTTGCAAAGAAGTTCTATAATTAGAAAAACAGATAAAAATAACTGTATGGATAATAAGCGCAAATCAATTATTCTAACTGTTCTCGCTTCTGTTTCAGCAGCTTCTACTGCGCCCCTTGCAGCAACCCCGCAAGTTAGACCACTTTTTATTGTTCTGCCACTTGTACTGATGGGTATTCTTCTCTTTTTTGCAGGATATTATGCTGGATTAAATAAACTCAACAGATAGTGGCTTGGTAAAAACTAAATTGTTAAAGAACTTACGCTTTGCAATCTTTTAATTTCCAGCCACCTCTGTCTTAATTCTCCAATATACTTTAAGTTCTCTAGAGCATCAATAACTTTATCGCTTATACTAATTCTAGACTCGCGGAGCAAAGATAAATTAGACTTGAATTGTAAACCTATTAAATACTTAATATAACCTGCATTTGGGTTGGGATTTGTTGCTTTACTTGAACTGATGTTTATGAGATTTCTAGAGGCACTTTCTTGTTTTTAAGAATATCAATTCCAAGAAGCGTTATCCAAAGATCCTCACAAACAATCTGTATAAATTCTGGTATTGCCACACCTTTATCTCCGAACAAAATGCTTGAGCCCATACAAATTATTGGGCCAAATATAAATGCCAAAATCCCCAATATCAAAGAGGAATATCCAAGATATGCTTGCCTTTTTTTAACAAAATGGATCCCTATCATTACTATTCCGACTGGAATACTAGTAAAGTAAACTATTGCAAACAAGAAATGAATCGCAATTGACATGGTGGAATTTGGCTTATATAGCAGGAATATAAAAGCTAACATTAAGGCAATAAATCCAGTAATGATCCAAGATGTTCCATGTTTTAACAATCCTTTGTTTTTATAATGTTTTTTGACACCAGTTATGAAATAGATTATCAGCAAGCTAACAAGGCAGACGATTATCGTAAAAGGAATAGCAAGATTGCTTACCCCAATGTGGCTGATCGCCATATTGTGCCAATCAAAAAATTCATTTGTGGTATACCAGTTTTGAAATGAGTGGGAGTATTTTGTCGCAACAAATATTGAGATTATAAAAATGAATACTCCTAAAAATCCCGCAATTGAAATTTGTTTATCGCTGCTTTTTATCATCCTATTTAATACTACTTAAAGCGGTGCAATGAGTAAAGACACTTTTCGGTGTGCGATAACTATTGTTGGCCGTACTTTTTCCATTTCTCCTCGTAGTTGACTACTAAACCTAAAATCTTCGAAAACTTTGAATATGCGCAAAAATTGACTGGTTATATTAACGTTACAATCTTCGAGCTAAGGCTTATAGTTTGTTTTTTAACTTCAAGTCTGCTAAAATTACCTTTATGTCAGCAGAAAGACCTAATGGGGAGCAGATTCCCTCGAGACCTCGATTATATGACCCAATCCCTAAAGATTTAAGTATTACTCCCCAATTATTAAGAGAGCAGTATGACGGTACTGTCTTTAATGGTGAGGTTGCTTTACGAGTAGAGTTTGATGAGCAAGGTGAAGTATTAGAGATTAAATGTTTTAATCTATTTGACAATGAATATTCAGTTCCCTTTACCCCAGGCAGAACAGGAGGTTGGAGGGGGGAAGGTGGATTTTATGGAGAATCTACAGTGTTAGGAACAAGACTAAATGCAGTAGTAACAGCTACCCAAGTAGAGTGGAGGCAGTGGCAAGAAACAGCCGAACAGCATCCTGGAATTGATTTTAGAACCTGGAAAGCTGTTAATTCACACAAATAAACTCTTCCTGCCTGTTCGGTTATGATAGAATTGCGCTATGTCCAGGGAGCTAGATAGAGAGGAAATGATTCAGGCCATCCACAGAATTTTGGAAACTCCATTTTGGCCTCAAGAATTAGAAACTGATACTACTTATTCGCGTTTGCATGATGATCATGATGGATCTTCTGTGGGTCAGCTCAGTGTCCTGATTGATTCTGTAGCAGGTGATGTTTGGGTCAATACTATTACTGAAATGCCCGGAGATTTATTAAGATTTCGTTCTAGCTTTGGTGGTGGAAATAGTCCAAGAGTGAGGAATGCACTTTTGGTACTGGCAATGGCAATTAAACTAGACAATGAAAAGAGAAAAATTGAATGACTAACCTATTTAAGGAGTTAAGCTAATTTAGCTTCAGATTTTTGTATTCTGTGCTGAGAGTTAGGACAGTGGTAAAATATCTCCATGACTAAAAGTGTTTCAGGGGGAGTAGTGCATGAAATTCCAGAGGATTTAAGCAAAGCTTTGGTTGCTGATGCAAAAGCATTAGCAATTTGGGAAAGCTTGACCCCGCTTGCGCGCAATGAATGGATTTGCTGGACAATCTCCGTTCAACAGCAAAAAACCAGAGATGAGCATGTCAAAAGGGTTATTGCGGAGCTCAAAGAAGGCATGCGCAGACCTTGTTGCTGGATTGGTTGTATTCACCGGACAGATAAGCCAATCAGTCCCTCAGTACAATATGTGCTCAGTAAACGCCAAAAAAACTCTGGCAGTAATTAAGCACAAACAGATTTGACTAAAAGAAAAATTGCAAACTGGCAACTTACCGAGGCTTACTTGAAAGCAAAAGATATTAGCACAATGGTTAAAGCATTCAGGACAATCAAGGCAATAATGGTTTCCGCTCTGGTGGGTAGAGGCCTCATTAAAATATAAATTGTATATATTATGGCCACAATTGCGGCGCCAATAAAGTTACCTCTGACCATTACTTTTATCATATGTCAGCTATTCTCAATGTCAATATTACGATGGGGTAAAAGTTAGTTTGATAATTATAGCCAGGTCTAAAAATCCAGTGTTCAAATTGAAATAATCTTATAGTGGTGCTATATTTAGCCCTACTGTGTCTACAGAATTAGATCCTCAACTCACACAACCTAAACGCCATCCATTTACCATAGAATGGTCTATTGAGGGTAGTCTGGATGATGTGCTACTGAGATTTTTTTGGAGAGTCCCAGTCATTGGGGAGCAAAGACGTTCGTTTGAAAAAACTGTACTTGATCGGGCAGATGAGCTAATTGATAAAAACATCATCCATGATCTTGATAATGAGTTTAAATGGCGAACACGTACTAGGCCAAAGGCATTACCACAGACTGCTCCGCTGGCACACAAAGTTGAGGTTTATGGTGATTTTATGACAAGTCGTGAATGGGACAGTAATCAGCAGTTAGAGCCAATTCACCAACTTTTAGATGCTTTGCACAATTTTCAACCTCCCATAATTTTGGTGAAAGTGGTCGTTGGCTAATTTCAGTTTTGTTATTTTAATAAAAACTGAAAGGAAAAACGTCAAAAATTCGCCATCTTTGGATTATAATACATTTTATGACGGACCAAGAAGCTGAAGTCAGAGTACGCAATTATCTGCTAGAAGACTACCCTCAGGTTAGAAGTATTTATGACGAGGCAGACATGTTTTATGAACCTTTCGATACAGAAGATAAGTTTGTGGCTAAAATCCATAGAGACCCTGAATCAATTATGGTAGCAGTGAAATCTAATCAAGTTGTGGGTACGGTTATGATTGTTGAGGATGGAAGAATGTCTATGATTTTCCGTTTAGCGGTAATAGAACGAGAACGAAAACAGGGTATTGGTCCTAAACTACTCCAGGAAGCAGAGAGGAGATTAAAAGATCGAGGTCATAACGAGGTACATATTTTAGTAGATCAAAATAATGAAGAGTTACAAGATTACTACGCTCGATTAGGCTACGAGAAAACTTCCTATTATTATCGTTGGCAAACCAAAGTATTGTAAACACAAAGAGGTTTCATAAACATTATTACAGGGCGGAATAGAATTTTAGCTGCCTTCTCTCTAACCACCTTTACCTTAATTCAGCGACGGAATCTTGATGACTTAAATCTAGGTTCGATAAGTTAAGGTTTGCTGGAGATAAGTCCTATAGTTTGATATTTAAGCTCAGAATTATTATAATGCGTCTATGTCCAGTTGCATTGAAAGCGGAGAGATAAAGGTTTTTGTGAAAAGATCAATTGCTAACGGACTATCATCTGGTATTCCCGAGGGGAAAGTGGTTGCTGGTAAATTGGTTGATCCTATTAAAATCGGAAGTTCCATTAGATTTTCCGAAGGTGGTCATACCACACCTGTTCAAGCAATTGTACAGGATGGAAAAGGCAGAAAATTCTATATTACGTCTACCTCAAGATATGAGGAGTTGGATAAAGAGTTTTCTGGCTTAAAGCTCAGACATGAGTTGGGCTCAGTATCTCTTCCAGCTGATACACAGCCAGCAAAAATCGGAAGTGGAGAAGTGGTTGTACGCTGTCAAACAAGCAGAGGTTCTGAATATCAGGCAATTTATATAAATAAAGATGCCTTAGCTACTGTCTTATTGGAAACATCGGGTGCTCAATTATTTTATGGTATGCACCATCGTCTCTTTGTGCTCGCTAGGGTTGGCAATATTCACCTACCTTTTTATAAGTCTAAAAACGGTACGAGTGGTAAAAATCAAGGAGAATGGTACCCATTTTTTGGATACACAGGAAATTGGCTAGTCAAGGGAAAAGTAGGACAAAATGGGGAGATGATTTACCATCCTCAGGTTGATGTTGTAGCGAGAACTCTGAACCAGAATCTTTGTTTACCTTTGATAACCACAGATGGTGCTTTAGTAGGCTCGCTGAGTAATTTGGTCCCCAATTTTAATATTAATGACCATTTGACATATCTTAACTCTGAAAATGATTTACAGGATATCCTTAAGGAAAGAGTTAGATTTGTAGAAAAAGTTACAGGTTATCAAGTGAGTAGTTCTATTACACCATATCAAAACGGCTTGGACTGGATAAAACGAATTGTTAGCGCAATTAAATAATTAAATACCGCCTCGAAATTTTCTGCAGATTCTTAAAAAAGCAATTTTCAACCTCCCATAATTTTGGTGAAAGTGGTAACTGGCTAATGTTTCTTCTTGAGAATAGGGAATTTCCAGATCAGGTAAATAAGCACAATAAAAGGTGCTGCTTGGATTAAATGAGAAAATCCACTCCAGTCTCCACTAAAAACTTCTCCAAGCATAAAAATAAGGAAAAAAATAGTGGGAAGTAGCAAAATAACAGTTAAGATAATCCGGATAATCTTTAACATATTTCCATTTTAAAATTTACCACAGAAAGAGAAACCTTCTGCGATACTGATTTAGATTATCATAATTTGTAATGGAAAAATATTTTCTAAGTCTGTCAATTAGGTGGAGCATATATTTTAGCTGAAAAATCTAATCACTAGATTAAAATCTATGTGATACGCTTAGACTATATTGCGATGTACGCTCTTTCTTCTATTTTTGATAGCAAAGACTAAGGCTACTGTGCTATCCTTAAATATGCTGAGTCTTAGGTTAAAATTAATAATTTCTGTCGTAGCGGCCATTTTATTGGAACTTTATGCCTTTAACTTCGTGCCTCGGGATATCACCGTTATTGGCTCAAGAACATTAGGCCGTCAATTGCTTGATTATGCAGTGAATTTTATTTTGTTTACTGTTGCGATATGCTTTCTTCTAAGTTTGATAGTATTTATTTTTGGTAAAGTTACCTCTTCAAAAAGATAAAAAATCGATCCTACTCCTATTAGTGTCAAAAGCAAACTATAATAA
Source organism: Patescibacteria group bacterium (assembly GCA_023379125.1). GTDB lineage: Bacteria > Patescibacteriota > Microgenomatia > Daviesbacterales > UBA10151 > JAMCSY01. Next base: position 74,917 of record JAMCSY010000004.1, on the reverse strand, counting down.
AGTCATGCACAATAAACAGGAATCAGTAATTTGGAACATACACTGTCAAGGGATAAGAAGATGAGAGAATCTAATTAAGTTAGTAGGTTCCTGAAGCAAGTAATCTTTTTGTAGATATCTGATTGGCCGCAACCCTCCTAGATACTTCTGCTAAAATTTCTTCCAGTGTCATCTGCTCTGCTTTATGGATTCCTAAAGAGTACACTTCCTCAATAGGTGGTAATAAAACCTCAGATCTTCCTAAAAACCTTTCAGTATAGCCTATGAAATCTTCTGCTGTGGTTAACTTTCTTAAACCACTTAGTGGATAACCGCCCAGTTGCCACATCTGATAGCGGGATAAAGTGGCACAGAACCTTTTTCCGGCAAAAATTTTAAACCCCTCTTTCAGATATTCTTCTAATGGCTTCTTGGCAACAACCTTTGCTTCAGAGTAGAAGGTGGTAAAACTACTCCCCCATGGACCCCATCCTTGTTTTAAAAGATCCCAGGAAATTTGGACTGACCTATCAACGGTGCTGATCATTGATCCGCGTGGGAAGTTGCTGATTACCACACCATCATAATATTTCTGGGCTACAAAAAAACAGTCATTGTAGCCGTGCTGGTGTCTAGACTTAATTTCTTGAGGATCTAAGGAGGGGAACTTCCCCTCTTCCAGATAGTAAGCACCTGCTGGTATGGCAGCATATAAATCATAGGCCTGGCCAGCCACTTTTGCTAATTCTGTTCTACCGATTGGATAAGATAGGCCTGATACCAAAGCTAAGGCGATTGCTTGCTGCCTATTTACTCTAAAAAGAGTTTTGGTTGCACCCTCGGTGAATCTTTTGTTGGCTGATTTGGATACTTGATCTACAGCAATCTCTATGCTTCCTTGCGAAATGTCACGAATTTCTGTAGCTTCTTCGGGAGTTGTGGTAAAAGTTTCCATCCTTAGTTAATTCAATAATTAAGATAAGTGGAGTATAGCCATGCTCGATATTCTTGTCAATAAAAGGCTAGGCAATAAGAATCTTTATCTCTTTTGTGCTGATAATTAGTACTAAGCGTGCTCACTCGAAAGAGTCGCTTTTGCTCCAGCCAAGACACAGTTGATTTATACTGGGAAGGTTTGATGAAGATTATTTGAAAGAGTACCATGACTGTGTAATGGAAAAATATTTTGGTGAATGGGTGCCTTATTCAGGTAGCAGCGCAATCATTTTGGGTAGTATTTTGTTTATGTTGATGCCAAATGTTTTGATTGGGTGGATCATTTTACCCATTGGTACTGCTGTGACCTTGTGGGTTTTGCTCAGGCAGATTAAAAGTGAGGCATTCTCCTATTTCTGCAAAATAAGCTTGATCTGGGTTTTAATCGCAATTTTGTTTGACTATCTCTTTTTAGTACAATTCCTCAAACCAGCGGATGGATACTATAAATTGGATGTTTATGTATATTATATTTTAGTTTTTTTACTGCCCCTGCTTGTAAGTTGGGGTAAAAGTACCTATAAAATCTAAAAATATTGTGGTCATAGTACCTTTTCAGCCAAAGCTGATACTTCATTTGATAAATAAGGTATAATATGTATCAGATGACAAAAAATCCCTTAATTAATGCCTTTGCTGCCACTTTATACATTGTGATAATTGCTTCAGTAATGACCTGGGGTGGACGATCAGCTGGACCCGACCATTCCATCCTCGCCCCGATTGCTGTGGTTTCCCTGTTTACTTTATCAGCAGCGGTGATGGGTTATCTATTTTTATACCAACCAGGTATGTTGTTTATAGAGGGAAAGAAAAAAGAAGCAGTGGATTTGTTCTTAAAAACAGTGGTAATTTTTGCTGGAGTAACAATCCTGGCACTAACTCTGCTTTTTTCCGGTTTATCCTCGATCTGAGCTACTTCTTGATTCTATTATGACCTTAACATCCTCACTAACTTGAGGATTGTTTATTAACTTAACTAAGACAGAACCGATTAAGTAATGGGATGTGGTGGGTGCGCTAAGAAAAAGATTAAAAATTACCTTTTTTAATTTGCATCATCTTTTTGGCTGAGTGTATGCTTAAAAAAGAGGGGGGTGAGGAGTGATGAATAAAAGATTACATAGGTGGGCGCTTACTGGAGGACTTATCTGGGGAGCAATAATGTTCTTAACCACCTTGGCATGTGCCTATACCGGCTATGGTCGGGCCTTCTTGGATATTTGGGTGAGTATTTATCCTGGCTTTAATATCTCTTTGTGGGGTAGTCTGATTGGCTTTGTCTATGGTTTCTTAGACCTTTATGTGGGGATTTATATTATTGCTTGGGTAGCCAAACAAGTCTCCAAGGGTAAAAAGACTTATTCTTGAACCAGAATACCTCGAATCTTGATTCGAGAATGAATGGTTCACAGAAGAACTTGTCCCGCTTGCGGGATACCCCACTGCTTGCAGTGGGGAGGGGTTCATTTTTGCCTTTTTTAGATAGCAAAGGTACAATACCACCATGAAAACGCTGGTTATCTATAACTCTTTGTTTGGCAACACTCAAAAAGTGGCAGAGAAAATTGCTCAAGTACTTAAGGGTCAAGCTGTTGAAGTAGCAGATTTTGAACCAGATTTTCTAAAGGGAATAGGGGTATTAGTAGTAGGCTGTCCCATCCATGGTTGGCGTCCAGCTGAACCAATGTCTGAACTACTAGATTCTTGGCAGTCTAACTGCTTGCAAAATATTAAAATAGCGGCATTTGATACTAGAGTAAAAATCTTTTTTGCTGGTAGTGCAGCTGATAAGATTGAAGAAAAATTAGTCAGTCTTGGTGGTAAAGCAGTAGTCAAACCCATTGGTTTTGTTGTTGAGGGTAAAGAAGGCCCTCTTAGAGAAGGGGAGTTAGAAAAAGTGGCTACTTGGGCAAAACAGATTAAAAATTCCTAAACTGCATGCTATAATTTATTAAAGATGGCCATCACTAGGAAGTTGGTGTTGGTTTTATCCACCTCAGTCTTACTTCTGTCAGTGCTTTTTCTTGGTTTGGGTCTTTATACAATCCATCGTCAAGTTGAGTCTAGTTGCCAACGGGCAAAAAGTTTATACCCCGGAGACTGTGTTGAAGCGTTGTTGAGTTTAGTCTCTTCGGAACAAAACACTTTCCGCGAAAGAAATAACGCTATTTGGGCCTTAGGTCAAATAGCCAATCCGCGTGCTCTACCGACTTTGACTATTTTGGATGAAACTTTAGCTGCTCAGACAACTTGTAGTTATGATGAGGGTTTGTGTAAATTTGAGGTAGAAAAAGCAATTAAATGGATTGCACAGGGGAATCTAACCTCTTGGATGTATCAAGGTCTTTAAGATTTTTCCCCAATAGTTGCAGGCTTAATTCTAGCCAACGAATAGCATTCGGAATAGTTAGCAATGAGTGGTCATAATAATTCTCGGCAGCCCAGCTCATATGTTGATAAAGACTGGTGTTGGTTAGCAGATCAAAAAGATAATCACTCACTTGTTTAGTATTACCAGGTTGAGCCAGAAAACCTGTTACTTTATTTTCAACCTGCAGGGGCATCCCCCCGCTGCGATAAGCAATCACTGGTTTGCTCTTCATGAGCGCTTCAGTAATCTTTATTTCAAATCCTTCTTTAATAGAAAGTTGTAGGGCAATTTTACTTTTTCTCAATAAGGTGTTGAGCAGCTGGTCAATATGTGGAAGCCTGACTACTTTAATGTCGTTTTTGAGATGTTTATATTTGGGGCTATTAATAATTGCCAGAGTTTGCTCGAAAACAGGAGCGCGGTCTGGATCGTCAACTGAACCATTGCCAGTAATTACCAGTTGTGGTCTCTCGATGTGCCCTTTTGCTAATCTCTGTGTAAGTAATAAATAGCTTTCCAATAAATCTGGGATCCCTTTAGATGGATCAAAACGAGCAATTTGAATCAAATAATCTTTTTTGGGATTCAGTGGTGTTTGACTTTCTTCTTTTAAAAGTTTGTTAAAAAGCTGGAGATAGTAAGTAATCTGATGATCGGTGAGTGGTTTGTTCAGACCATCTAAGGGATCAGTGGTAGCAGGCATATAAACAACTTTTTGAGAAGGCACATCTTTTGGGACAAAATCAGGTACTGGATGGCTAACAAAAATATCTGCTAAATGGGCATTTTCCCAAATAAATTGCCAAGTTTTAGCTTGAGGACTATTTGCTTGGTCAACTAGTTTAGTTTCAATTTGAATATGCGAGCGATAAATTATTTTGGCTTGAGGGTTTGCTTCCTTGATATAGGGAATTAGTCCCGCAGGCTGCGGATCGTCAATTACCACCACATCAGCTTTTTTAAATTCTGCTTGAAAAATTAAAGCATTTTCTTTAATCCACTGGTTATATAAGTGCTTATCTTGATCATTTAAGACCAAATCCGCAGCAGCCACTCCTTGTAGAATGTTATGAAATTTTCTCTTGGTCACATTAAATACTGCAGCATTAGGCTTGAGAACAAACCAATGAGCATCCACTCCAAGTAATCTAAAAAGTCTAATTAAAGCATGACGCATTAAAGCTACTCCACCGCCTTGAGGTGTTGCATTAATATAAATTAAACGGCGATGATAAAAACTTTTAGCCAGGGATAATAATTTTGAATACTCAGCTCTGCTGGTAATTTTTTGGTAATCAGCCAAAGAGACTAAGTCAGTTATCTCTACTTCGTTTTCCGGACTGATTCTAATTTGGGCCACGTTATCTTTATCAAAACTAGTAGCGATATATTTTAGATCTCTTTCTAATGTAGTGGTGCTATGGTGGGATTTGTCATTAATGAGAAAAGACACAATATCTTCCTCAACCCAGAGTTTAGAAGCTACTTTTTTATGCAATTCATGCTCGTGGAAAGATACTGCAACCAATTTGTGATTTTGAGTAGAGATTTTAGCGATCTCATTTTTAATCTTATCTTCGATATCTTTGCCATCTAAATTAATGGTGTAAGATTTAACTTTGCCTCTGTTAGTGTGATGAATGTGAAGCTGATCACCAATCACTTCAATTGATCCATAACTTCGAATTGGAAGAGGGGAGGGTTGCAGTAAAACCTTATTAAGAAGATTATTTATCATTAACCAACCTAAATCTCAAAATGGGATTCTTAGTCAATAGTAGAAAGGGTCTAACTGATTGTCAACAAGCAAGACGTACTGTATGACTTGTAGCCATTGCATCACTTGTTTTTTTAAACTAATCTTACAAAGAAAGGACTAGTCTGAAATCGATACCAAAACACACTAAACAACCTGGCATACTTTTTTTGGGAAGTACTAGCATTGACTATAAGTTTATTCTGGCGCTAGTAATTTTTATTATCCTGAATCTACTGCTTTATTCATTTATTCTTGTCAGTCACAAATGGTTACCAATTAATTTATTTAATTACCGGTATAACTCTCAGCACTACATCCAAGATAACAGAATAAAATCAGAGGGTTTTGATTTGATTAATAGTTTGGCTGTTTGGGATGCACAATGGTACTTAAAAATAGCTGTTGATGGTTACCCACAGAATCCGACTCTGCAGAATTATCAAGATCCCAATGTGATGGGAGGAATGAGCTATGGATTCTTTCCATTATGGCCACTACTTCTTAGGTTGGCTAATTTATTTTTTCCAAATATTGAGACTGCTGCTTTCATAACTACTAATTTACTAATAGTTATAAACTTTATTAGCTTATACTGGGTTGTTGGTAAACTCTTTTCTCCAAGCCTAGCCTTAAAAACAGTTTTCTTACTTTTTGTGTTTCCCTTATCTATTTTTTTTAGAAGTTATTATGTAGAAAATTTGCAACTATTAACTTTAATTTGGTTTGGCTATTTCATGATTAAACAAAAATTATTAATATCAGCAACACTCTTGGCTTTTATGAATATAACCAAAGGTAACGGCTGGCTACTCAATATCTGGTATTTGGTGGTACTTTTCCAAAGACTGCGTGCTAATAAACTAAAGTTTTTCTCTGGCTTGTTACTATGTGGAATTGTGATATTACCACTCGTGCTTTGGCTGATTTTTTGTTTTATCAAAACACAAAATCCTTTTTATTTTTTAACTGTCAGACATATTTGGCTAAATAGTATGTTAAGCCCAATTCCCTTGCTTGACAATTTATTAAAACTCGCTCTTTTTCCATCGCTACCTTTCCATAGTTTTCATGCTTCTCAAATTGACAGCTTGATGATGATTGTGGTGACTATATTATTGATAAAGAGTAAGAACTTTTTACCAAGTTCTCTTTGGTGGATTAGCTTAGCTATTTTTGTTACTCCATTACTGGTTAATAACATGTCCTTTAGTCGATTACAAACTGTTTCGTTTCCCCTCTATATTTACTTGGCTAATTTATTAAAAAAAGGTCCATATTTGATTTTAGCGGGAATCTTTCTTATAGGTATTTTTCTGACATCTATATTTTTTATAAATTGGTATTGGGTAGGCTAAGTATAAAAATGATCCTGTTTAATATGCTTAGTAAATAAAGGAGGTGATTGAAGTGCCAAAAGAAAAATTATTAGGGCTAGTACTTGCTCCAGCTCTCTTTTTAGCAACAGCAGCTCCTACTTCAGCTGATGGGGCAATGGTTACCCGTGGTGTGGAGTGTGGAATGTTAGGTGCTAGCGGTAACCCGATAGCTACAACTATTTCCCAAGAAGTCACTACTCCAGCTGGGATAGATATTTATACCTGTCGTGCTACAGACTTGACTAAGCAGGTAGGTTCTGTTCGCTGGAACTATAATGATACTGGCTACTATTGTGGAACAAGTGCAGGTTTAACAGATATCTGGCAAGAGACTGTTAGTAGTGGTGGTAGGGCTATGCTTGTTTGTATTAGGAGGTAAGCTGTTTTCTATCAAATAAGGCTAAACTACTCTAGTCTTGTTGAATCTAAAATCTGTTCACTTTGTTATACTCATATTCAGATGAAACAGGAAAATATTAATAAATACCTGGCTTCTTTGGGAGTGGCTTCCAGGAGAAAAGCAGCCAGTCTAGTGGAAGATGGTAGGGTGATGGTGAATCAGAAGAAAGCTTCTGTGGGCCAGTTGGTTTCTGACCAAGATGAAATTTTAGTAGATAATCAGCGAGTTGGTAGAAATATTAAGCTGATTTATTTGATGCTCAATAAACCCAAAGGGGTAGTTTCTACGGTAGCTGACGAGCATGAAAGACTCACAGTAGTCGATTTGGTTAATCTGCCAATTCGAGTTTATCCAGTAGGTAGGCTTGACCAAAATACTCAGGGACTGATTTTACTGACTAATGATGGTGATTTAGCTAATTTACTAACCCATCCTAAATTTGAAGTGCCCAAGACATATCAGGCTTTAATTTTGGGCAATATTGAGCCAGACCAGCTGAATAAATTAAGAGTGGGAGTGTATTTAAAAGATGGCAGAACTGCTCCAGCGCAGGTGGAAATTTTAACAGAAGAAAGCCACACAACCCTTTTGCAAATTACTTTGTATGAAGGTAAAAATAGGCAAGTGAGAAGAATGTTAGGATCTTTGGGTTTAAATCTACTGAATTTAAAAAGAGTGGCGATTGGCTCATTGTCTTTGGATAGTCTGGCTGAAGGAAAGTTTAGGAGATTAACTGCTACCGAAGTAGCAAATTTGAGAAACTATTCTTTACAACAATCAATTGCTTTTTGAACAACAGCTCCTAATTTGTCCAAAACTGAAAGTTTAGTAGTTTTATTATTATGATCATTAATTAAATTAATCTGCTCATTACTGCTTTGATTATCAGTTAATTTAACAATTTTTAAATTAATGCCCCAGAATAGAGAATAAAGCTGATAGGCTTTGGCAAAAAATTCTTCAGCTTTTGTTTTATTTTTCTTAGTCAGTTCTTTAGTCCCAACTTCCATCAGTCTCATGGAGGCAGCTAGTAAATGTTTGGAAATACACCAAACTTCACCCTCATAATCTTTAATAATCTCCTTCAGTAAACTTTTGCGCATTTCTCTGACCTCATCTAGCAAATTAATGTACTCACTTTTACCAGTTTTTTGAGAAGTGAAAAAAAGGTGTTCTTCAATAGAAATTAAATTCATAATAGCTACAGACAAGTCTTCGTCTGAAGATAAATCCAGTTCTTTTTGTTTAGTAACAGCCTGAACTTTGCTAAGTAATATGTTGATATCTTGATTTTGTTTGGCCATTTTAGATCTTATTTGGGAACAAAAAATAGTATTACACTCATGATTGTGAGTAAGGCTACGGGCAAAACTACTTTTTGATAATAAAATAGTTGATGTCCCATAATTTCTCTAATTTGTTTATCAGCAACCATACCAATGGCAAAAGCCAGCGTGCCCACAGCAGCTCCAAAAATCAGCTTATCAATACCTAGTAGCCTGTTATAAGGGTGCCCAATAATACCACTGATCCAAAGTGGGGCCAAAGTTACAACGTACATCAAGATGATAATCAGCAGACTCATAAATCTAAATTGCCAGCGTCTTGCTTTAAGCCAACTAATCAGCCAAAAAGACATAGAAAGTACTAAGCCACCAACCCAGATACCTGAGATAGAATCATCGATACCTAGATAGCGAGATAAACCCAAACCAGCACCGACGGCAACGGTACAAACTGGACAGACAGCCAGGGTTGGCTGTGGACTGATAAGCACTAAGAGAAGTAGGGTAAATAAACCAGATAGCTTAGCTTTCAGCATGCTTTGTCAATGGTAGCCTAGCTTAAATTATTTTGCAACACTAGGAAAATCAAGGAGTCTTGATTTTTCAGATTCAAATAAATACAATTGCCCCAACCTGCTTGACCAATATGCATAAAAGCTTGACTATTTTGGTAGTGATTTTACTAATTATCTTGATGATAGGCTATTTGATTTGGCTGAAGGGAAAATTCCAAACTCCACAAAATGCAATTAGCATCACACCAACTCCTTATCAAGAGACTAGTGAACCAACTCCAATGGTTTCTGTGACAATTACAGCTACGCCTTCGGCAACTCCTACCCCGAATAAAACCGCTTCTGCGGCTGCTGATAAAACAACTAAATAGCATAGTATAATGATGTGATGGACAACCAAGTTGAGAAACTAGTTATTATTGGCTCGGGCCCAGCTGGATTGTCAGCTGCTATTTATGCTGCTCGGGGAAACTTACAACCAATGGTTATTTCTGGTGATTCTCCAGGTGGGCAGTTGATGATCACTTCTGATGTTGAAGACTACCCCGGTTTTCCTGATGGTGTGCAAGGACCAGATCTGATGATGAAATTTCGGGCCCAAGCTGAAAAATTGGGGACACGTTTTATTGATGAATCAGCCGTTGCGGTCAATTTTCAACAGCAGCCTTTTGAAATCAAAACTGAGACTAAAACCCTGCACGCTTTAAGTGTGGTTGTGGCAACTGGGGCTAATGCCAAATGGTTAGGGTTACCTTCAGAGCAGAGATTAATTGGTAAAGGTGTCTCTGCTTGTGCTGTTTGTGATGGGCCATTTTTCAAGGATAAGGATGTCATAGTAGTTGGTGGTGGAGATGCAGCTTTTCGTGAAACACAGTATTTGTCTAAAATTTGTAAGAGTGTGACAATTGTCCATCGTCGTGATACTTTTCGAGCACAGCTAGCCATTCAAGATATTATTAAATCCAAACCAAATGTTAAATTTTTAACTAACAGTGAAGTAATTGAGGTATTGGGTGAAGATCGTGTCAGTGGTGTCAAAATTAAAAACAACCAAACTAATCAAATTTCTCAGTTGAGTATTAATGGAGTTTTTGTTGCCATTGGTCACAAACCAAGCACTGATTTTTTAAAAGGCCAACTGGAGATAGGGGAACAAGGTTACATAGTAGTGCACGATATGACAAAAACTTCTATTGAAGGAGTTTTTGTGGCTGGAGATGTGGCGGATTTTAAATATCGTCAGGCAGTAACTGCTGCAGGAGCTGGTTGTCAGGCAACTTTGGATGTTGAGGATTATCTAGCCCATCACCTACCTCATTAAAAATCAATCTTCTTTTAGGTATATAATTATAGAGTATGGATGCTGCCCAAAAAGAAACTGTCCCAATTATGTCAGTAACGGAGACTAATGCCGAACTGGCTACTTTGCATAAAGCGCTGGAAGAGCCAGTAAGTAGTTTGGTAGGAGAACAGGTACCAGCTGCTAACTTGCAACCTGGGACAGCAAGCACGCCTGTTGACCCTAAAACAGTAGACGTTTCTTTGCCTTGGGTCAATAATCATCCTGATGATGGTGGCGATTTTGCCGAAGTGACTGCTGATTTAGCAAATGATAAAGATGTGGGGATTTCTGAAAGTAGGAGTTGGTTAGATTTACTTAAAACAAAATATGCCCAAATGAAAGGAGCCAAGCTTAACAAATAATTAATTATGGAAGTATCTAATGCTCCGCAATTTGACCTAACTGGTTTTTTAACCACAGTCACTTTAGGCTTTTTGGCTGTATCAGTGATTGTATTGCTGCTACTGTATTTATGGAAGTATATTGCTGCTTTGCTGAAAGGGCGTGGTCGAGAAAAATCTTCACTGGAAGCAATTTTACTGCAAGTGTCTGTCCCCAAAGATAATGAAGTCAAGATTGATGCGACTGAGCAACTAATTTCGACACTGAACTCTATTAAGAAAAACACTGGATTCTTAGGACTTAAACCACAAGCTTTTTTGTCTTTTGAAATTGTGGCCCTACATGAATCAATTAAGTTTTATATCAGTGTCCATAAATCAATGGAAGATCTGATCGAAAAACAAATCCACGGTGCTTATCCTGATGCTTTGATTAAAAAAGTACCTGAATATAATATTTTTACCGAAAAAGGCGAAACAGCTTATGCACAACTCAAATTAAAATCAGCTGACTATTATCCAATCAAGACTTACCGTGATTTACCAACTGATCCACTCTCGGCGTTAACCTCAGCTTTGGCTAAAATGCAACCTGGTGAAGGAGCAGCAGTACAAGTCATAATTGCTCCCTCTGATGGTAAGTGGAAAGATGCAGGTAAAGCTTGGCTAAAAAAGGAAAAAGATCCAGGCAAGCCAGATAGCCCTAAGCCTGCTCCTGATGCTAAACAGTTAGAGGCAGTGGAAAATAAACTCGGTAAACCTGGCTTTGATACAGTGATCAGGCTTGTTACTTCCTCAACTTCCAAAGAAAGTGCTAAAGCTCATTTGACCAATTTAAAGGCAGCTTTTGAGCAATTTGCTGGGCCGTATAATAATTTTTCCTCAGCTTCTTTGAAAGATGGTTTTTTCAAGCAATTAATTTTACCTTTTGCCCAACTTTTTAAATTACCAATAAAAAATGCTGAAGAAGGGTTTATGACTGACTTTATTTATCGCTTTATGCCGCTGACTACTAAACCGCCAGTTCTTACTCCGGATGAGATTGCCTCAGTTTTTCATTTTCCTAGCAAGATAATTCAAACACCTTACCTGGACTTTTTGCCAGCTCGAGCTGCTCCAGCCTCAGAAAAAATTCCCACCAGTGGGCTTTATCTAGGAAAATCTGTTTTTCGCGGTATTGAAAGGCCTGTCTATATTAGCGAAGAAGATCGGCAACGACATATGTATATTATTGGTCGTACTGGTACTGGTAAGACTACTCTGCTCAAAACTTTGATGTTGCAAGATATTCTAGCTGGTAAGGGCCTAGCTTTTATTGATCCTCACGGTGATGCGGCTGAAGAATTATTATCTTTGATTCCACCACAACGAGCTAAGGATGTTATCTATTTTGATCCCGGAGATACTGAACGCCCATTTGGTATGAACATGATTGAAGCTCACTCAGAAGATGAAAAGCACTTTATTACCACCGAAATTTTAGGTCTGATGTATAAACTTTATGATCCCAACAAAACTGGAATTATTGGCCCCAGGTTTGAGCATGGAGTTAGAAATGCCATGCTCACAGCAATGGCCAAACCAGGTAATACTTTTGTAGAAGTGATGAGGATTATGCAGGATCCTGAGTTTGTCAAAGAACTGCTGCCTCTGGTTAATGATCCAATAGTTAGAAGATATTGGACAGACCAGATTGCCCACACGCAGGATTTTCATAAATCAGAAGTTTTGGATTATACCGTTTCCAAATTTGGCCGTTTTGTCACAAATAAAATGCTGCGAAATATCATTGGTCAGAGTAAATCCTCTTTTGATTTAAGGCAAATTATGGATGAAGGGAAGATTTTAATCGTTAATTTATCCAAGGGAAGAATGGGAGAGGAAAACTCGAATTTTTTAGGTTTAATCTTGGTTCCCAAAATTTTGGCAGCTGCTATGTCTCGTGCTAATTTACCAGAAGAGCAACGGAAACCATTTTATCTTTATGTTGATGAGTTTCAAAATTTTGCAACTGATACCTTTGCCACAATTTTGTCTGAAGCGAGGAAGTATAGATTAAACTTAATTGTGGCCAATCAGTTTATTGGGCAGATTCCTGAGGATATCAAAAATGCTATTTTTGGTAACGTGGGGACTTTAATTTCTTACCGGGTGGGAGTGACTGATGCCAATTTCTTGCAGCATGAGTTTACTCCAACTTTTACAGAATCAGATTTAGTCAATATTGAAGCTTGGCATGTTTATGTTAAAACCCAGGTCAAAGGTGAACCTGTACCACCATTTTCCATGAGGGTAGATATTGATTTTAACACCTGGAATTCGATGAAAAGACCAGATATTGCCAACGCCATTAAGGAGTTATCGAGGCTAACTTACGGACGAGATATGGTCGAGGTTGAGGCAGAAATTACCCGGAGGGCCCAATTATGATCTCAACTTCACCACAAACCACAATTTTAACGCAAATTTGGCAAGAGTTGAGTAGAGGATTTTATGTTTTTAGCTTAACTTTTTTGCTGATGACATTGCTGTGGAATATTATGCCAAAGTTGCCCAGACTGCCTGGGGATATCCATTTTAACAAAGAATATGCTCAGTTCTATATTCCACTACCTTCCTCGATCATCATTGCTGCGCTACTGACGATGTTGGGTAACTACTTACACCTCTAAGCTTTTTTTGTTAAAATTAGCCTGATCTTGGGCGGATAACTCAACTGGTCAGCACAAGTGTCTTACTGAAAACTTTTGGAGCCGTAGCTCAATGGTAGAGCAAATGTCTTATACACATTTGGTTCTAGGTTCAAATCCTAGCGGCTCCACTATCAAAAAGTTTTCAGGACAAATGCAACTTGTCATACGCATTTGGTTCTAGGTTCAAATCCTACGTTTTGCGAAGCAGAAGGAAAGCTTCACTTAGTCCGCCCACAAATGTCTTACTGCGCGTTAGTGAGTAGAGATTTTGATCAATGTCGTCAATTTATTAGCCAAGCAGATATTTATTTATAATGTTAATACTAGATATAACTCCTGGATAATAAAGCTCGCGTATATAATCCTTGTCTATGGCAGTTAATAAGGTTGCTGTGACAACTCTAGATGTATCTATCATTGATCTAGCTAATAACGCTTGAACTTGGTCTTGTAATAAAAACGGCAACAAGCTAACAATAATCTTATCTTTGGTTTCAACGAATATAGTCCAGACTGTTCTATCTGTGGCCTCCCACGCAGCTCGAACGCTTATGTTATGACTTTGAGCTATTTGCTTGAGTGTCTTTGGTTCTCCAGTTTCAATTCCATATCTTTCCCAAATGAAGGGTATATATTGATCTAGATATGGGTTGTGGACCGATCCGAATCGCCGGATTCTTTCAGTTAGCTCAGTCGCTACTTTTACATCATTTGACACAGATTCCAGAGGGAGAAAGCCATTTGGAAGTTTAAGATCAGAATAATCTCTCCAATTGCGAGGATGAAGGAATTTTGCAGTTTCTACAGTATGTACCCGAGCAAGCTCATTGATCAAGACTGCTGTGCCTTGTAACTGCTGTTCAAACTCCGCCATTTATAATTCTTCTAGTTTAACTTTATCTTCAGTAGTTCTGCCTGGAACGTATTGTAAATACTTTTCTGTGGTAGAGATTCTTCGGTGTCCAGCTAGTTTGGAAACTAGAGTTAAAGAAATGCCTGAGCCCAGTTGTGAAGCAACCCAGGTATGTCTTAAATCGTTAACTTTGGCTCCAGTGATTCCTGCTAGTTTAAAGTAGCGATCAATAGCTGTCCTGATATTTCTGACCAATAAAGGCCTGCCTGTTTTGGTGACAAAAAGAGCCTTATTAGGAGTTTTAGGTCTGATTTCTAAATATTTGGTTAAAGCATCAATGACTGGTTTGGTTAAGGGGATATTCCTTTCCACAGAACCCTCTTCTGGGCGGATGTGAATATTAGGACTTTCTCCTTCTAAAGTCAGATCGCTAACGATCAATTTAGCCAGCTCGCCGATTCGAACGCCTGTTTGCAATAATAGTTCAATCACTGCTGACATGCGAATATCACCACGGGCTGCGTCCCTTAAAGCGCGGTATTCTAATTTAGATAAAATTCTAGGTGGTTTATTTTCAAAAATAGGATGTTCCAAAGAGGTAGCTGGGTCAATTTCGATAATATTTTGAGTCTTTAAGAATTTAAAAAAAGTTTTAGTAGAATTGGTTTTGCGTGAGATGGACTTGAGAGTATAAGATTCTTGTGCGAGCTTTTGCATAAAGTTACGTAACTGTTCAGTAGTAACGGCTTGGGGATCGTCAATTTCCAATGATTTGAGGTAAACTACGAGTTGTTCCACATCTTTACCATAAGCAAGAATGGTAGCAGAAGACCTACTGCGGCTTTTTAAATAATCAATAAATTGTTGTCTGGCTTCTGTTAAACTGGTCATAAAGTTAGTGTTATATTAAATAATTATATTAGTAAAAGATAGTTTCTATGGCTCTAGAGAACGAAATGCTATTAAAACAACGATTTTAATAGTTGCGAAGTTCTCGCAAGTTGCAAAATTTACTTTGCAGCTTATATTTTACTAATATAGGGTGGTAATGTCAATCTGAATTTACTGATCAGAGAATATGATTAGAAAAGTTATTTTATGCCTATTTTTGCTCATCTTTGGGGCTATCTTCTACAACCTCGGCAGGCAAGTATTTGATTCACTCCAGGCTGGTCAAAGGTTAGACCAATCAGTTGATGAATTAACTAGATTACAAGATAAAAATGAGGAGCTAAAAGAGCAGCTATCGCAACTTGATAGTCCACAATTTATTGAACAGCAGGCTAGAGACAAGCTTAATTTGGCCAGATCAGGAGAAACAGTAGTGATCATTCCACCAAGTGAGGTAGACCAAGTCTTAAAGCAAAATCAACCAACACCTACCCCCACGCCAGTGCCTTACTATCAAGGCTGGTTCAAGCTCTTTTTCCACTAAGAGGTTGGACATTAGAGCTTTGTCAGCTTATAATGCTTGGTGTAACAGCGCGGGGTAGAGCAGTGGTAGCTCGCGAGGCTCATAATCTCGAGGTCGTTGGTTCGAATCCAACCCCCGCAACCAAATATTTTAGCTTTAAAAATTGCCTCAACTATATCAAAACGAGGGCTGGAATGAGAAACCCTTTTTGCGATAAGATATACTTATGAGAACATCTCAACAAGGATTTACTTCTCTCATTATGGTTGTTGGGATTTTATTATTACTTGGGGTGGCAGGAGGGGTTTATTATTTTACTAGAACAAATACTCTACCAACTCCACCACTAACGAGAAACTCTTCTCCAACCTACCCCACACCTTCTCAGCTAATAGATCAACGATTGGGTAAGACTCTGTCCAAAGAGATGATTATTAAAGGTTACGCCAAGGATGTTCAGACAAAGAATATAATTTCTAATCCCAAGGTCACTTTTAGTTGCGAGACAGGGTTAAACACAACCTGTGAAAGTTCCGCTAGTGGGAGTTTTCTTTGTAGAGCTGAGGTTAAAGAAGGAGATCACTGTGGAGTCTATGTAGGGTTTACAACAAGCATTTCAGGTAAAATCGAGAATACAGCTTTAGCGCAATATGTAGGAGGTCAACCAGGACAAACAGTAGATATTGGAGATATGTTTGTACCATTAGAAAATGAAGAAGATCAAAAAAATATGGCACAAGCTTTTAATTTGTTTGAAAGCTATATGAAAGCATATGTGAAAGAAAATTGGGATCAGATCAATAATTTAGGTATAGATTGCGGTTTGGATAGAGGTCTAGTAGCAAAATATGGCTTAAAATGGTTTATTCAAAACTCGACGGGTCAAAATGGCGATATATACTCTTATGGAGTCTCTTTGCGAGATTGCGAAAATGGTTGTGATATACAAAAGAATAAAATATTCAATTATGAGCTCTATTTACAGAAGGTTTCTCAGCAATGGAAGTGTTGGAATAAGAGCAAAGGACCGTTAGGAAGCTAAATAAAAGTTTCTAATGTCAGATAGTCCCCGCAACAAAAAGAAAAATCCTCCGGCCGAGGGATTGTTCTTTTTTACTGGGTCTTAGAGGAGAAACCTGCTCACTATGAATATGGCAAGCTGGTTCGGCAATCCTTTGGACTGAGATTCATCAAACCCCTGTAACACAATAATTTAGCCTCAAAAGTCTCTCTTTGCTTTGTAAACTTTACACACTATAATGAGTTTTATGGATTTGCTGCAAACTCTCATTTTATCTGTTATTGAAGGAATCACTGAATTTCTACCTATTTCTTCCACTGGACATTTGATTTTAGCCTCAGATATTTTAAGAATTGTCCAGACTGATTTTGCTAAAAGTTTTGAAATTTTTATCCAGTTAGGAGCAATTCTGGCTGTAGTGGTTTTATATTGGAGAAGACTCATTATCAATATACCCTTATGGAAAAAGCTAATTGCTGCTTTTATCCCGACTGGGATTTTAGGATTGGCTTTTTACAAAATTATTAAAACATACCTACTGGGTAATACTGTGGTAACTTTACTTGCTTTGCTATTAGGGGGGATCGCGATAATTTTGTTTGAAAAATATTTTCAAGCTGAAAAAAAACATGAAAAAATTGAGCAGATGAGTATAAAAACAGCTTTTGGAATTGGTTTATTTCAGTCTGTCTCAATGATTCCCGGAGTATCTCGTTCAGCAGCCACTATTTTAGGTGGATTATTTTTGGGGCTTTCTCGAGAGCAAGCAGCAGAATTTTCCTTTATGTTAGCCATCCCCACTATGGCAGCAGCGACTGGTTTGGATTTAGTAGAAACCAGTTTTCACTTTACTTCTCAACAAACAGTTTTCTTAGGAGTAGGGTTTATCGGAGCTTTTGTGACTGCTCTGTTTACAGTCAGGTTGTTTATTAATTTTATTAAAAAACATACCTTTATCCCTTTTGGAATTTACAGAATAATCCTAGCCATCCTTTTTTGGTTGCTGCTGGTGAGATAGTTTTTCTTCCTAAATCAAGCTGACTTTGATACAATTCATCCTGGAACAGAAGGTGAGAAGCAGGCTCGTCTGCTGAAGTCAACTTCTGTGACGAAGGCAGGATAGTTCAGTGGTAGAACGCCTCACTCATAACGAGGAAGTCGTGGGTCCGATCCCCACTCCTGCTACTTTTTTGACCTCTTTTCTTCTAGAGATTTTTATGATTAGGATATATCTGGGGGATCAGATGGTGCCTGAACAACTAAAAAACTTGCCAATTACTGAGAATAATTTTGTGGAAAGAGATGCTGCTGTGACTAGTAAAGCTAAAGCTCAATCTTTTTCTCCTATTACTACTAATCGAACTGCAATAGTTTTACGAAGAAGTCCGTTAGTAGCTGCTGCTTTATCTGGAGTAAACTCTGCTCTTATCAGGAAACCTTAAGCAATTTGCTTTAGCGTACTATTCTTGCTAAAATTATAAAGCTCATTTTTTAAAAAAGAGCTATTTTTTTGCTCAAAATTCTATGGAAACTAAAGTAGAGAAAACTTTGATACATACAGATAGCTGGGGTGAAAGTCTTGGAGATGTGCCTTGTGCAGGAAAGTTAACCCACACTCAATTAACAGCAGAGCAGCAAAAATTAGTAGATATTATTAGGGATGAGTGTAGGTATCCACTTGGCTATTGTCAACGTGGAATTAAAGAGTTGACCCAAGGTGAGATAGATAAACAGCTAAGTGGCTTTTGGAAGAATGTCTTGAATGGGACTGAAGAATAAGCACTGACAGAATTATCCTCGCATTTTTTGTTCCCAGATGATATATTCAAAGCATGAAAAAACGCGTTTTTTCTGGTGTCCAACCTTCTGGTGACTTGCACATTGGTAACTACTTAGGAGCAATCAAGCGTTGGGTAGCACTGCAGGAGGAATATGACAACATCTTTTGTGTAGTAGATTTACATGCAATCACCACTCCTCAGGATCCTAAAATCTTAAAACAGAAAATCCGGGAAGTAGCTGCTCTGTATCTTGCCTCAGGTATTGATCCACAAAAATCTAAAGTTTTTGTCCAATCACATGTTTTAGCTCATACAGAGTTAGCTTGGATTTTGAACTGCTTTTTGCCAGTGGGTTGGATGATGAGGATGACCCAGTTTAAAGAAAAATCTGCTAAACAAAGGCAGCAAGTATCCACTGGTTTGCTGGATTATCCAGCCTTAATGGCTGCAGATATTTTGCTCTATCAAACTGATTTAGTGCCAGTGGGGGAGGATCAAAAACAGCATGTTGAACTAACCAGAGATGTAGCCCAAAGATTTAACTCTTTGTATGGGGAGACTTTTAAATTACCAGCAGCCTTAATTGCCAAAGAAGGTGCCAGGATCATGGGCTTAGATGATCCCACTAAAAAAATGAGTAAAAGTGAAACTGCTACTGGGCATGCAATTTATTTACTTGATAGCCCAGATGAAATTAAAACAAAAATTGCTCATGCTACCACTGATTCCGGTCAGGAAATCAAATTTGATCTGCAAAAACCTGGTATCTATAACCTACTGGAAATTTATCAACTGTTTACTGGAGTTGATCGTCATGAGATAGAAAGTGCTTTTGCGGGAAAAGGCTATGGTGAACTGAAAAGCGCTGTTGCTGAGGCGATTATTGAAGGTCTAAGACCCTTGCAGCAAAAGTATACAGAGTTGATGGCTGACCCTGCTTACCTAGAGAGCTTACTTGCCCAAGGAGCAGATCAAGTCAGACCATTAGCAGAAAAAACAGTCCAAGAAGTTAAAAACAAGATAGGGTTGGGTTAAGATGATTTCCATTGATGATATAGCTAAAATTGAGTTAAAAGTGGGGACTATTTTAGCAGCAGAAGCCTTAGCTGGTTCAGACAAACTAATTAAGTTACAAGTAGACTTGGGTGAAGAGCAGCCCAGGCAAATTTTAGCAGGTATCAAGAAGTGGTATAAAGCTGAAAACTTGATTGGTAAACAGATAGTGGTGGTAGCTAATTTAGAGCCAAGGATGATGATGGGTTATGAGTCTCAAGGAATGATTCTAGCAGCTGATAGTAAGAAGCCTGTTATCTTAAAACCTCAGAGTAAAGTTGAGCCTGGAGCAAGAATAAGATAACTCTCTTCTTGACACCCCATAATATTAGATCTATAGTTTATCTATGTTTCGTGATGGGGAAACAAGAGGGTTGGATTCTAATGCTTTGAATGAGCAGTTTGCTCTGCTGAGCGAGAAAGCTTCTGAAGTTAGCACCACAGTAGCATTACCTATTTTGGAAGCAACTTATAAACCATCAGTCGATTTGGTACAGGCTCTGAGACATTCTTATCCCAACTTATCAACCTGGTGGAAGGAGTATGGTTTAAATTCTGTGCAACCATTGGAGCAGAGCCGGGTTTTTGGTTGGGTATTATTGACTCAATCCATAAACAGACTAAATGGGATCAGTGAGATCACAGCTATGCTCAAGCTGGAGGTTGATACAAGAGGTGACTTTTGGGTAGCTGATAGGAAGTTGCCTATTGCCAGAGTGATCGACTCATCTGCACTGCCACCATTTATTCATCGCCTTGAGGGTGTTGAAGATATGGCAGGCTATCCTTATTTACGTACCGTAGATTATCGTCACTCTGATTGGGGAGTTAAGCTTGACCTACCAGGAGTTAATGGTTTGGATATATCTCATCGTTTGGGTTTAGGGAACATGCGATTACATGCGATAAATGGATATCATAATGGTTTTCACCACAACGGTAATGGCTACCATTAACTTAGCAATTTAACTCCCAGAGTGCTGGTGTTTTAATGCTCCTTATGTTAGAATAATTTGACTTTTTCCCATTTGTTATGGCGAATCATAAATCAAAAATAAACTCAAAAAGATTAATCAACGCTGCTAAAGGCTTGCTAGTCTACTTTTTAATTGGTCTGGCTGCCTTGATTTTTTTTATCAATATTACTGGTACAGGCAAAAACTCTAACCAAATCCCTATCTCCCAAGTAATTACTGATGTGAAGGACAATCAGGTTAGCAAACTGACCCTGGAAAATGACAAAATCACTGTTGATTATAAAAATGGTCAAACAGCTACTTCAGTGAAAGAAACCAGTGATTCGATCTATCAGGTTTTAAAAGATGCTGGGGTAGATCCTAATAATGTGACCATTGATGTAATTGATACTTCTTCACAACAAGCTTGGCTGTCAATTTTAGGCACAGTTTTGCCAATTTTATTAATGGTAGGCTTTTTCTTCTTGATTTTTAGGCAGGCCAGAGAAGCAGGTCAGGGGATTTTTTCTTTTGCC
The DNA here is from genome assembly GCA_023379125.1 of Patescibacteria group bacterium. Classification (GTDB taxonomy): domain Bacteria; phylum Patescibacteriota; class Microgenomatia; order Daviesbacterales; family UBA10151; genus JAMCSY01. The sequence continues at coordinate 54,242 of JAMCSY010000004.1, read as the reverse complement.
CAAAGTAGGGCTAAGGTTTTTTCCAAAGATCAACCACAGATTAAATTTTCCGATGTCGCGGGAGTTGATGAAGCGAAAAAAGAGCTCTCTGAGGTAGTGGAATTTTTAAAAACCCCAGAAAAATTTAAGTCTTTGGGCGCCAGGATTCCAAAAGGAGTGTTACTAGTAGGACCAGCTGGAGTTGGTAAGACACTTTTAGCCAGAGCGGTGGCTGGTGAGGCTAATGTGCCATTTTTCTCCATTGCTGGATCAGAATTTATGGAAATATTAGTTGGTGTGGGAGCTGCCAGGGTCAGAGATATGTTTGCCCAAGCTAAAAAAAGCGCACCAGCAATTATTTTTATCGATGAGATCGAGTCGATCGGGCGGATGCGTGGGATGGGAATTTCTGGTGGTCATGATGAGCGCGAACAAACATTAAATCAAATCTTGGTAGAAATGGATGGGTTTACACCTAATGATCACGTGATTGTCTTAGGAGCTACCAATAGACCAGATTTACTGGATTCAGCCTTAATTAGACCTGGCCGCTTTGATCGTCGTGTTGTGCTGGGTCTTCCTGATTTAGAAGAAAGAAAAGCAATTATTCAATTACATATGAAAGGCAAGCCTTTTACTAAAGAAGTTGAAGTAGATAGGTTAGCCAGACGAACAGTTGGTTTTTCTGGCGCGGATATAGCCAATATGCTCAATGAAGCAGCAATTTTGGCTGCGCGTGAAGGCAAGAAGGCAATTGACCCCAAAGATTTAGAAGAAGCGGCAACCAAAGAGAAATTAGGACCCAGAAGAAGCCGGATGCAGACTGAGGAGGATCGTAAACTGTCGGCTTATCACGAGGCGGGGCATGCCATTGTGGGTCATTTCTTAAAAGGTATTGATCCGATTCACCGGATTACTATTGTCTCGCGAGGTGTGTCAGGAGGTCACACAATGTTTCCGCCTTCTCAGGATCGGTCAAACGAAACAAAATCTAGACTGCTTGATCAGATTACTACCGCCTTGGGTGGACAAGCAGCAGAAAAGCTGAAATTCAAAGATATCTCAACTGGAGCAGCGTCTGATTTAGAAATAGCCACAGCAATCGCACGAGCGATGGTGATGGATTATGGAATGTCTCCACTTGGGCCAATTGCTTCTCGGCCTAAATCAATGTTTGGAGCTTGGATGAGGATGCCTGAAGATGGAACAACAATCTCTCCTAAGCTGCAGGATAGGGTAGATGAGGAAGTAGAAAAAATCTTAAGTAATAGTGCGGTGGAAGCAGAGAAACTCTTAAAATCTCATCAAATAAAGTTTGAAGAAGTAGCTAAAGCTCTGCTAGAGAAAGAGACACTTGAGTCGGAAGAATTTGAAAAAATTGTGGGTAAAAAAACTACAAAATAACTCAGTTAAGTTTGATTTATGCTGTATTATATCCTATAATATTCAGCATGATAGAAGCTGATACGACGATTCAAAAAACTGTCTGGCGAGGTTTCGGCTTGACTGGCGAATCCTTAGATCAATTTATCAAAACAGAATCAGACAGGATAAATTTATGTTGGGCTGAGCTTTTACAAGAAGAGAGCCTAGATCTAGCCTCTTATCGTAGGTTATCTAAGAAAATAGGCTCGTTTGGAGTAAATGTGACTCAGCGCTGTCTGCAGTTAGCTAATTCTGATGAGCCTTCTTGGCAAGATTCTGCTCGGCAAGTTTGGATAGGGAATCTGTTGAGTAGTGTGGTGCATAGCGTGGAAAAGCAAACCAAAGAATCAAATTCTTCACTTGATGAAACGGACTTAATCTCCCAAGGGATTGAGACTAGTTTGCAGGAGTTTGATAGTTTAGGTAAGCAGGACACTGATCAACAAAACAATTCACTAAATCAACTAAATTCTTCTCGAGAAACTCACCTTCATGATTCGAGCTTGCGCATTCATCATGCAATAGAGTTGTATCAAAGGCAGATCTCCCAGCCTTTTTTAATTTCTCTGCTAGATGGAGAAAGAGCATTAGCAGTTGAGCAAAATCAGATAGCACAGTTACTAAGAGGAATGGATTTAGCTGAATGGAAAGAAACTTTAGTAAATACTCTCAGTATGGTTACTTTTCAGAACCAGAGGAATAGGTTAATTATGCAGTTACGTTTTGGATTGAATGATACCTTTCCTCATACTCTCGCAGAGATTGGTCAAACCGTAGGAATAACCAGAGAACGGGTGAGGGTCATCATTGAGAAACTCTTGAGAAGTTTCCGCTTCAATTTATACAAGCAAAGAGCGGTCAAAACAAAAAGTGACCATCTTGCTACTAGGATTTATCTAAACGGTATAGTCAATGGATTGTATACTGGCGATCGGGCGCGTGTTGATGCCTTGTCTAGTCAAGCAGAAGCAAAAATTCTAGATCAAACTGTGGATGCAGATTATCATCATATTAGTGGTATTCAAGCAGAAATCTTGTCTTCTTTAAAACATTACCCACTACTATGGAAAGGCCCTCGTTGGCAAATTACTGGTTTTTATTATCGTGAATTGACCAATCTTGGTTATCAACTTCCAGACAAATTTGATATGGATAACTATATTCTCTGGGAAGTAATCGACAGCTTGACCTCAGTATGGAGTTTAACATATGGTAGGAAGCAAGTAAGAAAGACACGTACATAGGGCTGTCTGAAGAAACTGTTTCTGCTACAATGCAGCTATATTCCCAATAAATGAAAAGATTGGTTTTAATAGATGGCAATGCACTTTTACATCGGGCTTATCATGCTACACCACCACTTTCCACCAAATCAGGTGAGCTGGTTAATGCTGTTTATGGTTTTTCGCTGATGCTATTAAAAACTTTTGAGCAGCTTCATCCTGAGTATTTGGCAATTGCTTGGGATATGAAAGCACCAACTTTTAGGCATGCTCAATATGCTGAATATAAAGCTAACCGTGGACCTGCTGATGAAGCTTTAAGTGCTCAATATGATCGAGTTTTTGCAATTACTAAGGCTTTTAATATTCCTGAGTATAAACTGCCAGGTTTTGAAGCTGATGATTTGGTTGGAGCTTTGGCCAAACAAGCAGAAAAGTTAAAGGAAATAGATGAAATTGTGATTGTGACTGGTGATCGAGATATTATGCAGCTGATTGATCAGAAGATTAAGGTACTGATGCCCAAGAAGACTTTGAACGATGTTGGGCTTTATGGAGAAGAGGAATTTGCTGCCAGATTTGGTTTTACTCCCCAAAATTTAGTAGATTATAAAGCCTTGGCTGGTGATACTTCGGATAACATTCCCGGGGTACCTGGAATAGGAGAGGTTACTGCGACCAAACTTGTACACCAGTATCAAACTCTGGAAACAATTTACCTTCATCTTGATGATTTGCCTGTTCGAACTAAGCAGTTGCTTGAGGACGGATTTGAGTCAGCCCAAATGAGCAAAAAACTCGCAACCCTGGAAACAGAAGTGCCAATTAGGCTTGATCTTGAATCGTGTAAATTAATGGATTTTGATCCATCTCAGGTTGTAACAATTTTTGAACAGTTAGACTTTAAAAGCTTAATAAGCAAAATACCAGGACTTGATAGCACGGCAAATATAATATCCTCTAATGATAATATAAGTGATAAAAATTCTAATACACAGATTACTCAGCTAGATGAACAGACAGAAGCTGTTTTACAAAAAATGACTGCCAATGGAGTATTGATTAATCTCAAATTATTGAATGAGTTTGGTGAGGATTTAAAAAGTAAATTAGCTAAACTAGAGGACAATATTTACTCCACTATCGGTCATCAGATTAATATTAATAGTCCAAAGCAGCTTTCGGAACTACTTTTTGATGAGTTACAACTGCCAGTAGTGAAAAAGACTAAAACGGGTAGGTCAACTGATGAAGAAAGCCTGTTACAGTTAAAAGATGCACATCCTGTAGTTTCACTAATTTTAGAGTACAGGCAACTATTTAAATTAATCTCAACCTACATTGATGCGTTACCCAAGTATGTTCAAGATGACGGGCGGATCCACTCTACTTTTAATGTAGAAGGAGCAGCCACTGGCAGACTTTCGTCACAAAATCCCAACCTGCAAAATATTCCGATCAAGGGTCAACTTGGTTCAGAAATTAGGAAAATATTTATTGTGCCTCAAGACAAGCTCTTATTAGGGGCTGATTACTCGCAGATTGAACTGCGCGTGATGGCACATTTAGCTGATGACTCAGGCTTAAAGAGAGCTTTTCAGGAGGGGGTAGATATTCACAAACTAACGGCCTCAAAAATTTTTAAAGTTCCCTTGGACCAGGTTAGTAAAGAACAAAGAATGGTGGGTAAAACAATGAATTTTGCTACTCTTTATGGTCAAGGAGCACACGCGCTGTCACGGCAATTAGGAGTGGATTTTGCTACAGCCAAGCAATATATTGAGGAATACTTTGCCCAATTCCCGCAGGTGCGCAATTGGATGGCTAAAACTTTACAAGAAGCCAGAGAAAAAGGTTTTGTGGAAACAATGTGGGGTAGAAGAAGATATTTTCCTGAGTTATCTTCCCAAAATCGGATGTTTCAGGCAGCTGGTGAGCGAGCAGCAATTAATCATCCAGTCCAAGGAACTGCGGCAGACATGATCAAAAAAGCAATGGTGGAAATTGATAAAGAGTTGGGTCAATTCAAAAGCAAGATGATTTTGCAAGTTCATGACGAGCTGCTTTTTGAATCTGATCCTCAAGTTATTAGGGAAGTAGCTCAGATGGTTAAGATTAAGATGGAGAATGCTCTCAAACTTTCTGTCCCAGTAATAGCTGAACTGAAAATGGGTCCTAACTGGGGAGAGATGGAGCCATTAAACTTGTAATAGAGTGTATAATAAATCTCCCTGAGGAGTAATAATGACAGCAGAGTATGATTTACCACCAGGACTTGGCGAATGGTGGATAAAACACTTATTAAATAATTTATCGAGTGTACCTAATCTTCAGTCGAAATGCCCCTTTGTTCAGGATGCTTATTGTTTAATGCAAGAGCATGTTCCTGTTTGTCCTTTAAGTGAACAAGCAGCCAAACAATGTCATCTCAGATTTCTTGGTATTGATCAACTTGTTTTACCTATTCTGAAAATCAGGAAATTAGCTGAGGGAGATCAGTATTTTCAAGATATCTTGAGATTGTGGCAAGACAAAGCAGGGAATGATTAAACTCAAAGTAAGACCTGACTGGTGGAAAATATTCTAACTATATGAAAAGTGTTGTTATTTGTGGATCAAAACGCTTTAAATCAGAAATCAGAGCTTTTGCCCAAAAGCTAAGGCAATTTGGTGTAGTTGTTTATGAACCATATTTGCATTCTGGCCAAGAAGAATGGGGGAAATTATCTGATCAATATAAGAAATTTATTGCCCTCGGTTTAACCCATGATCATTTTTACAAAATCAAGATGGCAGATGTGGTTTATCTCTACAATAAAGAGGGATACTCTGGAGTAAGTGTGACTTTGGAGCTTGGTTGTGCTGTAGCCCTAGGTAAACCAGTTTATGCCTTATCTGACCAAGATAATGAATTGTGTAGACTAGTGCTTATCAGAGAAATTATCAAAACTCCGGCTTCACTATTGAAAAAACTAAAATAATTAGACTACTAATTTTTTGACTTCCCTCATCTCCACTGTAAACTTGACAAAAGCTGTTTTTTCTAAAATGAGGAAAACTAACCAGATAAAAACTGGGATCAGTAAGTTCAAAAACATCGTGATAAACTGCAGAGTAAAATAAAAAAGAATTGCTAAAAGGATGGGAATATATTGCTGATAGGGAGCAAGCATTTTTTGAAATTCTTGCTGTAGAGTTTGCTTGATCAGGCTGTTAGCTGTAGTTTGGGGACTGCTAGTTTGCAGATTATTGAGGATGCTGGGATCTAAACCATAGGCCTGCAGTAGCTGAGGGTTTTGCTGAAGAAGCTGTAGCTGTTCTGGAGTAACTTGTAACTGGCTAGAAAGTGATTGGGTACTAGGAAGCTCGCTGCTAGGTATAAACTGTAAGGCAAAATTGAAAACTGAATCTGGAATAGTAAAACCTCCTTTGGCAATAAGCATGTTAGCACTAAGATAGTAGGTGAAGCTTACTAGTATTAAAATTAAAGCGATTGTTTGTTTGATGGCTGGGCTGATTATGATGTTGGGTTGAAAGGTTAAATAGGAGGCTAGGTTAGCGTGAAGTACCACAAACACAAAGCCCAAAATAAAAACTAATCCTCCAGCGAGAATAAAACTAACAGGATTGATAGTATTAATTGGTTGATTGAGTAAAGCAATAGGTAAGATTGCAGCACATAAAATCACTGGAGCAACAATTTTCCAATCATTAGCCAGTGTAAGAAAAACTCCAAACAACAAGCTAGCCAAAATTAACAATCCCAATAAGAGTAAGATACCCAACAAGGTGGCTTGGTCTAAATTAAAAATTATATAGGGATTAAGCAAATATTGCTTTAGTTGATTAATAAATTCAGCCAAAGCAAATAAAAATAGAGGAGCAAAAAGTATTTTTTTGAGCAGGCTCATTAATTTATTATTCTATCTTAAGATGAATATACCACATACTGGGATGAAGTTGTATCTGTAGGGCTGGACAAGACATTAAGTAAGTTGCGATAACTAACCTAATTTAAGTAAAATCGGAAAGATGAAACAAGATTCAGATTTGACTAGGCAAGAACGAATAAGCAAAACATTCCAGCAAAGAAGGAAAAATCTTTGCTTGGTATTAGATAATTTGTCAGAGGAGTTAAACATCTCTGCTATTTTGCGCTCAGCTGAAGGATTTGGGGTGGGGGAAGTGGTGATCTTGCACTCAAAAGAAAAGACTCCTAAACTATCAAAAAACACTTCCAAAGGGGCTATAAAGTGGCTAAATCTGACGTTTGCCACCAATGCTACTAAAGAGCTTAATCGTTTAAAAAAGAGCGGATTTGCCATCGTTGCCACAATAGTTGATCCACAGGCAGAAAAAGTTTGGGCGGTTGATTTTGCTGGTAAAATTGCTTTAGTGGTGGGTAATGAGGCAGTAGGAGTTTCTGAGGAAGTTAAAGCTCTGGTTGATAAGATGGTTTATTTACCAATGTCTGGATTAACAGAAAGTTATAATGTTTCCGTAGCCACCGCAATTGCTCTGTATGAGATAGTTAGACAACAGGAGAAAAATGGCTAATCTTCAAAGAGAGATCTTGAAAGATATTCAGAAAGTTTCTCAAAGCAATCACTGCTCAGCCCGCGATTTAGAATTTAATTTAGGCAAATATCTAGGAACAACACATCAGCTTTATCGTCTATCTAATCCACAGCAGCGCCAAATTGCCAAAGACTGGGCTAAAAAATTAAAAACTCAGCAAGCTGCTGAGGTGGTTGATTTATTGAGCAGCTTATACCAATCTTGCTCTTATGAAGAAAAAACTCTACCCAGTTTCTTGCTGGAATATTTACCACAACTGCGGGTTGTTTTGGATCCTAGTATTTTAGATCAGTGGTTAGAAACTCTGGAAGGTTGGGCAGAAATAGATACTTTGTGTGCTGGACCTTGGAGTGCTCAGGATTTTTTAGAGCAGTGGGGTAAGTGGGAAAAACTACTGCAAAATTTAGTGAAAGATAAAAATCCTGTTAAGCAAAGGGCCAGCTTGGTGTTACTGGTTAAACCCGTTAGGCAATCAGTAGACCCCAAACTAGCAAATATAGCTTTTGTAAATATTGAAAAATTAAAATCCAGCCAAGATATTTTAATTACCAAAGCAGTCTCTTGGCTTTTAAGGAGTTTGATAACTCAGCATAAACAGACAGTTAAAGAATATTTAGCTAAAAATGCTGATAGTTTACCCAAGGTTGCTCTTCGAGAAACTCAAAGAAAATTACTCACCGGCAGGAAGTAATTTCTGATACAATTTACCTGTGAAAATAGCTATCGTTCATGATTATCTTAAGGAATTTGGTGGGGCAGAAAGAGTATTGCTAGCTTTGCATAAAATTTTTCCGGAAGCTCCTCTCTATACAGCCTATGCTAATTTAGACTCTTTGGGTGAGCAAAAAAAGGAATTTACAGGCTGGGAAATTAAAACTTCTTGGCTGCAAAACTTACCCTTGGCAGGCAAACTGATTTCTCCCTTAAGGATTTTGGCTGCTTCAGCTTTTCAAGGCTTTAACTTATCTTCATATGATGTAGTTATTTCTTCCTGTGCGATTTATTTTGCCAAGGCTGTCAAAGTAAAACCTGGAAGCTTGCATATTAGCTATATCCACACACCACCCCGATACTTGTATGGCTACACTACCTCCTATAATTACCAGAAGCATTGGTTGACTAAAGTTGGTGGGGAAATAGCTAATCATTTTTTAAGATTGATTGATTTTGAGACCTCACAAAAACCAGATATTTTGGTAGCTAACTCAGAAAATGTGGCCGGAAGAATTGCCAAGTTTTATCGGCGGAAGGCAGTGGTAATTTATCCACCAGTTGATACTGAGAGATTTAAAGTTACTGATCTTAGAAATAAGAATCGAAAAAGTTATTACTTATCAGTGGGGCGGCTAGTTCGGGGCAAAGGGATAGATGTAATTGTGACAGCTTGTACTAAATTAAAACTACCTTTAAAAGTGGTTGGAGATGGGCCTGAACTGGAAAATTTAAAAAAACTGACTGGGCCGACGATAGAATTTTTAGGACAAGTCAAAGATGAAGAATTACCAGCTTTATATGCTGGAGCAAAAGCTACTATTGTGGCTTCGGAAGATGAAGACTTTGGGATTGTGCCAGTAGAATCAATGGCTTCTGGTACCCCAGTTATTGCTCCCCAAGCAGGAGGTTTTAAGGAAACTGTTGTAGAAGGTAAAACTGGCTTATTTTTTAACCCAGTCACAGTTCAAGCTCTGATACAAGTTTTAGAAAAATTTGATGATAAAAAATTCATGGCTAAAGATTGTCATAGACAGGCTGAAAACTTTTCAGAAAGTAGGTTTGAAAAAGCAATCCTAGAGCTCATTAAAAAAACAGTTAACAGGATGCCCTTGTCAAAAACAATCATTTAGATTACTTTTGCAAGTGATCTCGCCTGATCTCGCCGCTGGATCAAGGCATAAGTGGCAGCGGCTCCGATATGCCTGAGTTACCAGAAGTAGAAACAATTAAAAGAGGTTTGGAGAAAAAGATTGTGGGTTTATCCATTACTAGGGTAGAGGTGCTAAATAAAAAAAGCTTTCCTGCTCAGACCTCTTTGGTAGAAGGGCATAAAATTATTAAAGTCTGGCGTAGAGCCAAAATGTTAGGAATTGATTTGGATAATGACTTAAGCTTACTAATTCATCTAAAAATGAGTGGACAGCTAATTTTAGTCTATGATCATCAAAGGTTGATTGGTGGGCACCCAACTCTGGATATGGCAGGACAAATGCCCAATAAAGCTACTAGGGTTATTTTTTATTTGAGTAAGTCCCAAACGCTCTATTTTAATGATCAAAGAAAATTTGGCTGGGTTAAACTGCTGCCAACTGCCAAACTGAATGAGCAAAAGGAGTTACAAGCTTTAGGCCCAGAACCTCTGGAAAAAAGTTTTACTTGGGAAGTCTTAAAAGATAGACTAAGTAAACATCCTCAAATTCCCATTAAAGTAGCTTTAATGGATCAAGCGAGTGTAGCTGGAATTGGTAATATTTATGCTTCTGAGAGTTTATTTTTAGCCAGGATTGATCCTAAGAGGAAAATTAATCGTTTGTCTGATAAAGATTTCCAACAGCTTGATAAAGCGATCAAAGATGCTTTGAATTTATCAATTAAATATGGTGGTTCTACTAGGACTCATTTTGTGGATGCACAGGGTAAAAAAGGTCGTTTTTTAGATTTTGCTCATGTGTACAATCGTGAAGGTCAGGCTTGTCATGACTGCCCAGGGGAAGTTAAAAGAATCACCCAGGCAGGTAGGAGCACTTTTTACTGCCCCTCTTGTCAACATTAACTTTCTTTTCTGGTATATAATCTAATGTCCACCTGAATTTATGCAGGATCAAACTAACTTTAGCTCGGTTATCAGTAACCTTGGCTTCCGTCATTTATGGTTTAATCAAATCCTAGTTCAGCTAGCCTACAATACGCTCAACTTTGCTTTAATAGTTTGGGTTTTTAGACTTACCCATGCCAACCTAGCAATCTCGGCATTGATGTTAGCAATTTATACCCCAACCATAATTTTTGGACTATTGGCTGGGGTATTTGTCGATATGGTAGATCGGCGGAAGATAATTTTGACAGTTGATTTTTTGCTGGCCGTGGCCTTTTTAATGCTTTTGCTGGTGAAACAATCACTGGTTGGGATTTTAGTAGATACTTTTATTATTAACTCACTGGCTCAATTTTTTATGCCCTCAGAAAGTTCTTCGATTCCGATGCTGGTGTCTCGTAAACAATTGATTATCGCTAATTCGTTGTTTTCTCTGACACTTTATGCTGCGCTGATGGCAGGTTTTACTATCTCGGGACCAATGCTACAGCTTTTTGGTATAGATAGTGTCTATATTTTTGGTGGAATAATATTGTTTGCAGCGTTCCTGTTGTCACAAAAGCTACCAGTAATTCAAGTACAGAATCCTCATCAACTAGCCAGAAATCAGTTAATAAAAAGCTTACAACAATTACTAGATTTGACTTTTAGCGAAGCCAGACAAATGCTGCGTTTTATTAGAAGCAAGCTAAATGTAGCGGTAGCTATCTTTTTGATGGGGGTAATTCAAGGAATTATTGGCATGTTGGCAGTAATGATGCCTGATTATTTGGAAAGAGTTTTGCTAGTTAATGCAACCGATGCTTCTTATTTTGTGATGTTACCCTTGGGTTGTGGAATGATTATTGGGGCATTACTGCTAGGTAGATATTTTCATGGAGTACCCAGAAGGGCTGTCGTGATTCCAGCAATCTTAGCTGCTGGCGTGGTTTTTATTTTAATGGGGATTGCGCCTACTTTAGCACATCTTTTACAGGTGACTGAACCAGTTAGAATTCGCCATCCGCGCTATTTCTTTATGGCACCTTCGCTTTCATTCTTTTTTGGCATCTTGGCATTTCTGTTAGGATTATCAATGGTCTCGGTGGCTATTCCTTGTCAAACTGTCATTCAAGAAAACACCCCAGAAAAAGATCGTGGTAAGATTTTTGCAGTTTTGGGGGTGTTTATGACAGGTGTGTCAGCAATCCCAATTATCCTCGCTGGAGGTTTATCTGATATTTTTGGGGTCACACCAATTTTTGTTGCCATTGGATTATTTGTGGTTTTTATTGGCTCAGTGGCTCATCATCCTAAGATGTTTTTTCATGAAGGCCAACTTACTCCCAGAATTAAAGAATTTTTAGGTGGTGGACATTGGGACATTTGATCTTTCAAAAAATCCTCAAATTAGGGTATGATGGGGAACAATGTTTCTCAAAAAAATCAGCCTAACTCATTTCCGTAATCTCAGTGCACTGTCGATTGATTTTGCTCCGGTAACTCTATTTATTGGCAAAAATGCTCAAGGTAAATCTAATCTTTTAGAGTCTGCTTATTTTTTAGCTACTACCAAATCTTCCCGGGCTGACAAAGACGCTCAGCTAGTCCAGTATAAAAAAAATTACCTCCGAGTTGAGGGAGTAGTGCAGTCAGACTTAGAACCTGAAACTACTGCCCTGGAAATATATATGCAACACAAAGATCCTGGTAATAGTGAGGTGATCGAAAAAAGAGTCAGAGTCAACGGTGTACCTCGACGCTCGACTGATTATATTGGTAATTTAGTGGCGATCTCCTTTGCTCCAGAAGATATCAATCTAGTGACAAGTTCACCCTCGCTAAGGCGTTGGCATCTTGACCTGTCTTTGGCTCAAGTAGATAAAACTTACAAATCAGCCATGAATATCTATACCCAAGCACTAACTGCCAAAAACAGGGTTTTAAAAAATATTAAAGAAGGATTAGCTACTACTGATCAGTTAGAATTTTGGACTGAACAGATGATTGACTCAGGTAAGGTTATTACTGAGAAAAGAGAACATTTTTTTCAGGTGATTAACAGTAGAGAAAATGGTAGTTTGGGCAAATTTACTTTTAATTATCAAGCCAGTGAAATTTCCACTGCCAGAGTCACCCAATATCTGAGTCGAGAAGTAGCAGCTGGCCAGTCTTTAGTCGGACCTCATCGCGATGATTTTACTTTTCAGTTAGCAGGACAGAATTTAGCTTTTTTTGGCTCCAGAGGTGAACAGCGTACCGCGGTGCTGGAGTTAAAACTAGCTGAATTACTATATGTTAGACAAGTTAAAAATATTTCACCGATCTTACTACTTGACGATGTTTTTTCTGAACTTGACAGGGCGCATCAGGACTTTGTGATTCAAGCCATTGGTCGGCAACAAACTTTAATCTCCGCCGTCGAGACTGAAAATTTACCAAATCAGTTTATGAGTTCAATACAAGTGTTTAAAGTGGAAGAAGGCAAGCTGGTAAGCTAGTCTTTTCTTTGCATCCGGGCACTAAGCTTAGTTAATTGATAAGTTACCAAAACAGCAAAAAAAGTGATGATTAGGGCATAGATCAAACGAGAAAGAATGCCCGAGCCAGGGATCCTAGGTTCAATATATTCACCGACAAATTGTTGTATTGCTGCGTTCCAAGCCAGAGCTGCTACCAAACCAAAGCCTGAAGTAGCAAGCGTTACCAACTGTCCAATTAGCTCTTCATGAAAAGCCTTCTCTTTTTCCTCTGTTTTAGCCATCTTGAGAGTATTGTAAGTCAAAGTTTCTCAAGCAGCAATATTAAGTTTATATCTGAGCTAGTTTGACTTATTGCGCAAGTTTCGGGAATTGTGCAATAATCTGCACAGTTTAAGATTACTGCTCATGTTTGTACCCAAGTTTACTATCTCACAAAAGCTATTAAAAAACGTTGGAGTAATTGAAGCGTCACGCGAACTGATTTTGAACTCTCCTCTCATTCCAGCCTGGGAAGCTAAGTTTAGAAGAGAAGCACTAGAAAAAACAGTCCATCATGGTACTCACCTGGAGGGCAATCAGTTAACTTTTGAGCAAGCGCAAGGTGTTTTGGATGGACAAGAAATTATCGCTCGTGATCGAGATGTCCAAGAGGTGATTAACTATCGCAACGTTATGCGCTTTATCGATGAGATAGCCAGTCGAATCGGTTCAGGGCGAAAATATTATTTAACTTTAGAAACAATTTTAGAGGTGCATCGGTTAGCAGTTGATCGAGTATTGCCTGAAGATCATGCTGGTAAGTTTCGTGATAAACAAGTAGTTTTAAAAAATTCTCAAACTGGCCAGGTTTCCTATACTCCGCCACCGGCTGCGGAAGTTCCTTACCTGGTAGAAGATTTGCTGAGCTGGATTAATGGAGAAGATAGTAAAGATTTACACCCAGTTTTAAAAGCAGGCATTATTCATTATGAGTTATCAAGAATTCATCCTTTTACTGATGGTAACGGGAGGGCTGCAAGGGCTATTGCTACTTTGGTGATGTTTTTAGAAGGCTATGATATCCGTAAATTCTTTTCACTAGAGGAATATTTTGATAACAGTCCGATGGATTATTATGTGACTTTGCAAGCTGTTTCTAATCAATTAGTGATGGATAATCGGGAACGTGATTTGTCTCCGTGGCTTGAGTATTTTGTAGAAGGTGTGGCCATTCAGCTAAATAATACCAAGGAAAGAGTCAAGAAAATCTCTGTTGATGCCAGAGTTAAAGACAGGTTAGGGGAACAGGTGGCTTTAAATGAAAGGCAGATGGTAATTATGGAGTATTTAAATAGGAATAAAGCTATGCAAAATAAAGATTTTAGGAAGATGTTTCCTGATTACTCTGATGATACAGTCTTAAGAGAGTTGAAATTCTTGAAGCAAAAAGGTTTGATTAAAAAGATTGGTGGGACCAAAAAAGCTAGCTATGTGCTGGCTGGATAGCCTCGTATTGTTTGCCAATTTCTTCAGTCCAAATTGTTACCTGATCTCTGCCATGAGTTTTGGAAAAATAGGTTGCTTGATCAGCTTTTTCAAATATCTCATCAAATGTCTGACCTGGAGTAATAGCGGTTGCTCCGATAGATGCTGTTTGGGTAATTTCTTGGCCATTGGCTAGTTTAATTGGTTGGGTGCGTAGATTATGTGCGAGTTTACCCAGTACTCTTGCAGCACCCATAGTATCAGTATCGTCTAATAGTAAAACTATCTCATCACCACCAAATCTTCCTCTGATTCCTTCGGTTTCTTCATCAGTAGAGCTATTTTGTCGACCAAAAACATCTGACCTTCTTTTGATAATAGCTTTAATTTGATTCGCTACTCCCAACAAAACCTCATCTCCAGTAAGATGTCCATGTTGATCATTTACCTCTTTCAAATGGTCAACATCTACAATTACTAAAACTGCACCCTTGTAGGGTACGTCCTTAGCTCGACCTACTGTATGTTGCTCGTTGATGTCATCAATAACTCTTTGAACATGGTTTTTGAAATGCTCTTTGGTATAGAAACCTTTCATCATCGGATCTTCCAAAGATGCATCTATACGCCGTTCATAGCTAACTCTTCTCTGAACTTCAGCGGCGATGATTGATGCTTGATTATCTCGAGTGATCGCGCCACTCCTAATCGCCTCAAAAAGTTTTTCCAGTCTTTGCATTTCCCTCTGCTCAATAATCCCATATTTATCTTCTGGTGTTTGTGGTGATTGGGGAGCTTCAGTAATGTTATCCATGACTAGATTATATAACTAATCTAGAGTTGTCAGAGATACCTCTTTCAGTTACAATCCAGAAGATGACCTTTGCCAAGCTTGCAGAATACCTGGACAGATTAGAAGAAACCTCCTCGCGCTTGAGTTTAATTGATATTTTAGCTGAGCTGTTTAATGAGGCTAAAGATGAGGAGATTAAAGAGATTGTCTATTTAATTCAGGGTAGGGTAGCTCCTTTTTATGAACCAGTTGAGATTGGGATGGCGGAAAAATCGGTAGCTGCGGCAATTGCTCAGGCCTATGGGGTGGAAAAAGAGGAAGTTCTGAGTAGTTTTGGACAGATCGGTGATTTAGGCAAAGTTGCGCAAAATTTGAATAGTCAAGCAAAGATCACGGATTCGCATATTGCTGTGAAAGAAGTTTTTGCTCAACTTTTACAGATTGCGCGCACCTCAGGCGAAGGGACTGTGGATAAAAAACTCAACATATTATCAGACTTGCTGAAACAAATTAATGCTTCTTCAGCAAAACATCTAGCCAGAATTCCTTTAGGTACTTCCAGATTAGGAATAGGTGATCCCACAGTACTAGATGGTTTGGCAAAAGCGAGAGCTGGTGGTCGGGAAAATAGAAAAATTCTAGAAGCAGCTTATAATAAAACCTCTGATCTAGGCTTAATTGCTCAAACCTTGTGCCAAAACGATTTAAAATCAGTAGAGGAATTGGACGTAGAGGTGGGTAGACCAATTAGATCACAACTAGCTGAGAGATTACCTGATGCCAAAACTATTTTGGAAAAAATGGGTGGAGAAGTCCATATGCAATACAAATATGACGGTTTCCGAGTACAGATTCATAAAAATGGAGATCAGGTTCGTCTTTTTTCTAGAAATCTAGAAGAGACTACGGCCATGATGCCTGATGTAATTGCAGGAGTTAAAAAGCAAATCAAAGCTAAAACAGCCATTTTTGATTCTGAGGCTTTGGCTTACAACAAAGATTCTGAGGAGTTTTTGCCTTTTCAGGAAACTACCAAAAGGAGAAGAAAGTACCAAGTTGAAGAAATGGCTGAGGCCTTGCCTTTAAAAGCTTTTGTCTTTGACGTGATGTATCTTAATGGTACATCTCTGGTGGATTTGAGTTTGCGCGATAGAATGGAGAAGCTGACTCAGACAGTTTCTGGTGATGGAGTGCTAATTGCCCAGCCTGGTGAATTTACTCAAGAGGTGGAAAAGATTGAAACAGTTTTTAATGATGCTTTAACTAAAGGCCTCGAGGGCTTAGTCCTAAAAAAGCCTGATTCAAAATATGAAGCAGGGGCGAGGAATTTTAATTGGGTCAAGCTCAAAAGACATTCTGCTGGAGAGCTTAAAGATACTGTTGACTGTGTCATTTTAGGATATGTTTTTGGAAGGGGTAAAAGAGCAGAATTTGGAGCTGGGGCACTACTGGTGGGGGTTTATGATTCCCAAAAAGATGAGTTTGTGACAGTTTCTAAAATAGGTACTGGTTTGTCTGATGAGGAGTGGCGAGAGATTCATCAAAGAGCGGATAAAATAAAACTGGAACGTAAGCCAGCTCGAGTTAATTCCATCCTGGTACCTAGTGTATGGATTAAGCCAGAAATTGTGATTGAAGTTTTAGCAGATGAGATTACCAGGTCTCCAGTCCATACTGCAGGCAAGACTGAAAACGAACCAGGTTTTGCTTTAAGATTTCCCAGATTGGTTAGATTCAGAGACTCAGATAAGAAAGCGGAAGATGCCACCACAGTAAAAGAATTAATAGAAATGTATAAGCTGCAATATTCAGCAAAATAATTACTTCACGCTTGTTTGCAGATTCCCCATACACTTAAAAAGCAATAGATATAACTCTGTGGAAGAATCAGAGGAAATGGGTGAGCAGCAACAGAGGATTGGTTGGCCTAGTGTTTAAAAATTTGTTCTACAATTTGAAATATTTTAGGCAACTCTTGAGATACAGGGACTAAAAGAGCTAAAGCAGCGAGTGCTCCCACGAAGGGTCTAATATCAGATCTAGTTGTGCTTGCCTCAATTTCTGGATGCGCGATTGTTAGCTCTTTCAACTGGGCATCAGAAAGACTTTCTGTATGACAGAAAGTCTGTAAGGCATCTGGGTGGGTTTCGATAGGTTGCATACACATATATTATCCCATAGTTCACCATTTTTGTCAATTTTAACTAGTCTTAATTTAAGTTAAAATGAGCCTATGTATATTGCCGATTTACATCTTCATTCTCGGTTCTCCCGCGCTTGCTCCAAAGATATTAATGTGCCAAATTTAGCCAAATGGGCCAAGATTAAAGGGCTTAACTTACTAGGAACTGGTGATTGTTTGCATCCAATTTGGCAGAAAGAATTGCAGACATCTTTGACTAAATTCCAAGATGGTTTTTATGAGTTTGCGGGGGTGAAATTTGTAGCTACTACTGAGGTTTCCTGTATTTACTCAGATCAAGGCAAAGTCAAAAGGATACATCTAGTTTTGATCTTACCTTCACTTGAATCTGCAAATAAAATCTCACTTGAGTTGATCAAGAAAGGAGTTAATTTAGCTTCAGATGGGCGTCCAATCATGGGTTTGTCTGCTCATGATTTGGTAGCGCTGGTTTTAACAACCGAGCCACAAGCTTTGATTATCCCGGCTCATATCTGGACACCTTGGTTTTCTTTGTTTGGCAGCAACTCTGGCTATGATTTTTTTAATGAGTGTTTTAAAGATTTATCATCACATATTCTTGCTGTGGAAACAGGTTTATCATCTGAACCAGCGATGAATTGGCGTATCGCTGATCTTGATCACAAAGCAATTGTTTCTTTCTCTGATGCCCATTCATTACCAAATTTAGGTAGGGAAGCGACAGTCTTTAAAGGTGGCTTGTCCTTTGCTGAGTTAAAAGATGATCTGTTAAAGCAAAATATTAACTATACCATTGAATTTTTTCCTGAAGAAGGAAAGTATCATTACTCTGGACATCGTGACTGTGGGGTGGTTTTCTCTCCTGAGGAAGTATTAAGTCAGGGTGAAACTTGCCCAAAATGTGGCAAGAAGTTAACAATTGGAGTGGCTCAAAGAATAGAAAAACTGGCAACCAGAGCAAGCGAAGATCTGAAACTGGTCACCAAAGATGGTTTGATTACCTCTGCGGCATTTTCCCAAAGACCTGGTTTTAAAATGTTGATTGGCTTGGAAAAAATTATTGCTGATAGTCTGAAAATGACTACCTCAGCTCAAAAAGTCAAAGCTGAATATAATAAACTAATTGAACATTTAGATAATGAGATTAATATTTTAACTACCGTCCCAATTGCCAGGATTACTAGCTATTCTGGACAAAAAATAGCTGAAGGTGTGGAGAAGGTAAGACACGGTGAAGTAGAGATTAAGCCTGGTTTTGATAATACTTATGGTGAGATTAAAATTTGGGGTGAAGAACAAGTGGAGCAAGTTCAGCAGAGTCTATTTTAATGTTAAAATAGTTTGATGAAAATTGTTGTTGGTTTAGGCAATCCTGGCAAGCAATATCTTGTTACCAGACACAATTTAGGGTTTCAAGTGGTAGAGGAGTTGGGTAAAAAAATACCCAGCGTCGCTAGCTGGTCACATGATGAACGTTTAAAAAGTAAGGTATTACAAGATCAGCAGCTTTTTTTGATAGAGCCACAAACCTATATGAATAATTCTGGATTAGCAGTGGCTAAGATAGTTAATTTCTATAAAATTCCTCTGGGGGATTTGATTGTGATTCATGATGAGTTGGATTTACCACTAGGTAAAATCAAAGTTAAGCAAGGTGGGGGATCCGCTGGGCATCATGGTATAGAATCAATTGTAGCTAATCTGGGAACAGATGATTTTGTCAGAGTGAGGTTAGGGATTGGCAACCAAATTTCTCAACAAGGAGAAAAAGATTTAGCCTTCTTTGATGCTAGTCACTTTGTTTTAGAGCCTTTCTTGCCCCAAGAAAAAACTAAGGTAAAAACAATGATTGCTGGGGCAGTTGATTTAGTTGAGTATCTGTTAAAAAACGGATTAGCTGAGACGCAAAATCAATTTCACTAAACAATTGACAATTTTTGTACTCTCTAATAGACTAACTCAAACATGAACCCAGAAGACACGCCTGCTAATATTATTTCAACTCCCGCCGCTATCTTGATTGGTAGTTTAATTATCGCGATAGCAATATTGGTTTCCAATGGCACAATTAAGCTGCGAGGACTTTCAGTAGACTCAACTGCCTCAACAACTACCCCGACTCAGTCTACAACTAATACTAATGCTGCTCCATCAGCAGCTCCCCAGGTCACCATGGATCAAGTTAAAAGTGCTTTTAATAAATCCTTAATTAAATTTGGTGATACTAATAGTAAGTTGATTGTGCTAGAAATAGCTGATCCTAGTTGTCCTTATTGTCAGATAGCGAGTGGCCAAAATCCAGATCTGAATAAACAAGCAGGCTCACAGTTTCTACTGGCTTCTGAAGGAGGAAGTTATGTTGCTCCAGTTCCTGAGTTAGAAAAACTGGTCAAAAATAGCCAGGCAGCCTTTAGTTATATTTACTTTCCTGGACATGGAAATGGAGAAATGGGAGCTCAAGCTTTATATTGTGCTTTTGAGGAGGGGAAGTTTTGGGAAGTTAGTGATATGTTAAATAGCTCCAAGGGTTATGATTTACTCAATAATGTAGTCAAAAATGATAAAACTAAATCAGCTGATCTGGCTAATTTCCTAAAACCAGTTTTTGATGTTAATACCATGAAGCAATGCCTCGATAGTGGGAAATATGCTAGTCGTTTACAGACAGAGACTGCGTTGGCCTCTTCTTTGGGTGTGTCAGGAACACCAGGATTTTTCCTTAATACCACGAATTTTGCTGGAGCGTACAACTATACCGAGATGCAATCAATAGTTGATTCTTACTTAAAATAACTGAGTATTTTGCAACTTTACTCTTTTTTACCTACAATATTCGCATTGATTCCCTATGGTAGAACTCAAAAACAACTTAATAGCTGAACTAGCTGAGCCATTAGGAGACTTAATAACCCAGGTGTTGCCAGGGTTTTTAAATGATAATTATGACTTACTGGTAGTGGAGGGGATCAGTGCCAGAGTACCGGGGTTAGTTTTTACAGGTGTGGTTGACCGTTTCAGGCGAGACCATGAGCAACCTCCAATTGATACTTGGTGGTTGGGTAGGGAAACTACCCGGATTGGTAGGAGCCTTAATATTCCTGAAGCTTTTAACCCACACTCGCGCCTGCTCATCTTAACTGAGTATATGAGATATGGTTTTCATGCCTCAGATCTAGTGAAACGTTTGCAAGAGGTATCTAGTTTTCTGGGGATAGATGTGGCCACGGTGTTTGCTGTCTATGATGCTCAAAGATATGCTAAAGTTTTACCATGGGATACAGGTTATTATTATGGTTACCAATGGCCTGCTGGTCAAATTGCCAGAATAGAAATGCTCGGTGATGTTTGTGGAAATACTGATGACAGATTACCTCAACCGGCAATTTACGGTCAAGACTGGTTAAATGTAGATTCATGGAAATATTTAAAAGGAGAAGAAGAGTTTAGTCCCCGTTGGCATCGCCCAGAACTGCTAATAATTAAACAAGACTTAAGTAATCTAACTGATTGGATAACTAATTGTGTTAATGATAAGGTGAAGGCAAGAATATAATCACTTCGATGGATAATTTTGCTGATTATTTAAAAACAACTGCTGGGCAAATAAACCAAGAATTAAGCAACTTTTTAACAAATTGGCAACAGCAAATTACAGGCTTCACGCCTCAACTAAGCAGTTTGCACCAGGCTTTTGCTGAGGCTAACTTGGGTGGTAGTAGGTTACGTGGAGTTTTAGTTAAACTTGGTTATGAGTTAGCTGGTGGACAAAGTTTAGAGATTTTACAGCCAGCGATCGCTTATGAAATTTTTCAAACTGCCATTTTGGCTCATGATGATATTATTGACCGTAGTCGCTTAAGAAGAGGTAAGCCTGCTCTCTGGCAAGCTCTCGGTGGAAACCATTATGGACTTTCGCAAGCTATTTGCTTGGGTGATATGGGATTTTTTTTAGCACAAAAATTAATTACCGAAAGCAATTTTCCCGACGACTCTAAAAATAAAGCTCTACAATGTTTTGTTCAGACAGTTTTAGAAACAGCAACTGGGGAGATGCTTGATGTGGCGTTACCAACTTCAGGTAGAGAAAAATCTGAAGCAGAAATCCTGACATTATTTAAACTCAAAACAGCCCATTACACAGTCATTGGACCGTTGAGCTTAGGTGTGATCTTAGCTGCTGGTTCAGAAAAATTATTAAAGCAAATTCAAGAGTATGGTGAGAACTTAGGCATTGCTTTTCAGATTCAGGATGATATTTTAGGGATTTTTGGTGAGGAAAAAGTAACTGGTAAATCAATTACCTCTGATGCGGAGGAGGGTAAGCATACTTTATTAATACTGAGTGCAAAACAAAAAGCAGATAGTAAGCAGCAGAAAGTTTTAAACAGCTTGTACGGTAAGGGTAAGATTAGTTTAGAGGAGCTAGAACAGATTAGGCAAATTTTTACTCAAACAGGTGCTCTCTCGTATTCACAAAAAAAAGCTGATCAGCTAGTTAAAAAAGCTAAAGATGTAGTAGTGAAGATGGAGATTAATTCACACTATCAACAACTGTTGTTAAGCATGGCGGATCTGTTAGTGGCTAGAGAGCGCTAAACTAGTGGGTTAGATCTGGATAATTTTCTACAATTACTTCCTTGAGGGATAGTTTAGCCCGATAGATTTTTCCTTCCGCTGCACGCTCACTAATTCCTAAAATTTGAGCAATTGCCTCAATAGATAGTTCTTGCCAATAACGAAAATAAAGTAGCTGTCTTTTTTCGGCAGGCAACAAATTGAGACAGTTGATCACTGATTGTCTTAATTCTTTTAATGCCAGTTTTTCCTCTGGGGTAGGGTCCTTGCTCTTCAGCTGAGCTAAAAACTCTAAACCTGGAGCAATCCATTTTGATTGGTCATTGATTTGCTCTCGGTAATAATCAGCCATTTTATTTATAGCAATCCGACAAAGCCAGGTAAAAAACTGTGACTTGTTTTGAAAAGTGTGATAACTTTGCCAAGCAGCACTCATTGTACTGGCAAAAACTTCTGCTGCTGCCTGTTTGTTACCACTCATTCTTTTGATTAAGAATTTCATTAACGGCAAGGCAAATTTTTGGTAAAGTAAAGAGAAACTTTGGTAAGTGAGAGAATTATGTGGGGTTTTGTCCATAATCCAGACTAATAAATCAGGAGGTTAAATAAACGCTGTAAATATACTTTAACATGAAAGCTTATTTAAGGGAAGTTAAATTTGCCTCCAAAACACATACATATTTTAAAAATCTGACCAGTGAAGTTAAAAGTGTTTTAGCAACCTCTGGTGTTCAGCATGGCTTAGTAGTAGTAAACAGTAAACACACCACCTTAGGACTAGTGGTGCAAGAGATTGCCGAACCACATCTATTAGAAGACATTGTTACTCATGCTTTAAATACTATCCCCGAAGATAAACGCTCATCGCATGCGATCAAAGATTATCCTCATCCCACCACCGACTATTTGCACCGCTGTCAGGATAATCCCTACTGTAATGAAATAGATGAAGACTATAATGCAGCTTCTCATATCAGATCAATGTTATTTGCTTATCCATCAGTGATGGTGCCTGTTAAAGGGGGTGAGCTGCAACTGGGTAAATATCAAGAAATTGCTGCTTTTGAATTTGATGGGAGAGATGGGACAGGTAAAAATCCTGTCAGGCAAAGAGCTGTGCAAATTTGGATTTATACTGTTGATGAAGTAACGATACTTTAATTAAGCTCATAAATTCTGGTGCCAGCATTCTGATAAACAACCTTGCCTAAAGAAGCAAATTTAGCTTCATCAAGATTAAGATATTTTTGCTTTTCCAGGTCCCCAATAAAAACATATTTAACATCATATTTGGAAAGTAATGCTTTGGTTAGGTTAATATCTGGACTTTCATAAGCTTGGGTGACTTCGGTTGATCTTTTACCTGGTTCGTCATACGAACCACGCCAAAGCCATTCATGAACAGGCCAACCAACCACAGTCGGTAGTCCTGTGTTCGCGGAAACGCGAGCAAAGTCAGTATAGGAATCACCTTGAGCTTCTAAAATGACTGGTTGTCCGGGGATGTTTTGTCTCAGCCATAAAATTGCTTGATAGTCATCTGGATAAATGGCAGAAAAATAGTTAAAACCATTTAAGCCTTGTGCAGGTCTACTGAGGTTATAGTAAGAATTAATGGCAAAATAAGGATAAATTCCCACTAAGACAAAACCAGCAACTAAAAAGATCAAATAGATGATTGGCCTTTTAGTACGCGATAGAATACGACTGATACCATAGCCGCCAATTAATCCTAAAGTGATAAAAGCTTGATAACCAAATTTAAAAACAGTATTAGCTCGATAATGTTGCGGATAAATATCTTTTGCATATACAAACTCGGGAATCATGATCAGGATTGTGGCAAAAACTCCAAACAAAATAATTAGATAATCAGTGCGGTTGAGCTCTTTAAATTTAGTTAATTTCCTGCGTAATAATAAGATAATAAAACCAATCCAGATTAAATAGAAAAAGCCCCACAAGATTGTTAACATCCATAGTGGTGATCTCATGCAGTGATTAGCCTCAAAGAGGAATGGACCAATTTTACCAAGATGAATGAGAAAATTGGGAGCGCACAAGACACCAATCCCTGAGGCAAACGGTTTAAATGCAATCCAGAAGGGTAGAGAAAATACTACAGCTGAAGCCCCGATGAGTAAGCTGTATTTTAATGCTGCTTCCAAGGAAAAGGTAAAAGAATGACTTTTTAAGTTTTTAAAGAGAATCAGTAAAAAAGCTAGTAGCAGGTAGATTGGTCCATCCAGGACATTGGTCATCAAGAAAACTGCGATGAGCAAACCAAAAACTAAGTAGTGCCAGATGGGAGTGTGTGATTGGTAGATAAATTTAATTGCCAGAGCAATTCCCAAAATGACAAAAGGAATATCCAAAACATGTCCATGTAAATCAGCTACCACAAATGAATAAATTGGAAACTCATGAATGGTAAAAGGGATAAAACGAGTAGCATTGGGGTACCAATAACCACTAGGATTAAACTGTAAAGGTAGCTGCCAAAAAGGCACGGGTTGGTCAGCTGGCACGTAAGACTTAAAGAAAACATAGATCGTATGTAAATTACCCCCCAGAGCAACCAAAAAAGCACTCATTGTGCCACTTACAATTAACCATCTCTTCTTTAACAAGCGATGATGTTCATTGTTTTCTGAACTTAAATTAGTAGTGAAGAGGTGATAAAGATTGGCCCCGATGGCAAAAGCTGCAGTGATGGTGAGGGCAAATAAAGTGGCTAAAACTAAATTGTATGTGATATCAGAGCTGAGCCCAGAAATCTTTGTGAGTAAAGCAGCCACATAATGACCGAAATAGTAATAATTAATAGAGTCTGGGGTTAACCATAAATCTCGAGGTGGAAAATATTCTGTCCTTAATAGTGAATTGATAAAACCAAAATCCATGAATTTTTCCAAACCATGAATCGAGGGCTCATGAGCTCTCACCCAGGCCCACAAGATAAGACCAGTAAAAAAGAAAATCTCTTCTATGAGGATAATCTTTTTCAAAGAAAGAATAATTTTAGTCAAAGAAAAGCGATAGGAGATTAATAAATTAATGACTAAGCTAAGTCCGATAATTTCAAATATGGTTGTCGTAGTAAAAGGTAATAATCTGATGCTACCTAAAATCCATACCAGGTAGCTAACTAACAAAAGACCAACAACTTTAGCTAGGGCATAACCTTTATCAAAGAAATTACTAAAAATCAAAGTAGTTAAAGGTAAAAAAGTTAGACCAAGTAAAAAGAGAATTAACCACCACTGAAAAACTTCACTAAAAAATAAATTCACTTGTTAATTTTAACACTACTTACCATTGATGAGAGAAGTCAGTTAGCTAGGATATTTTCATAAAAACTGGCTGGATAATGGGAAACATTTTTATAAATCATTACCTTAGGATGATCATAAACTTGAAAAGTCTCTTCGCTTTTATCATCGTTAATAGTTAATCCCAAAAGTTGAGGATAAGAAGTAAACTCTGCCACCCTTTGATAACCTAACTGATCTGCAAAAAGCAAACGATAATATTTGCTCATAATTGGGTATTTATCTGGCAGATACATTAAAGTGCCATATAATCTACGGCTATTAAAGATTAAGTAATTTCCTTGGCTTAAATGTTCAGCCATATAAGTAGTTTTGGCGATATTATCTGGATCATAAATTTTGAGCTGTTCAATGCGATAAATTGCTGGAGTATTGTGGGGAATATCAATTGGTAGCCCATCATCCCAGTGTTCTGTCAGTAAGTAGCTACCAGCTGGGATATTTTGATAGATCCACTCTGAAGCAGTAATCCTAGTTTGAGGTCTGGTATAAATAGTAAAAAAAGCCACACCCCAATAAATACTAGGAATTATAAATATTAAAATTAAGAATGTGCCTAACCATTTAACTTTGGTATGAATACTAGTTAAAATGTACACGGCAAACATCACAAAGAAAGGTAAGATAGGTAACATGTACCTGATAAATTTAGTATGCCAAGATCCAATATAAGCAAAGTAAGCTAGGGGAAAAGAAAGTAGCAGCAAGAAATTAAGGTTTTTAGTTTTTAAAAAGCTCAGCAATAAAAAAATAATTCCTGGCACAAAAAGCAAGGCAATTGGTCCAACTTGCCACAGAGTGTTAATTAATTGGTAAAGATAGGGAGGGGTGTTAGTAAATTGTAAGGTGTAAGGAACAATCAGTCTGCCAGTAACGACGCCAGATTCATAATCCATTGATTCTAAAAATTTTTGATTATTAATAACTGTGTAGGGAGAAAAAAGTAAGAAGATAATAATCATCGCTTCCAAGAGGAATGTAACATGCCAGATTTTGCCTAAATGAAAACGTCTATTTTTGAAAATTTCTACCAGCCAAGCAACACCAGGAAAAGCTAAAAAAGAAATCGCTGTAGTTTTAGCCGCCAATGACAGACCCAGGACAGCACCAGTTAGAGAATACTTTTTGATACTAGGTTTTTCTAGTAGCTCAACGCTGAGTAGGGCAATAACAACAATCAATAAAGTCAAAATACTTTCAGTCACATCAAAATGTGCTGTCTGAATAGCTGAGGGGGCAAAAGTCCACAAAGTGATAGTAATTATTGCCAATTTTTGGTTAAAAACCCTGCGACCCAAAAAATACAAAGGAATGATTGTTAAACTAGCAAAGAGCGCAGAGAAAAAACGTCCAATGACATCAATCTTTCCCCAATCGGACAACCAGGTAGGATCATGAGTAAGGCTTACCATTACTTCACCAGCAGCGCGGTATAGATAAATAGACAGGCCACCATAGGCAAAAAATTCAGGGTCTAAATGATCAAAGAAATGAATTTTAACTACCGCGTTAGCGATATTTCTTTCGTCAGGATGAAAATAATGTCCCTGGTCCCAATTCAAGTTATAGAAACGGAAAAAGCCCCCAATTCCAAACAAAATAATAATAATTAAAGCGATAAATTTTTTACTGATCATTTGACTGGTTAATTAACTGAGCTACTTTTTCACCCATCTCCACAGCATAGTTGGTCCCTCTGTCCCAAGGGTAAACCATATCTAAATAGGCTAAATAAACGTTGGGTAGAGGTGATAAAAAAGGTGGAATAAGTTGTTGATAATTGGGCTTAACAATAGGCTGGGCAAAAGGGGCAGTAAATAACTTAGAGTCTATAATGGAAGATTTATAATTGGGATTAATTTGCTTTAAAAAAGGATCAAAAACTTTTAAGAGTTGATCCTTATCCATCTTTAAATAGGGATGTTCAGGAGGAAGATAGTTACCAATATATACTAAATGCTCATTATGGTAATGCTGAGGGTCTTGAAAGTTTGTATGATCGACTACTACTAAAAAAGGAAATCTAGTATCAGTAATATTTAGCCAGTATGTGGACTCCAATAGTGGCTGTTTGAGAACTAAAATTAGATTTTGGGCAAAAAGGTGAGAGATTTTAAAATATTTTTGGGAAAAGTCTGGAGGCAAGCCTGTGGCAAGTTGAGCAAATAAAGGACCAGGTAAGGTAGATAAGAGGCGGTCAAATCTATAGTTTTTCCCTTGAGCACTAACTTGTACCTTTTGTCCTTGGTTTTTGATTTTAGTAACTGATGTTTGGTAGTGAATTTTACCTCCCTGGGCAATAATTTTATCAGCAAGTTTGTGGGCAAATTGTAAAAATCCTCCTTCAGGATAAGCAAGTTTGGTTGTCCTTTTTTTGATTCTGGCCCAAAACCAAACCAAACTAATCTCTTCTTTAAAATGACCAAATTTGCCTGTAAATAGTGGTTCCCAGATCAATTTAGTTGCCCTATGGCCCATATATTTTCTAATCCAGGGCAAAGCTAACTGGTTTTCAAAATCTTGTGGATTGGCTAAGTATTTGAGATAAAAAGTCACAAGTCCTACTCTCAATCGATCAATCAAGGGTAAATAGGGGAAAGTGAGCACGGTCAGGGGTGAGTCTAGGATAGCTAATTTATTTCCCACTAGCACATTAGTCAGTGGCCTTTTGATGATAACTGGATAGTTGATTTGACTAGCTAGATTTAAAACAGCTTGATCGTTGGTAAACCAATGATGGTAAGCTTTCTCCAGTGTCCAATCCCATTTATCTCTTTTAAAACCCCCTGCTAAACCTCCAGGATCTACCTCTTTTTCAAAAATTACCACCTCGTGGCCTAGCTCTTGTAGTTTTAAAGCAGCAGCTAGTCCAGTAAAACCAGCGCCCAGTATCCCTATCTTCATGTTCCTA
This sequence comes from Patescibacteria group bacterium, assembly GCA_023379125.1. GTDB lineage: Bacteria > Patescibacteriota > Microgenomatia > Daviesbacterales > UBA10151 > JAMCSY01. Next base: position 26,527 of record JAMCSY010000004.1, on the reverse strand, counting down.
TTTTAACTTAAGCCTAATTTGAATACTAGTTTGGTTCAGATTGATAAGCGAAGGTAGATTTGCTAGACTTGAGAGCGTGGCGAAGAGGCAAACTAATCATCAGGATAATATCCCGGCACATATTGCCATTATTATGGATGGTAACCGCCGTTGGGCCAGATCCCGAGGCCTACCAGATATCAAAGGACATGAAGCGGGGGCGGATACTTTAGAAAAAACTGTCGAGGCAGCTGCTAAGTTAGGTGTTAAAACTGTGACTGTTTATGCCTTGTCTACTGAAAATGTCAAAGAGAGAGCCAGAAGAGAGGTGATAGGTCTTTTTAAACTACTGAAAATAGGTTATAACACCAAGCTAAAAAGGATGATGGAGAATGGTGTACAAGTCAGTATTCTGGGAGAAATTGAAGGTTTGCCTAAAGCTATTCAGCAAATTATTAACCAGGTTAAACAGACTTATATTGAAAATGAAGCAATCAAGTTGAATATTGCTCTAAATTATGGAGGGAGAAGAGAGCTTCTGAGTGCTTTAAAAGGTTTGATTAAAGATGGCGTAGATGTGGATAAAATTAGTGAGGAGACTGTTGATCGACATCTTTATACTAATGGACAAGCAGATCCGGACTTGGTAATTAGAACAGGAGGTAGGATTAGGTTATCAAACTTTCTACTCTGGCAAACAGCGTACAGTGAGCTATATTTTACTAAGAAGCTTTGGCCAGATTTTGGTGCTCAGGACTTAAAAAAAGCTGTTGAGTGGTATCAATCTCAAAAGAGAAACTTTGGTAAGTAAATACTCACTTGATGAAGCTAAAAGGCGAGGTTCTGCAAGCGGAGCAGGTTCTTATTTAATCTCACCCCAAATGGCTTTATCTTTGGCAAAGACTGGTTTGCTGATAATGAGGTATTTTGGTTCATAAATAAATTTTTCAGCTGGGTCTTGATTATCAGCCAATTTTCTGAGGAAGAGTGGGGCAGCCCCACTGTTAGCTGAAATCACTGAGCCATGAACTATTAATTGATCAGCCCCAACATCAACTTGCCCACCACTACCGTTTCCACAATGACCAGATTGATAAATGCTACAGAATTGTCCATAAGTAATCATAAAAGCATCAACCTCAGTAACTTGGTGTCCAGCCTCATAATAAACATTAATATTGCCATTGGAGACGAGCATTAAACCAGAACTGCCAAGATTATAGAGTTGGTTAGTAGTAATATCGATGCCGCTATCAGCAAAAATAATCACCACTGTGTTAGGATTATTGATATTTAAACTACCATCTAAAGTAAGGGTTACTGGTCCAGTTGGTGTATTAAAAAGATTAATTTTACCAGCTTGAATTTGAGAATTAAGTTCTGCTATACCAGGGACATTGGGAAAAGTATATTGATTGATATCAGCTGATTTGATTTGGGTAAAGTATAAAGACTTTAAAGTATTGTAATCTTGGATAGTAGAAATGTTGGTAATAGCAGAAGATTTACCATAATAGCAGGAAGAGCTGTTGGGGTTAAGAAGCTGTAGAGTATTGCCTAAACTAAAAGCAGTTACCAAACCTCCTTGGATTACTGCGGAGGTATCATCAGCTGTTTCAGCACAGGTTTGTGAATAAACAGCACTGATCTTCAAACCAATGATTAAAATCAATGATGAAAGACCTATTACTAGGGTAATTAAACCTGTCTTTAAGAGTTTGGAGTGAAGAATCTGGCTAAACATCTCCTATTAATTATGCTGGCACAGCCTCAGAGAAAAGTCAATTGCACAAAGCACAAAACCACTGGTTGGAAGCTTATTATTTACAAAGTTACTATCGTGAGTGAAGGTTGAGCTGATTGTTGGCGTTAACATCACCACCAATTGTCTGCAACCAAGAACTATAACTTAGGCAAGTAGAGGTATCAATAGAAATACTAGCAGTATTTTCAGAAGGTCTGGCTACACCTCGGGTAGTCACTGCTTGGAGCTGATAGGTATAAGATTGGCCAATCACCACTGATGTGTCTCGATAAGTTCCAGCCGCTGGATTACTACTTCCAACAGAGTTTAAAGTTCCTGAAGGAGGTGTGTTGCGTAAAATATTAACAGTTTCTATTCCTTTCAAGATTGAAGCACCGACTGCTGAGGCACTACTTCTAACATACAAGTTTATATCAACATAGGCACTAGAGCCCGTGATCACGCAACTTAAAGGATTATTGTTCATCCAGAACTTTTTCCAGACAACCTTTGATTGCGAAAGCATAGCTCCGTCGCTACCTAGGGAGGTTAGGGGGTTGCTGGAGTTACCTGTACCAGTGTCATTAATATTTAACCTGAATTCATAAGCACCGGGGGTTAAATTATTGGGTTCGCCTGTTCCGTCAAAAGTAACTCCCATGCTACCCAAACTACAACCAGAGATAGATAGATTAGGAGTAGCAGTATTCCAGTTGCGATTACAATTATTATTAGCATAAACCCAGCTGTTAGGTATCGCTAAATAGGCAGCATTAGCAGAGTTATGCCAACCAACAGCGGTAGTGTAGACAGGAAAAAAACCAATCCAGTCTTGCTTGGTAGCCACCTCAGCAGATACTCGGGAAACCAACCAGGGAGCAAAAAATAATCCTGAAATAAAAATTAAGCTGAACAGAAGATATTTAAATTCTCTCACAATTCCAGCTTAGTATGAGTGTGGCGGGGAAGTCAAGAATAAAGCTACCAGAGGACGATTTGGACAGAACCTTGATCACTGCTACTGCCACCGGTTGGGTTCAGATCATAATTAACCAGGACAGGTTGTCCGTATGCAGGGACATAAGCAGAGACATCAATGGTGCCGCTGTCTCGGTAAGTTGTACCACCGCCTGGAAGTTGCCAAGTCTTAACCGGATGATTGCAAGTATAAGAAACATTCCAGCCACCTGTAGGATTACCATCTTCGTTATAGCAAACCCGCACACGAGTGGTCATTGTACCAGGATTCCAACCCACTACTTTATAAGATAGTGTTTTGCTATCGGTATAAAGAAGGTAGCCTAGTCGGTTAGAAGTATAGCCATCGCTTTGGCTAATTGCTGCATTGATGTTGATAATAGGCGTTAAAGTGCCACTAGTATTAATTGGGGCTGTTACTACTTTTTGCCAAGAATGGGAGGCACTGTTAGCAGTTTTGCGGAAATAAAGAGTTTGGTCAAAGAAGGAACCAGCAAACTGCATAGCGTAGTTATTATTAGTTGACCTAACATCTAAAAGATGACACCAGGTTGTGTTACATCCTGGTGGGTAATTCACACCGTTTAGTGCCTCAAAAAAGCCGCTTCGGTCTCCTGATCCAGAAGCAAGATCACCAGCGTTGGCTTTAACTTGAGTACGATTATTGGCAGCACCAGCAGCGCCTCCTTGACTACCAGATGCCCAGGTAGGTCCGTTGGTATCAACTGCGAGATAATTATTACCAACTGTAAATTGAGAGCCAGGTGTAACGTTACCAATTCCGACATTACCGTTACTAAGCAAGTACATACTGTTATTTAGCTGCAGGTTACCCCAGGCTGTCCAGGCATCGTTGTGCGAGGCCAGTACGGCATAAGTACTAGATGTTAAAGCCAAGTTATTATCTGGACCCAAGTGGACAACAAATTTATCAAGTGGGTTACTGGTGTTAATACCGACAGCGCTATTTCCTCCAACAAACAATGGTGTTGTCCCGTTACTCATATCAAGTACTCTAAAAGCCTGATTATTGCCTGCCCCCCAAAACTTAGCTTCGGTAAAATATTGTGATCCTGGATGCTCGACTCCAAAACCCCAATTAGGATCATTTGAGGTAGCATTTGAGGTAATACTCCAGTTGTAATTATTACCCAGAACAATATTGTCAGAAGTAGTAGTTGGATACACATACCCACTAGCAGCATTTCTGCTCCAATAGCCACCACCTGTAGCTGAAGGCCAGACGGAACGGCAATCAGGAGTAGGTGAGCCTAAACAAAGTGTTGGGGCATACATTGCATTTCTGACAGCAGCATTACCAGAAGAATCTAAGGTTAACGTCTGGGTAGTATCGGAAGAAGAACTACCTACAAAGATTTGTAGTTTAGCTCCTGTGGAATCTGTACCCAAAGAGCCTTTTTGAGTACCTGCTCGGTAAAGAACAAAACCATCTCTCCAGCTGTTAGGTGCATATTGAGCATAGTTTCCTCCAGTGGTATTGTTTCCAGCATTAACTCTATCTACTCCATTTGATCCCACTGTTAGTCTGCCTATCATATCAGTATTACCAGAGATATTCACATCACCAGAGATATTTTGGTAGGGAACTGTGGTAGAAGCAGCTAAAACATCAGATGCAGGACCATTAACTTTGGGATTACTACTCTGTTCTTGGAGAATTGGAGTAGGTGCTGTTTGAGCTAGGACATCCTTTAAAGGAGGTAGTAGGAGAACAAAAACAAACAGCAGAACTAGATTAAAAATAAGTTGCTTAGAAGATTTGGACATAAGTCGTTAGTTAACTTTAGCTTAGTATGAGCAAACTAGAGAAGTCAAGCAAAATGTTAACAACTTATCATCAAGGACCGAAGGCTATCATATAGTAGACAGTTGCCGGAAGTCCATCTGTGGTTTGTAGATCAAAGCCAGCACTGGTCACATTCATAGGATAAGCTGTTGGCTTGACTGCTCCCATTGGGTTGATACTGACAAAAACCATTGGTGTGCCCTTAAAGGTTGCACCTGTCATATTAACATGAGTTGCACAGTTGGTACAAACTCCGGAAACTTGCCCCATCCACATGTTGGTAAATGGCGTTGCGACGTTAGCTGGTACTGCAAGGATCTTTTTCCAAGTACCCATCCCAGCAGCTCCAGCATCAACATCACGATAGTAAAGATCATCTTGATTAAAGAATCCACTAGCTAGCTGAAGAGCATAATTAGTATTTTCATGGCTGTCGCTAATGACGTGACACCAAGTTCCTGCACAACTAGGAGGTACATTGGCACCACCAAGCGATTGGTAAAAACCACTGCGATAGCCAGTAGTAGGATTAGTGTTATTGGCATCAGTCATAGTTTCAGTTCTAGACATACTGTTTCCCCAAGCTGGCCCTCTGGTATCAACAGTAAACATAGCACTAACACTATTAGGACCAGAAGTGCTGGTAGGTCCTAAAGTAACTCCGTTATACCCACCAATGTCCACCTTGTCTGTAGAGCTATTCCATTTAATCACATCATACTGATCTCCCCCTGCTGTTCCTCCTCTTAAAAAGATTGATCCTCCATCTGTATGAATATTGCCCTCAACCTGGAGTCTATTAACAGGATTATTAGTACCTAAACCAACATTACCTCCTCCTCCAACAAACAATGGTGTTGTCCCGTTACTCATATCAAGTACTCTAAAAGCCTGATTATTGCCTGCCCCCCAAAACTTAGCTTCGGTAAAATATTGTGATCCTGGATGCTCGACTCCAAAACCCCAATTAGGATCATTTGAGGTAGCATTTGAGGTAATACTCCAGTTGTAATTATTACCCAGAACAATATTGTCAGAAGTAGTAGTTGGATACACATACCCACTAGCAGCATTTCTGCTCCAATAGCCACCACCTGTAGCTGAAGGCCAGACGGAACGGCAATCAGGAGTAGGTGAGCCTAAACAAAGTGTTGGGGCATACATTGCATTTCTGACAGCAGCATTACCAGAAGAATCTAAGGTTAACGTCTGGGTAGTATCGGAAGAAGAACTACCTACAAAGATTTGTAGTTTAGCTCCTGTGGAATCTGTACCCAAAGAGCCTTTTTGAGTACCTGCTCGGTAAAGAACAAAACCATCTCTCCAGCTGTTAGGTGCATATTGAGCATAGTTTCCTCCAGTGGTATTGTTTCCAGCATTAACTCTATCTACTCCATTTGATCCCACTGTTAGTCTGCCTATCATATCAGTATTACCAGAGATATTCACATCACCAGAGATATTTTGGTAGGGAACTGTGGTAGAAGCAGCTAAAACATCAGATGCAGGACCATTAACTTTGGGATTACTACTCTGTTCTTGGAGAATTGGAGTAGGTGCTGTTTGAGCTAGGACATCCTTTAAAGGAGGTAGTAGGAGAACAAAAACACCTAATAATATTAAATTAAAGAGAATCTGTTTTTTGTTAAACACGAAACTTGATTTACTCATTAACTTCAGTTTATGTAGATTGAACCTAAAATGTCAAGAAATCCTCTCTGCTTATGGGTTAGGTTGAGCTGATGTGGAAGCATTGTTTTGACTAGATGAAGCAGTACCTTTGATGGGTTGAATGTTCAGAGCAGTAATCTTATTGCCATTTAGACTATCCAAGTTAACAAAAGCCATAACCTCTTGCCCTACCTTGAGACTGGTTAGTTGAAGGTTGGTAGTTTGTATCTTGTTTCCAGAACTACCCAGCTGAGTAGTTGTGGTTTGGGGGTTAACCTGAATTTGATAAACTGTTTCTTGAGTAATTTGATCTTGGTTGGGGTCAAGATAAAAAGGTGGAGGAACTGTTAAGTCAAAACTATCAGAATTGATTGTGGTGATGGTCCCTGATAGATAAACAATTGTAGCTGAAGCATCAATAGTGGAGGCAATGAAAGTATCTCCTAATAAGTTTCTTAAATCTTGGTTAGTGTTCACAGTGATTGTTTCACCCACCTTAAGATCTTGAATAGTATAAGTTTGGGTAGGTAAGATAACTCCTGGAATTCCATTTGGCCTCTGAACCTTAGTCTGAGGAGTTACTGTAATATGGTAAGTAACTTGCTTAGTAGCACCAGTAGTGGTGGGCATTTGTTGGCTAACTGTTAAAGTGTCTCCAGAAATTTGCTCAATCTTGCCCATAAAGATGCTCACTGGATACTGAGAATTTAAAAATGCCAGATCTGATTTGTTACTGGCGATTGTGGCTGCTCGACCTAAGTATTTACCTAATCCTACCTTGTCTAATACACCAGTTTTGAGGAGGGCAAAAAAGATGAGCCCTAGAAGAATCAGAACTCCTAAAATAATGAGGATTGGTTTGACTTTTTGCATAGAAATAGCTAGTTAGCTGATTGGTTGCATAGTCTACGTACTAGTCAGCCAATAGTCCAGTCTATCTATCTTCAGTATTAATGCTTTGTTAAAAAAAATCAAGCACAAGCTAAGGGGTCTTATGATAAAATTCGGCTATGCTAAAGCTTAACGCAGCCCAATTGCGTAATCTTCAGTCATCAGCTATCAACGCTCAGACTAAACGGCTGAGTAAAAAGAAACAGATTTATATTGTTTTAGACAATGTCTTGGATACCTATAACATTGGCTCTGTCTTTCGCTTAGCTGATGCAGTAGGAGCACAAAAGGTAATCCTCTGTGGTGGTAGTGCAACACCACCTAATCCGCGGATAAAAAAAGCCTCTATTAATACCACGGAAATTGTTGATTGGGAGTATCGTGATAGTGCCTTGCAGGCAATTCAGCAGCTGAAAACAGTAGTCAAAGAGCTACAAGTAGTGGCTATTGAACAAAGCCCTCAAGCAGTTGCCTATAATCAGTTTGATTATGTGGAACCAGTCTGTTTTGTTGTTGGTCATGAGAGCAATGGAGTGTCTCCAGAAGTGCTAAAAATAGCCGATGCGATTGTGGAAATTCCCATGTTTGGAATTAATATTAGTCTAAATGTGATGGTGTCACTTGCGATTGTGTTATACCAAGCAATTGCGGTCATAGATAAACAGTTGCCTAAAGATTAATATTGCGAGGGATAGGAATATGTAATCCACCAGTGACTGGTAAAATAACTCCTGTGATATATCTGGCTTTTTGATTATCCGCTAAAAATAAGCATGCTTCAGCGATATCCTCTGGTAAACCTGCTTGTTTGTATAAAGGCACATCTAATTGTTCCCTGGGGTCAGTAGACTGGGTATCGATGTGACCAGGAGCGATAGCATTAACTCGGATTTTTGCCGGTGCGAGTTCGACCGCTAAATTTTTGACTAGATTATCGGTAGCAGCTTTACTACTATCATAAGCTGGATCTAGAGAAGGATTCTCGGCATGAATTGAGCTGATAAAAATAATATTATCGCCCTCCTGCATCTTTTCAGCTACTTTTTGGGTTAAAAAGAAGGGGCTTTCAAAATTAGTCTGTCTGATTAAATCAAACTCCCTGGGAGTAATATTGAAAAAACCACGGACCAAGCCAATCCCAATATTGTTAACTAAGATGTTGACCGGTCCGAGTACACAAGCAACTTTTTCAAGAAATTGATCAATTCTATCTAGATCAGTAACATCTAAAATTCCTGCGACGTTGGGTATTTCTAAATCATCAAATTGCTGTTTAGCGGATTTGACTAGTTGTTTGTCTTTATCAAAAAAAGCGATTTTGGCTCCCAAAGAAGCAAAACGCAGGGCAATCTGTTTACCAATGCCAGCACCTGCCCCGCTGACTAAAACTACTCGATTACGAAATGGCTGCTCGTTCATGGCTGTATTTTAAAAAATATGATCTCGTCTGACAACCCCCTGATGATATTGCTAGTAATTGACTCTCGTGCAAGGGTAGGTTAAAATATCTAGGCTAATTAATAAATTAGCCTGGGAAGTTGTTAATTAATGATTGATCTCAGCTTTTGCACATTGAAATTTTTAACTACTATACACTGTTTTAGACCACTTTGATTTTGAAAAAGTGGTGGGTATTTTGATTCCTTAGTCAAAAGGAATCATGACAAGAATCTTTCTTTCACTATTCCAATTAAGCGGTAGCCTTACAAGGTGACTGTGATTTTGGTGCAGTGGAGTGAATTTTCTCTTCGTCAAATATTTTTGAGAGTTTGATCCTGGCTCAGGATGAACGCTGGCGGCGTGCCTTAAGCATGCAAGTCAAGGGGGGCCGCGGAGCCGCAAGGCAAAGTGGTCAACCGGCGGACGGGTGAGTAACGCGTGGGAATCTACCTTTGAGTTGGACATAGCCAGCCGAAAGGTTGGGTAATTTCCAATGACCCCGCAAGGGGAAAGTCGCAAGACGCTTTAAGATGAGCCCGCGTCCTATCAGCTTGTTGGTAGGGTAAAGGCCTACCAAGGCGACGACGGGTAGCTGGTCTGAGAGGATGGTCAGCCACAATGGGACTGCGACACGGCCCATACACCTACGGGTGGCAGCAACTGGGAATATTCGACAATGGGCGAAAGCCTGATCGAGCGACGCCGCGTGGAGGATTGAAGGCCCTCGGGTTGTAAACTCCTTTTGTCAGCGAAGATTATGACGGTAACTGACGAATAAGCACCTGCTAACTACGTGCCAGAAGCCTCGGTAATACGTAGGGTGCAAGCGTTATCCGGATTCATTGGGCGTAAAGTGTTGCGTAGGCGGAGAAGTGTCATCTTGCTTGAAAGCCTATGGCTCAACCATAGTTTTGGGCAAGATATGATTTCTCTTGAGGGTAAGTGAGGGTACTGGAACCGATGGTGGAGCAGTGAAATGTGTTGATATCATCGGGAACGCCGAAGGTGTAGACAGGTACCTAACTTTCTCCTGACGCTTAGGCACGACAGCTTGGGTAGCGAAGCAGATTAGAGACCTGCGTAGTCCAAGCCGTAAACGATCTCTGCTAGATGGTCGATCTTTTTTGACTGTCGTAAGCTAACGCGTTAAGCAGAGCGCCTGGGGAGTACGAACGCAAGTTTAAAACTCAAAGGAATTGACGGGGAGGCGCACAAGCAGTGGAGCGTGTGGTTTAATTCGATTCAAAGCGAAGAACCTCACCAGGACTTGACATGTAGCTGCAAGCGCACGGAAACGTGTGACCTTCGAGGGTGCTACACAGATGCTGCATGGCTGTCGTCAGCTCGTGGCGTGAGCTGTACCGTTAAGTCGGGTAACGAGCGCAACCCCCACCGTATGTTAAATAATTCATACGGAACAGCCTCGAATTTTTCGGGGAGGAAGGCGGGGATGATGTCAAGTCAGCACGGCTCTTACGTCCTGGGCAACACACACCCTACAATGGCGAAAAACAACGAGTTGCAAACCGGTAACGGCAAGCTAATCTCTAAAATTTCGCCTCAGTTCAGATTGAGGTCTGCAACCCGACCTCATGAAGGAGGAATTGCTAGTAATCGCGAATCAGCAGGTCGCGGTGAATACGTTCTCGCCTCTTGTACACACCGCCCGTCAAGGCAGCAAAGTTGGGGGCACCCGAACTCCGATGTAGATCGGAGGAAGGTGAAACCAGCGATGAAGCTTAAGTCGTAACAAGGTATCCCTAGCCGAAGCTGGGGATGGATCACCTCCTTTCTGGAGTGTTTGATCAAATTAGAGGATTCCTTAATTGGCCAATGGTCAAAGGTAGCCATAGTTTGATCCATTGATCACCTTTCACGCATCTCAAGTTAACCCTTGGGATAATGGGTGATAGAGGACTGATAGCCCTCTTAAAACAAGCTATCCCCACCACTTTTTTGGAATCAAAGTTTTGGATTTTTTGCATCCCTCAAGATGTTATGGAGAACAGTTACCAAAAAATCAATCTTTGTGCTTGGAGATTAGTATTGAGTGATTTTTACACACAACAAAGCCTCTTTCGTTAGGAGGCTTTTTTTGTGTCAGAAAATTTTTTGACAAACTTAAGGCTAAGTGGTATTTTCTGACTATGAATGAACGCTTGTATGAAGTCAGGTCAGAACAGCCACAAACTGCCTCCATACCATTAATCGTAAAAGTTATCAGTATGGTTAAGATAATTAGGAATAATTTCTTGGGTGATCCTGTAACTCATGAGCCAAATTTTTTTGAAGGAGTGTTACAAGCTCATATGTTATCAGTAGAAACAGGTGCTTCTGATTCTCCTAGAGCGATTAATTCACAGCAGAGTACTTAACCTACTCCTCTTTTTTGTCTGATCTTGCTATGCTAAAATCAGCCCAGAAGGCCTGGTGGGAGAGTGGTTATCCAGCGGTCTGCAAAACCGCGTACACCGGTTCAAGTCCGGTCCAGGCCTCTGCTTTATGGCTATTCAAGTTGAGACTTTACCTGGACTGGCAATAGTTTTTCCTCCACAAAATGGTAGAAGGGAGGGAATGTTAGAGAATCCAGACACAGTTGCTGGTAAGTCTTATCTGGAGGTTATTGACCGAGTTCGAGCGATAGTTGGTCCAGAGACTCTGGCTTCCTGGCAAAAACAAGTAACTCTAGTTGCTGTAAGTTTGGGATTATCACATACTTTGGTTGAAGAGTTTGATAATAAGCAACCAGAGTTTGTACTTGGTCACAGTATTGGTGAGAATCCGGCTTTAGTGCAAAGAGGCATTATTGATTTAGAACCGCTGGCTTTTTTGGTTAATGAACGGGAAAGGTTGTGCCGAGAAATTAATGTCAATCCGGTGGGTCGGGGGATGGCGGCAGTGGTTGGTGTTTCGCCAGAAATGATCATAGATCAGCTTAAGCAAACTGCCAATTCGCTACAAGTTTCGTTAGCTAATATTAATACTCCTAACCAGACCATATTATCTGGACTTACTGCTGATGTGGCGCGGTTTTTTGAAGAAGTTTTAGTACGTAATAATGGGAGAGGTAGGTTGATTCCGCTTAGCGATATTACTGACGCTTTTCACTCGCCCTTCATGCTTAATGTAGAAAAAGAATTCCGTACGCTCATTGATACATTGAAGGAAAACTTTACTAACCCTGATGGTTCCATGATTTCTCCAATGAGACTAGGTGGCCAGCTGGAAGGTTGGGTGAAGACGGCCGCGGATGGATTGGATGTAGCCTATAATCAGTTAACTAGAACGGTTGATTACCGCCAGGCATGGCAGAACCTCACAAACTTAAGAGCAGTAGTCACAATTGATCCTTCAGCCAGATCAACAAGACTGGTGCGAGATAATATTGGAACAAAGATACCAATCTTGAATGTGGGAGCGCTGCAGAATATTAAACCTGTCGCGCAACAGATTCGCTGTATATATCCAGAAGTGTTTGCTGAATAGCTTAAATCAGTGTAAAATAACCTGGTTTGTGGGCAGTTAGTTCATCGGTAAGCAAAGCTTGCCAATGAACTTGCTTGTGTTAAGAAGGGCAGTTAGTTCATCGGTAGAACGCGTCACTGATAATGACGAAGTGAATGGTTCAACTCCATTACTGCCCACCTAAATATTAATCAGCCTTTTTCCTACTTATCATTTCATTCTCAAAGTTGCTTTTTGATAGGAAGCTATTAGATAATATTTTCTGATGAAAGAATCAGGCTTTGCCCCAATATTGCTCTTAGCGGGAGTTGTAGCAGTAGGAGTGTTATTTGCTGGAGGATATTATTTAGATACTCAGAATATTATATCTCTCCGGTCTATTGTACCTGCTCAATTATTGCCTCAAGCCACTCAATCTGAACAATTTTCAGCAGATCAGGCTGCACGGCTGATACAAAATTTACCTGAGGTCAAAAACTTTCTGTCCACAACTCAAAACGGGAAGGTTGTGCTTGATAATACAAGTAGAGCTGAAAATTTCTGGAGATTCCATGTATATGAAGATTTTTCAGATCACCAGTCAACATTTGGCTGGTATGACGTTGATAAGACAACTGGCAATGTTATCAAGGAGGCAGAGACTATAAGCGTACCTACTGATTGAAAAACTTATTCTAATTCTCAATATGGTTTCTATTTCAAATATCCTCCTAATTTTTTTCAGCATTCAGACTCTTCTAATGATGTAGAGTTTACTTTTGCGCAATGGCCTTCTTCAGAAGTAAGACAGCAAGAGCTAAATAGTATTGGTTATGGTATTGGTGTAATTGTATCTACAGCTCAAAATCAGACTATAGAGCAAGTTGCAAGTCAATACGACCGCTACAAAACAAGAAGTGGCTATTCAAGAACCCCAATCACTCTTGATGGCGTATCTGGATATCAACTTACAGGAGTTTCAATGGATTTTCCCACAGATGGAGTTAGCCTGCTAAAAAATGACAAGGAGTATTTTATATATGTAAAGTATTATTCATCAGCAAATAGCAATGTGGCTAAGGAGACTTTTGATCAAATTCTTTCTACCTTTAAATTTCTAGATCAGAATCGAGTAACTACCTGTACAGATACTAAAACTTATAAAAGTCTTGAGGAAGCTTTAAAACAATCTGAGGATGTTTGTTACCTAGATTTATCTAATACTAATCTTGCAAGCTTACCGGTTGATGTCCTGAAGCTTGCAAATCTTCAATCTTTATATCTGAATAATAATCAGCTCAGCTCGTTACCCAAGAGTATTACTCAGCTAAAACATTTAACTACAATCGATCTTACTAGGAATCCTATCTCTGATAGTGAATTAAAGAAACTAAGAACACTCATGCCTAATGCGAGCATAGCTCACATTAAGCCTATGAACTGAGCATAGTTTTTGTTTGCTATGGCTCAATTTTAAAATCTCTACTACTATCCCATCTGATTAGTTTGACAATCTAGAAGCTTCCTGTTATTGTTGCTCGCGTTATCTGCTGCCTGTAAAAACTGCCTTTTTGGATGAAGCTGATAGACAGGAAGCGAGTAAACATTAATTTCAACTGGAAGATTTTTTTAGTTGCTTTAGTAGCTCAATTATTGCTTGCTTATTTATTGCATTTACAGATTAACTCCACTCGCTTTTTGGCTTCACTAGTACCAGGTTCTGTGCTGATTGATAGTAAAATGCTTAGCCCTGAGCCCCAGGATAATGTTACCGAGATAAATAATTAGCTCCAACTTTGCAGATTATCTAGCACCGATTACAATGTGAATATGGTAGATACTCTGCTCAAAGTTTTTTTCTTGTTAGTTTCCTCAACTGCAGTACTGCTGTTGACTTATTATAAAGTGCCTGCAGCATATATTCAGCAAGGTGTGGGAGTGATGATTGCCCTGATGTTAGCGCTACTACGTTGGGTAGTCCCCAAAGTGCAAACAATTGGAGCAGGGATAAGATTATTGCTAATTTTGTTAATTTCAGCTTTTGTCCAGCTATTAGTTTTATCTAGTGGTGGGTTTTTTAGTCCTTTTCTGGTTTTATTCCATTTACTAGCCATTAGCTTTAGTTTCTTGGTTGATTTAGCAACTGGAATTGCTTTTTTGGTTTTTGCTGTAGCAGCTTTAGGAATTGATACTTGGCTAGACCCCAAGCTGTATAGTCTTTATCAAGGTGATCCATTTTCAGTCGTTTTATACGTTTTGTCTTTTGTGGTGCTGATTCCACTTTATCAAATTGTAGCTTCCCGTTACCACCTTAAAGATACAGTTTCCCAGATTATGACTGTCCAGATGCAGTTGACTAAAATCCGTGATGAATCCTTATGGAAGGGTCTATCCGATTTAGTCTTTATTACCGATACCAAATTAAAAATATTATCAGCGAACGAAGCAGTTGAAAGGCTGATGCAAAAATCTTTGGCTGATTTACAAGAAAAAGATTTATTTGAAATAGTTAATCTGCGCTCAGTAGAAGGAGAGGAAGTAGATTATCGTTATTTGGCAATTGATCGGGTAATTAAAGATCGGAATGTGCGAATCACCAGCGATTTACTCCTATATATAAGGAAGGATGCTATCCCCAAAAAGGTTAAAGTTCAAATTAGACCAACAGCTAATCTAGAAGGGGTGATTGATCGAATTATTTTTGTCATCTCGGAAGGAAGTGGTGGGCAACTAGGCAAACAAAATTTACAGCAAGCCTTAGTGAGACATGAAGAAGCTATTAATGAATTAAACAATCGTTTGGCTGCACGGGGTTTGGTTGATGTGAAACGGAGTGTTGAACTGATTGAAAAATCTGAAAGAGATATTTTAACTGCACTTGAAATTGAGAGCAGTGGTGTGAAACCACACCTAGTGTTGGCTGATATGGCCCAAATTGTTAGTAGCATTATCACTAAAGAGCAAATTTTTGCCCGGGAGATGGGTGTGCAACTGGTTTTAAGTTATGGCAATGATTTTACTTCTCGGTTTAGTCTGCAAAACAATCAACAGAGTACTAACTATCCGACTGAGTTAACTAATCAGTATTTTTCTGCTTTAGTTGATGAGAAATTAACTAACTTAATGGTGCAAAAAATTATTGATCTATTAATCTTACTAACTTCGAGTAAGTCTGTAAGCTCAATGACTGTTCCTTCAGCTGTTAACTGTCAAATTAATTATGATAGTAAAACAGTAGAATTGGATTTGTTTGCTCCCTTTGGCCAAAATAATTTTAATCCTGATTTATTGTTAACAGAATATTATGATGGTTTGATTGATCAGACTAACTTAAAATTGGGTAGTGGTTTAGAAGGATATTTAGCTCATACAATTGCTAATTTATGTAACATTCCTCTGAAAGTGTATTTACAGAAAAATCCCAGTGGAGTCTTGTTTAAAATTCAGTTTTCTAAGATGCCTTATCTGGGCAGCCAGTAAAGACTCTTGACCATTAACAAGAGAATAGTTAACCTTAAGCTCAATGCCAAAAAGCATACTCAAGATGGGACAGATTGGGAAGAATTTTTTTCAGAGTGTGAAGGATAAAACTAGTGATTTGGAATTAGCGGATTTATATCGTAAGCAAGACCAAAAAACTAAAATAGCTGCTTCTATCTCTGCTGTAGGTATTGTGTTGTTTTTAGCAGTAGCCATATTATTTCCCTTTAGAGCTAGACTGTTTTCTTTAATCTTTCAAAAACCTTTTTCTCTGGCAGCTCCCACTCTGGGTAATGGTGATGTGAATAATGATGGCAGCGTTAATGGTAGTGATGTTAAATTAGCAATGCAAAGCTGGGGAACAGGAGTAACTGGTACCTTAGACCAATACCAAGATGGTAAAGAAAACTCTTTTGACTTTGCTAATATTGTTAATAATTTCTCTGCTACTCCAACCACTACTACTAGTACACAGTGGACCCAAGATGCCCATGATGCACAGAGAACGGGTTTTAGCCCAGTTGATCCACTAACTCCCTGGACATTATTGTGGACTTGGAATGGACCAGATGCAAGTGGTGGGACTGGAAATCATTTTTATGATGCCCCAAATGAGGCCAGGACAGTCAATGGTGGAGGTAATATCTATGTTCCAGCAGGCTCCCAGGGGCTTTATGCTTTAAATCAAAACACTGGAGCTGAAAGTTGGCATGTGACTAACACTAGCTTCAATGCAGCACCTGCTTATGATCCAACAACTGGTTATGTTTTGGCTGGTGGGGCAGATGGGAATTTATATAAAATTAATAGTTCAACTGGTAGTATTGCTGGTACTTATAATTCTGGTAGTGGCCTGAATAAAGCAATATTAATAGTAGGCAGTTTTGCTTATGTAACTTCTGATGATGGTAAATTACATAAAGTAGCGATTAGTAATATGGCAGCTGCTTGGGTATATACATCAGGCTCAACTACAGCCACACCACCGGCATACTCTCTCTCACGAGATATTATTATCTATGCCACCAATGATTTATATGTACAAGCAGTCAATAATAATAACGGTAGTCAAAAATGGCGAATTAAGCCGACACCTAATTCACCCGGAACCGGTATTACTTTAGGAGGAACTCCACAAGGCAATCAATTTGATCGAGCTTGGCCAGTCATTGCAGAGAAAAACGGCATAGTTTTAATTAGAATGCAGCTTGATCCAGCAGCCATGCAGGCCTATCCCAGTACGAATAATATTTTCCCTAACGATTTTGCTACGATCAGGACTTGGCTAACTAATAATCCTCAGAATCAAAATTTGTTTGCTTTGAGTTTGGATACTGGAGCAGCAAGCTTCATACCAGCTGTGGGATATGGCAGTACTGAAGATATGATCTCTGGTAGTAGCAATGGCTTTGGTGTAATGGGTACACAGCCAGTAGTAAAGGTAAATGCAGATGGTTCAGAAGTAGCTTATGTGCCTTTCCGCAATGGCCAAAGCTCGCCACCAGATTTTCGTTGGGATTCACATATGGGGGAAATGGTTTTGAACAACAACACAATTAGTGGTCTATCAGCTGGAGACTTGCGTTTTATCAAGATGAGTAATTATAACGGATATGGTGGCAATAGTTATACGTATATTACTGATGAGCAAACTCCGATTACAGTAGCAGGTAATACGATTTTGGATGCCCATTGGGCTGCTAGTTCAGCAGTGAGGATTACTGATCGCTCAGCCAGTTTAGGATTAACTTACTCCAGCCCAATTGCTACTAGTAATCTCCCTCCTGTGATGAGAGCCTTGCAGAGTAGTTGTACAGATCAGAATAATACAACCCACTACACTACTTGCACTAATTTGAATTATGTGACAGATGGTGGGCGTTATTTTAATGGACCTGGTTTTTGGAGCTATTGGGGGGTAGCTGATCCACCTGGTTGGAAAATAGGTAGTGGTAATACTGCTGGAACATCATATAGCGCTGGTTTCTTACCACGCTATACCTACGTTTCAGATAATTTAATGGTAGTAGAGGGGAATGGAGGAGACTTAATGGTTTTTCGGCATAGTGGTGTTGTACTCACACCAACTCCAACGGTAGTAGCCCCAACTCCCACTCCAACTAGTTCTCCAGTTAGTAATGCTGAGTTTGTAGTAGGTAGTGGTTTTGCTGATGTTGTACCAAGACAAATCTTACGTGCTGATAATGGGAAACTATATATATTTGTGGGGCAAGCAGATACTCTTAATACAATTAAAGTTTACAGTACCACTGGCGCTGCTTTCCCTTCTTCTTCTGCAGATTTTACTAGCACCTCATTATCTCTGGGTACAACGCTGATTTCAGTAGATGCCGCCTATAACGGTGGTAATATCATCCATGTTTTAGTAAATACACAAAATGGCCAAGTACTAGATTATCCCTTCGATATTTCCAATAACACCTTTAAAGCTACCAAAACACTGGCCACAGATGCTACTCAAGTATCCAGTCAACTCGGTACCTCAGGCTTATCGGGGATGTTTGATCAAAACGGAACTTTACAAGTGGCTTACTGGTCAACTGGTAATCGGATTACTTATCGTGCCTTTAGCTATAATAGTTCCACAGATAATTTGACCCAGACTGCTGGTCCTACTTTTATAGATGATGGGAGTAGGATTGCCAGGCATCCAGTTTTAGCTGTTTCACCGGCAGATAATTCAGTGACTGTGGCTTGGGTGTCTCCTAATAGCTCAGCTAGTCTGGTAGCGGGTAATATCTATGCGCGCACTAAATCTGCAACTGGTACCTGGGGAAGTGTCAGCCAAGTTAATTCTGCCCAAGTTTGGACGAGTCTTTCCAATGGGGTAGATATTGATCAAGGCCCAGCATTAGTTATTACAAGCAGTGGCACTAAATACCTTGCCTACATTGAATATTATGATGCCACTGGTGACTATGGACATGTCCATTTTGTGACTGATTCGGGAAGTGGTTGGTCTGACCAAGCGGTCCCAGCATACAGTCACGATCCAAACGTTGCCATCAATTCATCGAGTAGCATTTACCTGATTGGGCATGGTCATCCGCAGAACAGTTCCTGTACTTCAATGGATGATATGTGTATAAAGAAGCGAAATAGTGATGGAAGTTGGGCTTCATCACAGGTGTTTGCCAGTCATTCAGCTACAGTCAGCTTTGATGCTAGTCCTTCGGTAAAATGGTCAGCGGTTGGTTTTAACCAACCGGGGGTGATTGAGTTTATCTTTTTTGCTGCCAATAATGGGAGTCTGACTAACACCAGTATTTATTATGGCAGGATTGGTTCGTAAGTATTTTTTTATCTAATTTCTATCTGGTAGAGGATTGTGCCTATTGACTGGTTTTGTAAGAACATATAACCTAAACTTAAGGCCTTAGTTGGGATAGTTGGGGTGTGTGTTATGAGGGGCGTAAACCATTCGCATGGCATTATGTTAAGAAATATTCAAAAGATGGGTGGCAGGATTTTTAAAGGAATCAAAGAGAGAGCTGATGAGCTTGAGCTAAAGGAGCTATATAATCAGCAAGACCAAAAAACTAAAATAGCTGCTTCTATCTCTGCTGTAGGTATTGTGCTGTTTTTAGCAGTAGCCATATTATTTCCCTTTAGAGCTAGACTGTTTTCTTTAATCTTTCAAAAACCTTTTTCTCTGGCAGCTCCCACTCTGGGTAATGGTGATGTGAATAATGATGGCAGCGTTAATGGTAGTGATGTTAAATTAGCAATGCAAAGCTGGGGAACAGGAGTAACTGGTACCTTAGACCAATACCAAGATGGTAAAGAAAACTCTTTTGACTTTGCTAATATTGTTAATAATTATCCAGTTACACCAACTCCCACCCCAATTTCTTCTTCTGGAGAGTGGACTCAATTTGGTCATGATGCCCAACATACTAATTACACAGCGCAGTCTGTAGCAACTCCCTGGCAGTATAAATGGCAATGGAATGGAGCAGATGCTAATGGGCAGCCCCAATCAGGGCATATCAGTATTCCTAATTTAGTTCAACCAATTACAGGTAATGGTTTGGTTTATGTGGTGGCAACTGGTGGGGTTTATGCGCTTAATCAAACTAATGGAAGTGTGGCTTGGTCGAATACTTCTTTGGGGACACTTTCAGCGACTGCCGCTTATAATTCCGGATATGTTTATGTGGCTTCTGGTAATAACAATTTGTATAAACTAAATGCTTCCAATGGTTCAATTGCGGGTACTTTTAATGCTGGTAGCGCTTTGAATCTAGCCCCAACGATAGTTGGTTCCACAATTTATGTAGTTGCAGCCAATGGTAATTTGATTGCCGTCAATACCTCAACAATGCAAAGCACTTGGACATATAGCGGTGGATCTAATGGAGTGACTCCAGCTGCTTATTCACCTTCACGTAATGTCCTTGTTTATGTGACACAAGATCTTTATGTTCATGCTGTTAATGTTGCTGATGGTTCAAGGAAATGGCGAGTTAAGCCCACTTCCAGAGCTTACACTACTGCTGATCCTTCCAGCAACTTAACTGAAGCTGTTAATGGTTGGCCAGTGATTGCTGACCAACATGGCTTAGTTTTTGTCAGATATAGGTTAGAATGGCAGACTTTATGGAATGGACCAGGCACAGGTGGAGCTTTCCCCACGACTAATTCAGCAATTAGAACTTTCTTACAAAGCAATCCTACCCAGCAGCCTTTGTTCCCACTTAGTTTGGATACTGGTGCTCAAGCATTTATCGCTAATGTGGGGAATGGTGGAGCTGGTGATGGTGGCACTTTGCCAATGGGCCCACAGCCAGTAGTTGCTAATATGGGTGGTCAAGAAGTAGCTTATGTTGTTTTTAGAAATGCTTTGGCCTGTGGTGATCCTGCTGGTTCTGGAGCTCCGGGTGGATCTGGTTATTGTGATGGGAGAGAAGACTCTACTTTAGGAGAGATGGAACTTGATAATACTACTGCTTCTGGTTATCAGGCTGGTGATGTCAGGTTTGTGAGTTTTTCTAATTGGGCAAACGGCACACTGATTATTAGAACAGATGAGCAAATGCAATTGACCATGATCGGGAATAGTGTTTTTCATAATCATTGGTTGTCATCTCAAGGAGCGACAATCACTGATCGTAGTGCTGCTTATGGGAGCACTTTGAGCAATCCGATTAGAACAACTTACCCGCCTTACGTTATTTGGCGTCAAGTTTATTGTCCGACTACTAATACTCAATGTAATCCCCAAATCTACCCAGGGGGATCAGGTACTACTTATGGACCGTCAGATTGTCCATTTAATGGAACAACTAGATATTGTAGCCAGGAGCTTTATTCTTATGGTGACTCGCGTTCGTATCCACCAGGTTTCTATGAGTACTGGAACAGTAATAATGGTGGCTCGACTCCGTATATAATTGCTAGTGCGGGGTTAGTTCTTGTTAAAACTGGGGATGGAGGTATTATCGCTTTGCAAAACGGTAATCCCTTAGGCCAAGCACCAGCGCAGCAAAATCTTGCGCAAAGTTCTACGGCTCAGGTTTTAGGTACATCATTGGCACCTTTGGATTTGTCAACAGTTCCCGTGATTTCTTATCAGGATGCACCGAAGTATGAGGGAAGATATGCTACAGTAGTAGGTACAATTGCTTCAGCGGTTAATCATTTGCCCAAAGCAATTTACTTGGGCTTTACTGATTCGCATGATGGAGCTTTGTTAGTAAGGGTCTTTAATCAGGATCTGCCGAAGTTTTCTTATGACCCAATGACTTTGAAGGGGAAGAAAGTTCGGATTACTGGATTTGTGACTCTGTACTGGCCAGAGGGTAAAGATCCAGAGATAATTGTTACTGATCCAAGTCAGATAAAAATTGAATGAGCTAAAGCTCTTGCTTTGCAATGAACTAAAATTCTTGTTGCACGATGAAAATAGTTAATCTTTTAAAAAACATCAGTAGAACAATTGCCTTGGTTACGGGACTGCTCTTGTTCATGGTGGCTGGAAATTCCTATCAAGCTCAAGCAGCAGGGGGAGCTAATTCCTCAGTTACACTGCCTGCCTCTGTTGCTGTCCCACCAGGCCAAAACTTTACTGTGCCAGTTACTATAAATACTGATGGGGTTGGGATCAGGGGAGTTGATGTGATCTTAAATTTTGATACCAGCAAGCTATCTTTAGTGAGCATCACCCCTACAGTCAGTGGTACTAGCTTATCAACTGTGATCCCAGTTGATAGTAATGGTAATTTCAATTCTGCTCAGGTAATTACTAATGCTAATCAGAATGGAACTATTGAGTTTGGGGCAATTGCCTTTAATTGGGCCAACAGTAGCGTCACTTCAGCTTTTAATGGTACTGCTCAAATTGCTAATTTAACTTTCCAATCTTTAGCCACAGGTTCAGCCTCTGTTAATTTTAACTATACCCCTGGAGCAACCACTGATACTAATCTAGTCCAGGATGCCAATCCGCCAACAGAGTTGTTAACTACCGCCGGTCAGGTGACTAATTTAACAGTGACAATTGCTTCAGGATCAGCCACACCAACACCAGGCCCAACAGCTACTCCTACTCCAGTCCCAGCGCCAACATCGACACCAACGCCTACACCGATTCCTACACCCACACCAACTCCGCCAGCTGGGGGAGTAGGGGTGGATGTCAGTGCTCAAGTGAGTGCTTCAGCAGGAGACGTCACCGAAGATGGCACAACTTTTGACAGCTCCTCTTCGACTGCTTGGTTAGGGACAGGTGCTTCTACTACAGCCAGTTATACTGGTTTGAGGTTTAATAACGTGTCTATCCCTCAGGGGGCCACAATTAACTCAGCGCATTTGAATGTGACTTCGTCTTCCTCGCAATGGGTAAATTTATCATATACCATTCAAGGCGAAAACATTGGTAATTCACCAACTTTTTCCACGAGTAATAAACCCTCACAAAGAACTCTCACTACTCAAGTAGCGACACATTCTGACAATGTGAATTGGGCAGCAGGCACCGCTTATAATCTAGATGATATTTCCTCAGTCATTCAGGCGATTGTAAATCGAGCTGATTGGGTACCCGGAAACAGCATCTCCATAATTATCAAGGGAACAGGTAGTGCTTATGCCAGAAAATATATTACCTCTTATGATGGTTCAACAACAGCCGCACCAATCCTAGCTGTTAATTACACCTCAATTGGAGTAACAGGTGCCCCGACCTCGACCCCCACACCAACACCAGTTCCACCAACAGCCACACCTACTCCGACTACTGCCGTACCAACTAGCACACCCACTCCAACTCCAGTTGGACCAACTGCAACGGCCACACCAGTACCACCAACCGCTACTCCGACACCTGTACCTAGCTGCAATATTGTCACAGCAGCTTGGAACACTACCTCAGCAGTAGAAAATTCAACAGTAACCTTAAATACCACAGGGAGTAGTAATACTGGTTGTAACGGTGTAGTTGTAACCTTTAATGTACGCCGGACAGTGACAGGCTTGCCTGATCAGGATATTACAACTTTAACAGCAGCGTTTAATAGCGCAGCCCAAGCATCAACAACTTGGACTACTCCTGCTTGGTTTAATGCCTGTATTATTGGAACATGTGATCCGGTTTATCATTTTGATGCGGTCTATCAAAGCTCGAGTTTGCGCTCAAACGATCTAACTGTGTCTCAATCGACTGGGGCTGGCCCTGTAGTCTCTAATCTTTCTGCTCCCAGTTCGAACACTTTTGGTCAATACGATAAGGTAGAGTGGACTTTTGACTTGTCACGCACCTACGCCAACCCTTACTACTTCTATGATTCAACAGACACTGCTGCGGCGAATCCCTCTAATATGAGTTGGTATGGAGTGGATGGAGTATCGGTAGATATGCATTTAACCTCGCCAACAGGCAAGTCGATTACTGTGCCCGCATTTTGGATGCAAGATTATTTACGGGTTAGAGATACGGGACTTAACGCAGAGGTATTAGGGGCTTTAGACAGTGGACGCTGGCATGTGAGATTTGCTCCTGCTGAAGTGGGCACTTATCAGTATTACATCACCACTCAAGATAAAAATGGTACAACTAGGTATCCCACAACAGGTACCCTGTCATTTGATACGATCTCATCTAGTAATAAAGGTTTTGTGCATCAGAGTACCAAGGATCCCAGATTTTTTGCTTATGACAGTGGTTCACCGTTTATCCCTATCGCTTCTGGTCATCAATGGTGGAATAATCAAGCACTTCGTTCCTATGATTATGAAGACACCTTTAATAATACTTTTGGGCCAAATGGGGTGAATTTGTTGAGGGTGTGGGATCAGGCTGATTTTGCTCTTAGTGTGGAAGGAGCACAGCCAGTTTGGATGCAGCAAAATACTACGTTTGGTCAGGCACAAGGTGTTCAAGTTGGCCCAGGTAATAGTAATGTTCATGATGGGCTAAGAAGTGCTAACCCAACACCAGGTAATGGCTGGTATCAACGTGTTGCTTTGGCTACACCAACGTCTACTTATAAGTTAACAGCTTGGGTAGCAACCAATAGTGTGAGTGGAGGAGTTGCTCAAGTACAAGTCAGAGGTGGAGACCTTTTTGGTAGCGGAACTGTGCTGACTCAAACAACGGGAGTGTCGGGGACAACTGGCTGGACACAATATGCAGTTAGCTTTACTCCAGGTTCAGGGAATCAAATTGTCCATGTGGATTTGCTACAGACAGCTGGGACTGGTTCAACTTATATTGATGATGTAGTGCTGGGACCAACTGATGCTAATGGGAATATTCTATACAACGTTTTGTCTGATGGTGATATAGAGCGACATTTTGCAAAGGGTATTACTAATGACGATCCTGATACTAATTCTTCTCTTCCCAGACCATTGGGTAATTATTTCAATCAGTGGGCATCCTATGACTTGGATAAAATCATTGCCTCCGCTCAGCAGAATAAGATTGAAATACAGCTGGCCTCTGTTTCTGGACCTTGGTTTACTTGGCCAGTGAATCCTGATGTTGCAGATTACTCGCAAGCTTGGGTACTTAAAAGCTGGGAAAGAAATATTCGCTACCGGATAGCTCGCTGGGGTTATTCTACTTCAGTTTTGAACTGGGAGATGTACAACGAGCATGGCAATATTCCCAGTAACTCTAGCTTGTATACTTTTTATCAAAATTATGGCGCATACCAAGCAGCAACTGATCCTTACCGGCATAATCGCACTACTTCTCAAGGATCGCAAAACGCTAGTGCTGCTTTTTGGTCATCAGGTGCAATGGATGTAGCAAACTATCATGACTATATGATGAGTTCGCGTTATCCGGCTAGCTTAACAAACGATGCCGCTAATTTTGTTTATTCTTATGCTTGGTGTTTAAGAAACCTCAATACAGCTTACTGTAATGGTTTGGCTGGTGATGGAAGCTCATGGAGTGGAGCACAAAAACCTTGGGTTTGGGGAGAAATTGGAGTAGGGACTACTGTCTGGAATCAAGCTAACACCCAAGGAACTACCGGTGAGGGTGGTAGAAGAGCAATCCACAATGAGTTGTGGGCAGGTTTATTCTCACCACTAGGAACTAGCCCGATTGACTGGTATTGGCAACAAGAGGATTCATATGTTAATACCTACAAATATGTGGAGAAAAAATATGCCAGCAACTTCTTTAATGGCGTTGATTATGATGGGGCACACTTTACTTACTTAATGACTACTGCGGATAAGCCGAATAGTTATAGTGGAGAGACTATTACAGCCACTGATCCTAGTGCTCGGGTATTTGCCATGAGACGAGCTGACAAGAAAGCTGAGTATCTTTGGGTGCAGAATCGCAATAACACTTGGTATAACTCAGGCTCAACTCCAGCCGCGATATCTCCTACGATCACTCTTTCTAATCTTCTTGGTGATACTTATAAAGTAGAAGTTTGGAGTCCATATAATGGCCAGATTCTGTCATCAACTCAAGTGACTCCTACTTCTGGATCGTTATCAATCCAAGTGTCCAGTCTAGTCAATGATGTAGCGATTAAAGTAGAGTCAACTACACCCAATAGTACACCTACACCTACGCCTACCCCTGTACCAACTTGTACTTTATCAAATCCTATCTGGGGTGCATCTAATGTGATTGAGGGCGATACTGTGGGCCTAACAGTTAGTGGTACAAACTGTAGTGGCCAAACAATATCTTGGCAAGTCTGGAAAGTAGGTGGAATTTTAGGCGATACTCAAGCTCAGTATTCTCCAGCTGATTCGACGATGAGTCTAGGAACAGCTACTGCTTCTTGGGTTGCAGAATATCAATCTGGTGGATCATCTCAGTATTACTTTAAAGCCACGGCTGGTTCATCAACAGTTACCTCTGGTGATCTCACTGTCAGTTCTGCTCCAACTCCTACCCCAACACCTACTCCTATCCCTCAAGGAGGTAATCCCACACCCACACCAACCGCCACACCTATTCCACCAACACCCACTCCTACACCTTTGCCCACCGCTACTCCCACCCCGACTCCTTTACCAACTGCTACACCTACTCCTACACCTTTACCCACCGCTACGCCCACGCCCACGCCATTGCCCACTGCTACACTAACGCCAATTCCAGCTGCTGCTCCCACAGTTTCCACTGTATCTTGTGTGACAGGAGCTTATTCAGGATCAGAAGTGACTATCTCTTGGGTTAATCCCTCATCTCCTGTAACTTGGGTGGATATTTCCCAATTTGCTAATTTTGTTAGCTATTATCATAAAGGAGTCAGTGTGGGTACAACATCAACTTCTGCCCCAGTTGGCTTTAATGGTTTTGTAGGTGTGAGTGGAGCACTGACAACTCAACCTAATACTACTTATTATGTCAGACTCTATAACGGCACTAATGGGCCATCAGCTACCTTTAATGTACCAATTTGTCCCACCCCAACTCCAACCCCATTGCCCACAGCAACACCCACACCCACGCCATTGCCTACAGCTACACCAACCCCATTACCGACACCTACTCCAACCCCCACACCTTTACCCACCGCTACTCCCACACCTACTCCCTTGCCTACAGCTACCCCCACTCCCATACCACCAGCTGCTCCTAATGTTTCCTT
>JAMCSY010000003.1 GCA_023379125.1 Patescibacteria group bacterium | reverse complement strand
AGCAAAACATGTTACCCTGAGTACTGAGTTTCAATGAGACTAACCAAGACTATATCAACTTATTTAACTATGAATTCAATTAATAATTAGTCCCAAGGACTAGGATTGCTCCATTCGGAAACCTGCGTATCAAAGCTTATTAGCAGCTCCACGCAGAGTATCGCCGCTTGTTGCGTCCTTCATCGGTACTTTCGACCAAGGCATTCACCGCATGCATTTTTGTTGAGTAATTTTTGAATTTTTTGGACTTTTCTCTTTGGACAAATTCCGACTTACCTCAGTATTACTATAAAGTCTTCTTTACTGAATTGTCCATCACGAACTCGCGTACGTAATGGACTTTTCTGCAGTTAGTCTATATCACAATAAATGGTTGTCAGAAAAGTCCAGAAAAAATTGTCCAAACTTTTTTTGGCCTTCTTATTACAATCGCAAATCTCATCAATTTGCGATCTATCCGTATTCACATTTCAAAGTACAAATTCTAGGATTTTGCTCTTCTACCCAGATTTGAATACTTAAACAAGTTAAATATTCCAATCTTTATACAAGAACATTTGTGGACCCAACCAGATTCGAACTGGTGACCTCTTCATTGCAAATGAAGCGCTCTACCAACTGAGCCATGGGCCCATGATCTTTAATCTACCTGATTCTGGTCCAATCCTAATTATTAGCTGTGATTTTAACTAGAGTGGTACAACGCTGCCGATATTCCCGCTACCGGGAATCGGAGCGAGAGGGTTAAACGTTGAGTCTCAAAAATTGTGAACTCATTTACTTAGGGAAAGTTTAGCAAAATAGCCTCCATCTGTCAATGCTAATGTTACTTAGTCGAGAGACTATTTAATGCCTATATCTACCGACATTGATTACTTGCTCAAGCAATCTATTAGAGTATCCCTATTCGTTAAGAACAACGAAAGTAATTACAAGACAAAGATCCTTGTAATTAGTGTAGTTTTCGCAACGAATTTGTCCAATACTTGCTTTTATTTATGGAAACGACCAACGTGAATCACTTGTTCTATTAGCCTATTAGAATAACCCCACTCGTTATCATACCAAGCAAAGATTTTGACTAGATCTCCATCAACCACCAAAGTTAATGACAGATCTACGATCGATGAAGCAGTTCGACCAATAATATCTGTAGACACTAATGGTTCCTCTGATGCTTCGACTATTCCCTTCCAACGCTCTAACTTGCTCTGCTCTTTAATAATTTGATTGATCTCTTCCACAGTAGTTTTTCTTTTTAGTAAAAAAGTAAAATCAGATAAAGAGCCTACAATTACCGGGACTCTGACTGCCCGACCATCAAATAGTCCCTTTAACCTAGGAATAGCTTCCGTGGTTGCTTTAGCTGCCCCGGTCGTGGTAGGGATAATATTGACATAAGCAGATCTAGCTCTTCTGAGATCATTAGACTTACCTCCCGGAGGAGGACCATCAACTAAGTTTTGTTCCGCTGTGACTGCGTGAGTAGTAGTCATCAGGGCCTTTTCAATCCCAAATTTTTCCTCAATAATTGCTGCTACTGGAGCAATACAGTTAGTGGTACAAGAAGCATTATTAATGATTGGTTCACCATGATAATCATGATGATTAACACCCAACACATAAGTAGGAATCTCCCCTTTTGCTGGGGCGGAGAGGACAACCTTTCTCGCTCCTGCCAAAAGGTGTTGGTTTAAACTTTCTGTATCAGTAAACCGACCAGTTGACTCAATTACAACATCAATTGCTAACTCCTTCCAAGGTAATACTGCTGGTTCCCGTTCAGAATAAACTGGATAAACTTCTCTACCAATAGTAAAACTGTTATCATCGGCCACAATTTCCTTATTCCACATCCCATATGCTGAATCATATTTGAGCAGATGAGCCAAAACCGGAGCAGGAGTTAAATCATTCAGAGCAACTACATCAATCTCTTTGGAAAACTTCTCAATGGCAACCTTAAAAGCGTTTCTGCCAATCCTGCCAAAACCATTAATTGCCACTCGTAGACGTTTATTGTTATGAGCGAACATAACTTTAGTGTAAAATTAAGCTGAAAGGTAGTCAAGGCTTAATGTACTTAACAGTTAATAGTCAAAATATTTTTTACCAAAAGGTGGGTCTCGGGCCTAACTTAATTATGCTGCATGGTTGGAGTCAAGATTTAAGCAGCTTTTTTTCTGTGGTTGATTTACTCAAATCAGATTTTACCCTCTGGTTAATAGATTTACCAGGCTTTGGCAGGTCTACTCTTCCTCAAAAACCTTTTACTGTGGCAGATTATGCTGAAATTATTGCTCAGCTAATAGCAAAAGAACATTTATATAAATCACATCTATTGGGTCATTCTTTGGGTGGTAGAATTGCTATTAAGATTGCTGCAAATCATCCCCAATTGATTAACAAACTCATCTTGGAAGATAGCGCTGGTATCAAGCCTCAGCAGGATTTAGTCAAACCATTACTTTTTTTAGGTGCTAAATTTTTTAATTTAGTTATACCCAACATATTTAATTTTAAAAACAAAATGCGCCAAAGTTTTTACCAAAGTTTAGAGGCTGATTATCTGACTGCTGGGGCAATGAAACCCACCCTAAAAAATATTCTGGCTGAAGATTTAACTAATAATCTAGCCAAGATTAAAAACGAAACTTTAATTATCTGGGGAGAAAAAGACAGGGCTGTTTCCTTAAAAGATGGTAAAAAAATGTACCAACTAATCCCCAACTGTCGTCTGGAAGTTTTTGAGGAGACTGGTCATTTTCCCCATTTAGAAAAACCTGAATTGTTTGCCCAATTTCTAAAGGATTTTTTATCATGAGAGATATTAAAAATTTATGAAAAAAATCATTAATGCTTTAGTACCAATTCTTGATCACCTTTATATTTTCCAGCTCTTGGAATATGAAAATTGGGCCTTTTTAAAGTGGTTCTTGCAACATATTTTAGCCCGAAATTTACAGAAAAAACATCAATTGAGTTTTACTCAAAAGAGTATGATTATCTTGTCTGGAAGCATCTTCTTAATTTCCTTAATTAGTCTTTCTATAGGTCTTTTAGCTAACTCTTTAGTGATTGGAACATTTTATTTATTTTTTCTCCTCCAACTCTCCCCAGTCTTTCTTCTCCTGGTTAATTTAGTTTTTAAGCCTCTGGAAAATTTAATAATTAAAAGATTAATCAGGCAATCTCAGAGAAAATTAGACTCTTTGCCTAAATTAAAAAATGTGGCCATTGCTGGTTCTTTTGCGAAAACTTCTACTAAAGAGATGCTCTACACTCTACTGTGGAAAAAATTTAGAGTTATGAAAACCCCCAAAAGTTATAATACACAAGTAGCAATTGCTCAAACTATTTTGAGTGATTTAAAAAAAGACACTGAAGTTTTTATAGTAGAGATGGATGCTTATCATCCTGGAGAGTTGGCTAAACTAACTCAACTCGCTAAACCACAAATTGGACTTTTAACGGCAGTTGCTCCTCAACATTTAGAAAGATTTGGTTCCATGGATAAATTAATTAAGACCCAATTTGAACTAGCCACCAATTTACCCAAAACAGGACTACTTTTTCTGAATCAGCAAGATGAGATAATTAAAAAGTATTCTCCAAATCAACTATTTACTTGTCCAATTATTTATTTTGGAGACGAGCAAAGCACTATTTTTGCAAGTCACCTCCAACAAACAAGCTCAGGTTTACAATTTAATCTTCACCTTCAGGCCAAGCAAATAAGCATCAACTTACCACTTTTTGGCACTCATCATGTAATTAATTTTCTGGCAGCAGCAGCGATTGCTCACCAGCTAGGTTTATCACTGACCGAAATTAAGCAACGTGCTCTATTAATTAGACCAACTCCACACCGCCTAGAGGTTAAACAATTAGGCCAGGTAACCATGATTGATAATACTTATAATACAAATCCTGTAGTTGCAAACTCTTCTTTGAAATTACTAGCTGATTTGCCAGGTAAACAAAAAGTGCTCATTACACCAGGATTAGTTGAGTTAGGAAGCCTGAAGGATGATGCTAATAAAAAATTTGCTGTGGCTGCAAGTCTCGTGGCTGATAAAATAATTATTGTAGGAAATTATGCCAAAGATAGTCTCATAGTGGGATTAAAAGAGGCAAAATTCCCTACAGAAAATATCTTACAAGCTGTTGATTTCAATCAAGCAATGGATATGTTCAAAAAAATTGCTACACCAGAAACAGTGGTTTTATTGGAAAATGATTTACCTGACCAATATTTTTAAGCAGCCTTTTGCTCATCAGTAATAGGACTACCACCAGTTATTTGTCCCTGGTTTCCCCCAGAAAATTTACTTGGATAACTATCAGTATTTTTAGAAAAATCACCATCGACCACTTGAGGGCTATTTGAACCTGTATGATTAACCTCTGCTTGATTTTGTTCATCCATAACTTGTTGCAGGTGAGTTACCTCTGCAGCTGTGGCTTGTTTTGATCCTCCAAAAAAACCTTTCACCTTATCAAAGAAACCTTCTTTTTGATGTGCTGACTGAGCTGGTTGAGCACTACTTTCTATCTGCTCTTGATTATCCATAATTAAAACTTCACCTCCCTAATAATATTAGTTTTTTATGCCGCCCTTGAGGGCCATTTGTTGTAATAAACCTGACTCAAAAGTTAATTGAGTTTTTTGCTGTAGTTGGGCTCTTTGTAAAGCCAGCTTAATTAACTTATCCAGCAACTCAGGATATTTTATCCCTTGAGGCTCCCAGAGATAATAAGACAACGAACCTGGGATGGTATTTATCTCATTAATCCAAAATTTATCTCCTCTCACAAAATAATCTATCCTGGCCACCCCACACCCATCTAAAGCTCGGAATACTTTAATCGTGGTTTGCTGGATTAGTTTAGTCAACTTGGGGCTAATTGGAGCTGGAATAACTCTTGCTTGAGAAGCCATTCCTTGAGGATGGGATCCCTTACTAGCCTTTTTTTGATATTTATCGGCAAAAGATAAACCCCCTCCTGAGGATACTGGCATTTCACAGACAGAAGCCTCCACGTCTTCTTCCCACCCCAAAGCAGCACAGTTAACTTCTTGAGCATCAACAAAAGCTTCCTCAATTAAAATTTTCTCAGCATAAGCTGAAGCTACTTCAATATTAAATTCCAGTTCACCCTCATCCTTGGCCCTACCTACTCCTATACTTGATCCCAGGGTAGCTGGTTTAACAAACAAAGGGAATTTTAGCTGCTTAGTTAAGTTTTTTATTTCCAATTTTGGTTTTTTAATCCAGTTTTCTCGATAGACGGTTGCATATTTTCCGACAGGAATTCCTAAAGTCTGAAAAACTTGCTTTTGCACAATTTTATCCATCCCGACCGCGGAACCAAGCACTCCAAAACCCACAAAAGGCAGCCTTAAAATCGCAAATAGTCCTTGAATTGAACCATCCTCGCCCCAAGAACCATGAAAACAAGGCAAAGCCACATCTAAAGAGAAGAAATTATTTCTCCAACCTAAAATATAAAATCCTGCTTGTTGATCTTTTTTCCCTAAAATGACTTTGTGACTATTTAACAATAAACTGTCTAGATTTTGGTAATTTTTTAAATCTAACAACTTATTACCAGTGTAAAAGTCTCCTGTTTTAGCCACATAGATTGCCGTAACGTCATATTGTTCCAAATCTAGATTTTCATAAGCTTGCAGCGCAGTAATTACTGACACTTCATGCTCAGTAGATTGGCCACCAAAGAATAAACCTAACCTAATTTTTTGCTTCATCTGTTTAATTATATCCTACTTGATAATCTTAGTAATTGTTATTTAAGTGCAGTAATTGTGGGTAAGGCACCGTCAATAATAAACTTTAGCATTGCTCCTCCACCTGTTGAGACAAAGCTAAACTTATTTAATAGGCTCCATTCATTTAAGGCAGTAATTGTATCTCCCCCACCAATAATACTTTCTGCTTGAGATTCTAAGATTAACTTAGCAATCGCATGAGTTTGGAAATTCTTGGGATCCTCTACTTTACCCAGGGGCCCATTCCAGAAAATTTCTTTTGCTCCTAAAATCAAACTTGACCAAGCAGACACAGTTTCTGCAGCCAAGTCTTGTCCATCATCAGTTAGTTTGCCAGCAAACACATTACTGGGAATTTTATCTTGTTTTCTTAAATCATCAGCAATTTTACCACCTACTAGTACAGCATCAGCAACTTTAGCCAAGGCCAACACTGCTGGCAGCTTATCTTCAATTTTGACCCCGCCAATAATTGCTACTAGAGGATGTTGTGGATGTTGTCTGATCTGAGTTAATTTTTCAATTTCCTGGGCAAAATGCAAACCAGCAACAGAGGGCACCAGAGTTGGCAAGATAGTCGTGGAGGCAGCTGGATGATGGGCAGCAAAGGCCTCATTAACAAAAACATCTCCAAAACTAGCCAACTCTTTAGCAAATTGCAAATCAGCCTGATCCTCCCCTGCCTCAAATCTTAAATTTTCCAGCAGAAACAGTTTATCCTGATCTAAATACTGATGTGGTGTGTGTTGATAAAGCCAGTCATAAATCGGTTCAACAGATAGTTTAGGCACAGGCTGACCATCTGGTCTGCCTAAATGTCCCATGACAATTACCTTTTGAGCATTTTCCAAACAAAGTTTCAAAGTAGGCAAAGCTGCTTGCAAACGGAAATCCTCTTGCACGACTAATTTACCATCTTCCTCCTCCAAGGGCACATCAAGATCCATTCTGAGCAAAACCTTTTTATCGTGAACAAAACTAGCTGTAACGATACGCATATAACTTCAGTCAAGGTGCAATAAACACCTGTGGGCCATTAGTGGATTGCTGCGGTGGTTTATTTACTGGATGATTGAAAGGAGGGATCAAGGGACCACCTTTTTTGTATTTCTTATACAGGAAGAATCCAGCCACCAACACAGCTATTAACAAAACTACTCCACCAACTATCGCTGCATGTCTGACAGCAAAACCGGTAATTGAGGCAATGATTCCTGATAAAGAAGTATTGGCTGCTGCACTTATCACTAGACTGAAGTTTTGAGGAGTGTCGCTTTCTTTGACCAAAATCTCACTAGTTTTTTCATTATTACCTAGTTTGACCACTACTAAATGCTTGCCTGGAGTGACATTTTCAAAGGATACTTCACCATTTTGATCAGTTTTGCCAGAGAGTGGATCAGAGTAAAGTAGGACATCAGTATTGGCAAGTGCTGCCCCAGTCTGATCGGTAATTTTGATTTTGATGTTATAGCCCACTAACTGAAAGGTCCCATCAGGTGATATGGCATCAGAACCTGATGCATCTTTGGACTCAACCCGATAGTGAAAATTTGTGCCAGCGACCATTGAAGGACCCGATAAAGTTAAAGTGTGGTTAGTCGTCAACATAGCGCTGGAAGTGGAAAAAACATATTGATCCATATCCAAACCATATTCCACTGTCGAATCAGCTGGCTTATTGGTTGTCCAGGAAATGATTGCTCCATTTTTAGTAATATTGGAAACTGAGACATCACTAATAGTTAAGGCTTCTAGAGGCTTGGGAGTCGGGGTGGGTAATGACTGTACTACTGTATATACTCCTCCAGCGCTAGAGCCTAAAACTAGCGAGTCGGTGCTATCTGTGGCTCTGGGAGCTGCCGATCCTCCCACAAAAGCAACCGTGGCTTTACCCAAAGCCTTACCTTTAAAACCAATCGTCGCTACATTTACATTCCCAGTCACTCCATTGATGTTACCTCGCGAGATTCTGATTGCTCCTCCACCGTATGATCCTTCTGCCGCAATTGAAAAAGCTGAGGAACCATAAGAAATCCAGGCCACATCCACTTTATCTTGTGGATAAGTTAGTACAGCGGAAACAGCATTCACAGCTTCTCCGGCTGTGTTTAATCTCACCTGAACAGAAATCACTCCACCTACTCCCACATTAGCACTCCCTGGTGAAAGATAAAGAGTTGAGGCAGAAGCAGTTTGACCAAAAGCCAAATAAATCACTACTAAGAAAAACGTCGAGGTAAAATATTTACAAAGTTTTCCTAACATATTTTTACTTCCTTTTTTAAGCATAAAGTAACTTTTACCAAAAGACAACTTACCTACTCCAACTTCGCAGTAGTATTGATAAGTCAAAGATATCGACCTTGCCATCACTATTTAAATCACCTTGTCCAGAATGATTCCAGTTCCTCAGCAGAATTGATAGATCAAAGACATCTATTCTACCTGAGCCATTTAGATCAGGAGCACTTGAAGAACTACTACTAGAAGAAGAGCTGCTGCTTGAGCTACTGCTTGAGGAAGAACTACTACTCGAGCTACTACTACCACCGCCACCTCCATTATCAGAAGTTCCCTGTTCGGTCGGTAGTCCTACCAGGGCAAAGTCCGAAAACTGGCTAGTAGTGCAAGTTAAGGTCCTGGCTCCAACATCTTGAGTACAAGTATCCAAAGATTGCCAACCTGCCCCATCATTACGCAGTACAGTCAAACTGCTTTCATCAATACCAGATAAGTCAAAATCAGAATAGTTAAAGGTTAGAGTAATTGGCTGTGCGAAGCTACTGATTGTCGTTGTCTCATCAACCAGAGCTTCTGCATTATAGACAGAATTGTTAATCAACTGGTAGTTGTCTGGCAAAGGCTCAGCGGACACTACTGCCGACTTATCCAATTGCTTCACTTGGAAATTAGCTGAAGAAGTAGCATAAGATTCTGGTACAGCCAAAGTTAGACCAGTCGTTTGAGTCTGGGTTTGATCAGGTGAGACAGAAGTTCCTGACACACTAACAGTTCCACCTGAGGTGGTATCCAAGGTTGAGTAGCTTTGATTAACGATGTTGGAAGAACCAGTACAACCAGCTGTAGTTAAGGTATAGGTGGGACTTTGGGCTGTATTATCCCCACTGTCAACTGACTGCATCACATATTCATACGTGGTACAGGAGCGTAGTGTTGTTACCTGTAGACTATGTGCAGTAACAAGTGGTGATTGGTCAGTAACCTTGGTTGATTTAGTATGTTTGCCTGGTAGTCCATAGAAGATTTGAGAGGAGGATGGTTGGTTGGTATCCCAGGAGGCAGTAAAGTCTTTTTGATCAATAGTGGTGGAAGGTAAAGTAATGATGGTGAGACTGTTACTAGGATTAAC
>JAMCSY010000002.1 GCA_023379125.1 Patescibacteria group bacterium | reverse complement strand
TTATAAACAACAAAACGTTTGGTAAATCTCTGCCTGGACCAACTTTATAACCCCCAGACCAGAGTGCTGTGGAGCCACCATCATCTAGATTAAGCGCATTTTCGATCCCCAATGCTTTCATTACTTTTGCAGAATCCATCACTGTGGCCAAGTGGACTACTCCAATATACACAGTGGAACCTTTATTTCCCACAAAGCTACGATTGCCTTTACTGGTTAGTTTAGCATCAGAGCTGCCTCCATAGACAATATTATTACCTAAAATCAGTAGTGGATAATTGGCCAAAACTGCATCCACTCCAGTATCACGTCCCCATTCTAAGCTTTGTGAAACAAACCTCACGGTGGTGCCTTGGAATATTACAGCTGGGACAGTGCTATAAACATTATTATCTGAGTTAAAATATCTTTTGTTCTTATTCATTAGCAATGTATCAAAAGTGTTGGTTTTACCCGCACAACTTGGGTAGCTGGCTGGACAAAAGTAGGAACCGTTGACTCCAGCAAAGGCACCATTTCTAGATACATAGTCAGCAAGAGACAGAACTGGACAATTATTACCACAATCTCCATCGGAGGCAGTATCAACAATTACTCTGGTGGAATTTAAATCAGCAGCCACAATATCAACGAGAAATGAACCGCTATCTGTTTGCACAGTTTGTCTGGAATAACCTCCAGAGGGAGCAGTATTACTGGTAGGGACATTAGGTATGGGAGTAATAGTCTCAGCATTAAGTTTATCGGTCGTTGTTTTAATCTGGTTATTTAAATCAGCCAGGGTTTTTTGAGCATCTGTATAGTTTCTTTGGGAAAGTTGGTTTAAAATTAAGGCAAAACTTTCAGACATCTTACTGGTATCTACTTTCTTATCTGATAAACTCAGCATATCTTCATAGGCACTAACTGTCTGTTTATAAGTCGTCTGGATATTGTTGATCTCTTCCTGCAAGTCTCTATTTTTCTTGACTTGGTCTTCATTTTGCAGGGCAGTGAGAGTAGCTTGGGTCTGATTTAGCTGGTCATTCAATTGGGTTTTTTCTGAGCTTAACTGATTTACTTGTTGAGTAGTTTGAGAAATCTGCTGATGTTGTTGATAGACCCAGTAAATAGCTCCAACCAGCATAAGCACACTGATTGCGAGCCCCAAGAAAAGTAACAACTTACCTCGAGGCAGGCTTAGGTTTTTAAGAGTTTTAAAATCCACTAAATTCATTATACATGGTTGACTAATTTGCGCTTGTAGACTTATAATCTTTTCTTATGCCAGAAAATAAAGAAAAACAAGTTAATATTTGGGAACGAGTTTTCCAAGCTAGATTGGGGTTATGTCAACTTGAATTGGAATCTTTCTATGATCCTCATAAAAATCAGGATCCTCGTGGGCGACAAAGACTAGAACGCCGTCTCTGGTTAGCTGTGCGCCGTGTCAAACAAACCCCCTCAAAAAGTTATCGATTAACAATCTCTAAATAGCGCCATCTTCCATACAGGTCTTTTTCTATTTTGATTTTAGCTTGGGGAAAACATGTAGTAGATTCTTGTTGAGCAATTTGAGGTTGGGTATCATCAATCTCACAAAAAATTGCCAGTGGCTTCAAATCTAGCTGTTTGATTTGGGTAAATAACTGACGATAAATGACAAAACCATCTTTGCCTCCATCGAGTGCTGATAGTGGTTCAAAATCTTTTACAGATGGATCTAGCTGAGGGATTCTAGCAGAGGGAACATAGGGGAGGTTGGCAACAATAATTAATTGACTGTTTTTCAGACGAGAAGTGAACTTTGAGTTTGCAAAAAGATCGCTTTTGATGAGATGAATTTGCTTGTCTAATTGATGGAATTGCAAATTCTTAGCTGCTATTTTCAAAGCAGTAATATGGTTGTCAGTAGCATAGATTGTGGTACCAGTGGGAGTGTTTTTGGCCATAGCAATAGCAATACAACCAGAGCCTGTTCCAAGATCCACTACTGTGACTGGATTAGACTGCTGACTTATAAAATTAAGAACTCTTTCTGTCAAACCTTCTGTTTCTGGCCGAGGAATTAAAACCTGTCGGTTAACCAAAAATTTTAGTTTATAAAACTCAATCCAACCTCTTTGATAGGCGAGCGGCGTTAGTTTTTGGCTGATCATTTTTGGCACACTAAGTAAACTTCTTTGCTACTTGCTCTGCTTGCTTGAGTCCTCGCAACATGGACTTGACGAAAAACTGATTTGAGCTGCTTTATAAAGCCATCAAGAGAAGTTCCCGGAAAAACTTTCATGACCAGTTTGCCTGTGGGTTTAAGATATTGCTGTGCTAGGTTGACGACCGCTTGGTTTAATTCAACGCTTTTCAGATTATCGGCATATTTAATACCTGATGTTTTGGGAGAAAGATCAGAGACAATCAAATCAACTATTTCCCATCCATGAGATTGTAATATTTGCTGGAGGGTAGTGTGGTCAGTAATATCAGCCTGTATTGCTATGACATTTTGAGCAATTGGTTTAATAGTTTGTAGATCAATACTGATGATTTTTCCTTGGGGAACAAGTTTCTGGCTTAAGTATTGTGACCAACTACCAGGTGCAGCACCGAGATCTAATACTTGATATGCTCCTTTGAGTAAAGCAAATTTCTGATCGAGTTCAGCTAATTTAAAAACTGACCGTGCTCTAAACCCAGCGTGTCTGGCTTGTTGGAAGAGCTTATCGTGTGGGTTATAGTTACTCATCAGAAGTGTTAGCCTTGATCTTTTGCAAAGCTGTTAGGATGAGATTAATCTCTCCATTCATAATGTCATCAATATTATGCCAAGATTGGTTTATGCGGTGATCTGTGACTCTGTTTTGAGGGAAATTGTAGGTTCTAATCTTCTCATTGCGTTCACCGGTCCCCACCTGTAATGAACGATTTTCTGAGATAGCACTTTGATTTTGAGAAGTTTGTTGTTCCCATAATCTCGCTCGTAATAGGTTTAATGCGGCTTCTTTGTTTTGCAATTGCGAACGTTCAGTGCGAGCTGTGACCACAATCCCAGTAGGGATGTGTTTGATCCTAACTGCGGTATTAACCTTGTTGACATTCTGTCCACCGTGTCCACCGGCCCGAAAAGCTTCAAATTCAATATCAGCTGGATTAATCTCAACTTCCGAGGCTTTGACTTCGGGCAACACAGCTACAGTAGCAGTAGAGGTGTGAACTCGGCCTGAGCTTTCCGTTTTAGGTACACGTTGGACTCGATGTACTCCAGACTCAAATCTTAAAATTGGGTAAACATCTTTCCCCTTGATTTGTAAAACTATTTCCTTGATTTGACCAATACCACCTTCATTACGGTCCAGTTCTTCAATCTGCCAGTCTTTTTTTTCAGCAAACCTTGAATACATGCGCAGTAAATCTGTAGCAAACAGTCCAGCTTCATCTCCACCGGCCGCAGACCGGATCTCTAGGATGGCTAAATTAGGATTAATTGAGACCTCTTCCGTACCACCTTCCTCAGATGAAGTTGTATAATCTGTGGACATATTCAAAGCTTTCTCTAAATCAGATTTTTGATTTTCTAGCTGCATAATTTCTTCCTCAGCCAAGCGTTTCAATTCTGGATCCAATAATAGCTTTTTATTGTCAGCAATTTGTTGGTTTATTTGATCTATTTGCTCTTGTAAATAATTCTCCATGGTCTTTCAAGTATGATAGGTAACAGCTTAATTCTAACCTGTTAGAAAAAACTTGTCACTTTAGGAAGCTAAGAAGCAGAAGTCTTGCGAGCTTGCATTAATAAATCTTTTAAAGAAGGCTTGTCTGTTTGCGTTTTTTGAACTTTGGAAGCACGGTTTTCCATGATTTTGACTCGTTCAGCTTGTTTAACCTGAGCTGCTGCTTTGGTTCTCGTAAACTTTTCCACCTGACCTTTAGTATCAACTAGTTTTTGTTGTCCGGTATAAAAAGGATGGCACTGAGCGCAGATTTCTACTCTAATGACAGGTTGGGTTGAACCTACGGTGAAAGTATTCCCGCAAACGCAGGTTACTTGAGCATCTGGATACCAATTAGGATGAACACTAGTTTTCATAATTTTTAATTAGAGACACGCAAGTGGCTCTTAATTTTTAATTAGAGGCACGTAGGTGGCTCATTAATGAAGAGATTATATCAAGCATAATCATAAATCTCAAATCCTAATATTATTGGAGCCTTAATTTTCAGTAAGATAGGATGCTAAATAACTCATCAAGAAATCTTAGTGACGGTGAGCTTTGTGGTGAATGTGATGTTCCTTGCCCAAAGTACTCCAGTAAACTCCACCGGCGATTAAAACAGCCCCAATCATAAAAGATGACCTTAATCCTTGTCCCAATACTAAGACCGTAATTAGAGTAGCCACAATCGGCTCAATATATTGGAATAAATCAGCTTTAATAACCCCAGTTTTTAAGAGTCCCCATTCAAAGAAGAAATAAGCAACTACTGAGGAAAGGATGGTGATATAAAGCAGTCCTAAGATCCCTAGATGAGTGACCTGAGTGGGCCAACCAGGATTTTGAATATATTCCAGAGCAGCTGGAACTGCAAAAGTTAACATTCCCACAAAGAACATAGTTGCTGTCATGGTTAAAGTGGAGTATTTTCTAAGTAATTTTTTAGAAATAACCGCACCTATCACCCAGGCGATAGAGGCCAAAACAATCAAAACATTACCCAACATTCTTTGGACAGTAGTGGGAGAATCAGCAATCATGACCGGAAAACCAATAATAAAAAAAGCCCCGATAAATCCAGCGGCAATCCCGATTAAATTTATCAAATAAACTTTTTCTTTTAAAAACCACCAGCCTAGCAGTACTGAGACCATGGGGATAATCATAGTCAGAATTGAAGCATCAACAGGTTCAGTTTTAATTAAACCCAGAAAGAACAAAGCGATATTTAAAGTAACCATTAAAACTCCTGTTAAAAATAACCAGGGTAGATCATTTCTGGCGACCTTTTCACTACCTTTTTGGGTAAAGATAAAAGGAGCAAGTAGTAAGGAAGCTAGGGTGAATCTTAAAAAAGCCAAAGACATGGGGGGAAACTCTTGTAGAGTAGATTTGGAGACTACAAAATTAGCACCCCAAATAGTATGGGCAGCAATAATTGCCAGATAAGGCCAGTATCTTTTAAAAGGTAGCAGAAATATTAGTAATATTTTACTGGCAGAATTAGAGGTTGAGTGGTTACTCGTCATTTTAATTAGAGGTATGTTAGTGACTCATATAAGTTATCTTTATGATAATTTTTTAATCACCTCATCAAGGCTAATAGTTTCTTGCTGCTGAGTTTGTAAATTTTTAAGAGTAACCAGATTTTTACTGATTTCATCACTCCCAATGATTAATACATAGGGGATGTTTCTCATATCAGCATATTTAAGTTGCTTATCTAACTTATTATCTGTTAACAGATAAATTTCGGTATTTAGACCTGACTGACGTAATTTAGCAGTGGCCTGTAATGATTGGGCAAGTAAATCTGCGGAAAAGACTGTCACGAGGACTTTAGTTGCCGTATCTGGGATGTTAAGTTGACCAGTCTCTTGTAAGGCATTAATAGTTCGATCTAAGCCAATGGCAAAGCCGACTGCTGGAGTACTGCTGCCCCCTAATTTGGCAATCATTTGATCATAGCGTCCACCACCACAAAGTGATGAAGCAGCAGATTCACCTCTTAAAACTACCTCTAAAATCATGCCTGTGTAATAATCTAATCCACGTACTAACAGAGGATCAAATTCTAATATGTTTTCTGAGTAACCGATCTGTTGAAAAAGTTTTGTGATTGCTTGTAAGTTTGGGGTCGGTTGGGAATTTCGAGTCTTATTTAGTAAATCACTGGCCTGAATCTCTGTTAATCCCTTACTAATTAGTTCTTGGATTACCCCAGATTCGCCAATCTTATTGAGTTTATCGAGAGCGCTTAAGTATTTGGGTTCAATTGCTGATAGTAGCTGACGATCATTAATCTTGATGATCACATCTAAATTAAGCTCTTTATATATTTCATAAACCAAGCCCAAAATTTCAGCATCAGCTATAGGTGGAGGAGCTCCAATGATATCAGCATCACATTGGGTAAATTCTCTGAGTCTGCCTTTTTGTGGATTTTCACCACGGAAATTATTTTGAATTTGATAGCGTTTGAAAGGTTTAGGCAACTGAGGATACTGCGCGATTACTCGTGCCAGCGGCACTGTTCGATCATAGGGTAAGGCTACCAGATCTCCACCTTTGGTTGTGAACTCGAAAATTAATTTTTCCTCTTCACCATATTTCCCCTGTAGAACTTCAGCAAACTCCAGAGTAGGAGTTTCGATTGGGACAAAACCAAACCTTTCAAAAACTTGGCTGATTTTATCCACAATAATTTTACGCCTGAGCGCCTCTTGTGGCAGGTAATCTTTAAAGCCTTTAACATTTTGCAGTTTCATTGTGAAACAAGAGCTTTAGCTCATTGTGAAACAAGAGCTTTAGCTCATTGTGAAACAAGAGCTTTAGCTCATTTCTTAATCATATCACGATTGAAAAAATATCTATATTTAGATTTGGCATGGTTAATCATATCTTAATTAATAATATTTTTGCAATTTTTCAAAAATTTGATATCTTGAAAAAAATAGGAAAAAGTGTAAAGATCGATCTTAGAATAAGATGAGTAAAGTTAAACATGCAATCATTCTGGCTGGTGGTAAAGGTGAAAGGTTAAGGCCGTTTACCAATGATCGACCAAAACCAATGGTGGAAATTCACGGTAAGCCAATCTTAGCTTACCAACTTGAACAGTTAAAAGAGGCAGGTATTAAAAAGATCGTTTTTGCCTGCAGTTATCAACGGGAAGTCTTGCAAAAACATGTTGACTCAGGCAAAAAATACGGAATTGAAGCAGTCTTTTCTATCGAAGAGACTCCTTTGGGTCGAGGTGGGGCAATTAAACAGGCAATGAAAATGATTAGTAAGGATGCTTGGGATGATGTGGTTATTGCCAATGGTGATAATCTGTGGAAGCTAGATTTTGAGGCTTTGATAAAACAACATCAATTTAAAAAACCTCTGGCAACAGTGGTAGTTGTGCCCTTAAGAAGTCCATATGGCATTGTCGAATTTAATAAATCGGGTCATATTCAAGGTTTTAGGGAAAAACCAATTCTACCTCACTGGATAAATGCCGGCATCTATGTTTTTTCACGAGAGATTGAACCATTGCTGCCAGTGCGAGGGGATCATGAGACAGAAACTTTTCCCATGCTGCC
The DNA here is from genome assembly GCA_023379125.1 of Patescibacteria group bacterium. Classification (GTDB taxonomy): domain Bacteria; phylum Patescibacteriota; class Microgenomatia; order Daviesbacterales; family UBA10151; genus JAMCSY01. Next base: position 9,590 of record JAMCSY010000002.1, on the reverse strand, counting down.
TTCGAGTCGCTTTGATGTGTTTACTAGCCGCAATTACTGGCGCGCGGTGGATACAGTCAAGGACTTAACAGAAGCAGAAAAAGAAGTCGATGAGATTTTTGGCAAACCCCAAGCTGCTTAATTACTAGTTGGAGTTGGTTGGTTAGTAGGAGAGACTGTAGCACTTTTTGTAGCGTCTGCTGGATTTTGATTTTCCTTACTTGGACTAAAAGCATAAACTGATCTGGCATATAAGGATTGGTCCTTACTGGATTTAAAGCCCACGATTATTAAGTAGGCATCAGCTGGCAAATCTGCTAATTTAGCATCTTTACTATCCAAATAAATATTAGTATCACTATCAATAGAAAATTGTTTGGCAGTATTATTGTTATCAACCATGGTAAAATTTTTGGTAGTTGATGAGGCTAGTTTACCTTCTGTAATAATTTTCTGATCAGCTGGTTGGGTTAAATAGACAATCCTTTTTGCAGTCAGTACATCATTATCGTCAACATCTCCCAAAGCTGCCACATAATCTTCACTATTTAAGTTAGCAAAGCTTAGTTTAGTTTTGCCTTTATAATCTGTAAACTCATTAACAGTCACTATCTTAGTCCCAGTTGCTGTCGCCAGGGTGAGAGTGTTATCAGATTTGACCTTGATGACACCCACATAAGCCTTATTTTGTAATTTTTTGCTAATTTCCAGTTTAAGAGTTGCTGCTTTGGAAGCTATTTCTGCTTGGAGTTGTTTGAGCTTATCTTTTAAATCTGCAGATTGACTAGCTTCAGGAGTTGGTTCTGCAGCAAAAGCAGAGGGAACTGAGAATATAGATTGTAGAATGGAGAATGGAGAATTGAAGGCAAATAACTGTGAAAATATAACTGCCAAAGTAACTATAGTTATGAATAGATGTAAACTGTTTCTGTTTTTCTTCATTCTAAATTATCTGTTGAATAGTAAACAATTCTTGATGCTTTTTGTGTATTACCCAAATTATCAAAAGCTACCACATCTAAGTTGTTTAAACCTGGTTTGAGCTTGATGGTTTGAGAGAAATTACCATCAGAGTCTGGTTTAATAAATTGATCCTGACTATCCAAACTGATCAAAATAGTAGCTTGGGGGGAAGCTTTACCACTTACCAATATAGCTGCATCATAAACTAACGAGTTGTCATCAGGACTTGATAAATCAAAATCTAAACTATAAGGTGTTTGAGTAACAGGTTGGGAAATAATCTGCTCAGGTGTGGGTAAGTGATCTTTGTTAAAGACAGACTTAAGCCATAAGATACCACCAATACCTGTAATTAAGATGAGAATAATTGCTAGAATGAACAGTTTGAGATTCATCGTTAACCAGATTAACAACTCTTTAAACAAGGCTTATGTTAACATCAATTCCTTTGCATCACAACCAACCCTATTCTTGGTTAAAAAGATTATCTGTATAAACGTCATAGACTAGACTATCTTGAGAGGGTTAAGTTTCTATGATAAAATCAGACAATATTTGTCTGAGTAATTTATGGACATCACTTGGTTAGGACAAGCTTGTTTTAAGATTAAAGGTAAAAATGCCACGGTGGTAATTGATCCTTTTGATCCAGGAATGATGGGGTTAAAGTTGCCTAAAGATTTAGAAGCCGATGTGGTCTTATCAACACATGATCACCCCGATCATAACTATTTTGCAGCACTGGCTGGTGAACCACTTATCATTAAAGGTCCTGGAGAATATGAGGTGAAGGGAATCACCATTGAAGGGATCGCTTCATTTCATGATAACAGTAGTGGTCAATCTCGCGGGGTAAACACTATTTATCATTTTACTCAGGATAAAATTGATGTTGTGCATCTGGGAGATTTGGGACATTTATTAACTGATGAACAAATTAGTGAGATTGAAAACACCGATATTTTACTGATTCCAGTCGGTGGTAATTATACCATTGATGGTGAAAGAGCAGCCAAAGTAGTAGCTCAGCTTGAACCCAAAATTGTGATCCCGATGCACTATAAACTTCCGGAGATGAAACTGGAAATTGAAGGTGTAGAAAGTTTCCTAAAAGAGATGGGAACGGAAAATATTGAGCCTGCTAATAAACTGACGATTACTGCAGAAAAACTGCCTGATGAGACAACAGTAGTTTTGTTGTCCAAGGTGTAAAACAAACTTACATAGTCACACTGTGTTTTGGACTAAAAGCTTGTGTGAGAGCTAGTAGACATTTGCATTTTTGCCTCAGCTGCAGATGTTCATACATATTTACTAAGAATCTGTGGTAAAGTTGCTGTATGCCAAATCAAACTTCTAAGCTACCTCCACAAAATATTGAGGCAGAGCAATCTCTGCTAGGATCACTGCTGATTGATAAAGATTCCGTCGTTAAAATAGCTGAGGTTTTATCTGCTGATCACTTTTATCGCACAGAACAACACGGACGGATTTATTCGGCGATTATTGATCTGTTTGAAAAAAGAGAGCCGATTGATTTAGTGACAGTCACTGATAGGTTGCGCCAAACGGATTCCTTGGATATGGTGGGTGGTTCAGCTTATCTGACAACTCTAGTTAATACAGTACCCACAGCTGCTCATATTGAGCATTATGCCCGGATTATCAAAGAAGAGGCGATTAGGCGGAGTTTGATTAGAAGGGCAACTGAACTAATCGATAGCGCTTTTGATGAGTCAGTCCCCATTGAAGAGATTCTCAATAACGCTGAACAGGGGATTTTTGCCATTTCCCAGCAAAGTGTTAAGCGAGATTTTGTAGCTTTGAAGGATCTGTTAACAGTTTCTTTTGATCGTCTAGATGAATTACAAAAAACTTCCGGTAAATTGCGAGGAGTTCCGACCGGTTTTCGTGATTTAGATAGTAAATTGGCTGGGTTACAGCCATCAAATTTGATAATTTTTGCTGCTCGTCCGGGGCAAGGAAAAACCTCGTTTGTTTTAAATGTGGCGGAGTTTGTGGCGGTTAGAAACAATATACCAGTCGGTATCTTTTCCCTAGAAATGTCTCAAGAAGAATTGGTTGATAGGATTATTGTGGCCCAATCAGAGATTGATGCCTGGAAGGTGAAAACTGGTCGATTAGATGATGCTGATTTTGACCGTTTGTCCCATGCTTATGGGCAGTTGGCCGAGGCCCCTTTGTTTATTGATGATACTCCAGGGTTAACCTTAGCCGAGATTAGAACCAAAGCCAGAAGATTACAAATGGAACATGGATTGAAATTGCTGATAGTAGATTACCTGCAGCTGATACATGGTCGGAATTTAGAAAACAGGGTTCAGGAGGTCTCTGAGATTTCTCAAGGTTTAAAAAACCTTGCCAGAGAGCTCAAAATACCGATTATTGCTGTTTCGCAACTTTCCCGGGCAGTTGAGCAAAGGGGTACTAGAAGGCCACAGTTAGCAGATTTAAGAGAATCTGGGGCTATTGAACAAGATGCTGACGTGGTGATGTTTATTTACCGTGAGGATCCAGAAAACCCCAAAGATGTGACTTTGGATATTCAAAAGCACAGAAACGGCCCCACGGGAGAGATCAAGTTAGTTTTTATTCCTGAGAGAACTAAATTTTATGGGATGGAGAAAAGTAAGGGTAAAGTGGCAAGTGAGGAGAAGGAGGATAAAGCAAGCCATGCCTGAAACTAATCCTTCCCAAATTATTGTTATCGGTTCAGGGTCGGCAGTGATTCAAGAAAAGAGATTTTCTCCCTCGTTTTTATGGCAAGTTGGAGGCAAGAATGTTTTATTTGACTGTGGCTGGGGAACTGGTTTGGGTCTTGTGAGAGCGGGAATTAAACTACAGGGTTTGGATCATATCTTGATTAGCCACCCCCATGCGGATCATTTAGCGGGTTTAATTAGTATTTTACATGCAATTCATGTTTCAGGAGTCTATTATCCAGCAACTAAAAAAACTAATCAACTTTTTCTACATGGTTACCCAGGTTTTATGCAAGATTATGAAACTTTAAGAAAGATGATGTTTCCAGAAAGAGTAGAAGAATTTGAGATTAAAGTTGATGAATTTACTGATGAAGTGAAAGACTATGATGGCTTATTAATTAAATCATGCCAAGTTCCTCATATGCCAGAACATTTTGTTACAGTGTCCTTTCGGGTGGAAGTAGGTGATCAATCAGTGGTTAATAGTGGAGATTGTGGGTTCAATCAATCCTTAATCAATTTGAGTAGAAAAGCTGACTTGCTTGTTTGTGAAGCTTGTATTCCGCCCGCTTTATTTACTCAGGGCCCGAGGCCTAACCATCTTTCTCCTTTTGAATGTGGGCAAATTGCCAGTCTTGCCCAGGTCAAAAGATTAGTTTTAACACACTTGTATGATAATTTTACTGAAGAAGAGGCTAAAGCTGAGGTAGCTAAAAATTACTCTGGGAGCATGATTCTAGCAGCAGATCAGATGGCAGTTGGTTTATGAGTAAAGAATACCGTGGTAGCAAAAAACACCCTTTTCATGTTTCCTGTGGAGGGGTTGTTTATCAAATTACCCCAGATGGTCAAAAGGAAATATTATTATTACATCGCTTTAAAACAAAAAGTTGGGCTTACGATAGTTGGCACTTACCCAAGGGCACCCAAAGAGTAAATGAAACAGAGACAGAGACTGCACAAAGAGAAATTTTAGAAGAGGCTGGTTTTCAGGTCAAAGTATTGGATAAATTGGGCAGTTTAGAGTCTGAATACTTTTTAGACGGAGCAAAAATTAATAAAACCACTCATTATTTTTTATGTGCGCCAGTGAAAAAAATCGGGGAGGTTGGTAGTGAACATGACGAGGTGGTCTGGAAAGGCATAGATGAGGCTATTAGTTTAGTAGAAAAATTTCCCCTCTATGAAAAAGAGGCAAAAATTTTGCAAAAGTTTAAAGATAAAAAGTTTTAATTAATGAGCTTATATTTTATTACTGGGAATAAACACAAGTTTGCTGAGATTAAAGCAATGCTGCCACAGATAGAACAATTAGAAATTGATTTGCCAGAAATCCAAAGTGCCAACGGTAAGACAGTTGTAGAAAGTAAATTACAGGAAGCCTTTGGGCACCATAGCGGACAGTTTATTATTGAAGATTCTGGATTATATATGAATTGTCTAAATGGTTTACCTGGACCCTTGGTTAAATGGTTTCTAGAAAAGATTGGTTGTGTAGGATTAGCTAATTTAGCAATCAAATTAAAAAATTCTCAGGCTGAGGCAATTACTCTGCTTGGTTATGCTCAAACTCCAAAGCAAGTACATTTTTTTGAAGGTAGGGTATTAGGTAAAATAGTTAAACCAAGAGGGAAAAATGGTTTTGGCTGGGATGTGATTTTTCAGCCAGAAGGTTTTAGGAAAACTTATGCTCAAATGTCCACAGCTGAGAAAAACCAAATCAGTATGAGAAAGATAGCTTTACAAAAGTTAAAAGATTTTCTCGAGAGATAATGAAAGGAGAGTGAGAAAAAACATGAACGGACTATTGAATCAACTTGCTCAAGAGGATGCTAAAGTGTTTAGAACAAGGAGAAAAGATAGATTTTACTGAAGGAAGTAATTTATTTGAAGCTAATCAGGCAGTTTTGAAATATTTGGCGCAATATAGAATTGGACCAGTTGCTCTAGCATTACTAATTATATTTGCTTACTCTGCAGATAAAAGAACAGAACTTTGGCAACAGTTAAAAAAAGACCTAAGATCTGTTTGAAAGATACTATGGAAGATCTCAACCTGAGATGGAAAGTTAAATAATTAAGGTATTTGACTAACTGCCTTTAGAAGAGTGCTTAGAGCAGCTCCAGCCAATTCTACATCTCCTGGAGTCAACTTATCTAAATTTTGACGATCAGCAATATATGTTTCTGGGTTTACTGCATGTTGAACACCAAAGGGAGGAATTCCAATTCGGTGTACTCGTTTTAAGCCAGAACGACCTTCATTGTCAAAAAAATATCTGGCTTCTGGATCTGAACCAAAGACAAGTGTCATTCTGGTATCAACCTCTACTTCTTGGGGATTCAGGTACTCCTGATAGTTCATTGCAATGCCGTGGGTGCATGCACGTAGTGAAGCAAGTATAAGGTATTCTGCGTCAAAATTTAACCAGGGTTTTGACAGAGCTAGCCAATGTCCCCATCTGGTATCAAACTCGCAAAAAAGATGAGCCTGGTCCAGACTACGCCTACTATCTAGTTTGGATAATTCCATAAAAACTTTCTCTTCTCGTCCTGCAAGCTTTTTCGCTTCTCTTGTATAAGGGTATCTCTCAGTTTTCCGCTCAAACATGATGAGTATTATAACCTATTTAAGGACGATTTGCTAATCATAGGATATAGTAATACAGTGCCGAAGGTGGGAGTCGAACCCACACAGCCTTGCGACTAGTAGTTTTTGAGACTACCGCGTATACCATTCCGCCACTTCGGCCCGCCCTAAATTATATCTTAGTTAATTCTGCTTGTCATCCAATTATGGTTTTTCTCTTGTTAATCTGGTAAAATTTGTAAGTTTGTAGGTATTATTAGGAGTAGACAATGTTTGTAGTATGCCTAAATAACAATGGTGGCTATGTCAAAATTGTCCAAAAAATATGTTAAATGTTACTGAACTGAGGAGTGGCACAATTTTTAAAGAAGATGGTAACCTTTGGCAGGTACTCACTTATGAGCATAATAAAATGGGTAGAGGTTCAGGTACCATCAAAGTTAAAGTAAAAAATCTTAAAGGTGGTTCTATTACTGAGAAATCTTTTATCACTGGAGCTAGAGTTGATGAGGGGAACGTGGAAAAAAAGTCTGCCTCCTATCTTTACCAAGATGGTGAAAGTTTTATCTTTATGGATCCACAAAGTTTTGAACAATTTCCTTTAGCTGCAGAAGTAGTTGGGGATCAGGCTAAATATCTTAAAGATGGTTTAGATGTTAGTTTATTGGTAGCAGATGGGGAAGCTTTAGGTTTGGAAATTCCCAACAGCCTTATCTATGAAATTACTGAGACTGGCCCAGGTGAAAAAGGTAATACTGTTTCCAATGTCTTTAAAAGCGCAGTTGTGGATAATGGTATGGAGGTAAAAGTGCCCATGTTTGCCAAAGTGGGAGATAAAGTTAAAATAGATACTAGGACTGGACAGTATTTAGAAAGAGTTAAATAATCTTAGAGAGCTCTGAAGAAAAGAATTAATCCCAAAACTGTTGCTGCCTGAGTTAAAATTCCCCAAGGAGCTGTTAGCTTACTTTGAATTCTGGATTGAACATTATAGATCCAAGAAAAAGGAGGAAATTTCCAGCCCAAAAACCAATAAGGTGCCTCTAAGATATCCCAGGATTCAGCAGCAACTACTGCTCCCAGTAGATATAAAAAGCCAACCTGTTGGTTGAAAAGTAAATAGGCTGCACCCAAACCCAAACTTAAGTCAAAAACAGACTCTCCAAAAAGAGTTAACTTAGATTTGCTACGCCAATTTAATCCAAAATCCCAATGAGGGATCATATCAACCAGTGGATGAGAAATAAAAGCTAAACTAATGCCTAGAGCTGGGTCAGGAACTGAAGCAGCGATTATTCCGCCGATTAGTGCATGTGCGGTTGCCGTCATTGGATCGTACTATAAAGTATACATAGACTTGTCAAGTTCTGTCAAAGGGGTGCTTGGTGTATAATAATTGGTGATGTATCCAGTCTTAATCTCAATCGGAGGGCTGACTATTTCTACCTTTGGAACTTTGCTTGCCTTAGGATTGCTTTTAGCAGTTTTTGTGATTTGGCGGATTGCCCGGGTCTATGATTTATCTGAAGAGAAAGTCTTAGATGTGGCACTATTAACTTTTTTTGGAGGATTAATTTTTGCCAGACTTTTCTATGTAGGTCTGCATTGGTTTGAGTTTGCTGATTTTCAAAAAATTCTCCTCATTAATCATTATCCAGGATTATCTTTTTGGGGAGGCATTTTAGGTGGCTTTTTAAGTTTGTGGGTTTTTACCAAACGAGCCAAGTTAAATTTTTGGCAGCTAGCGGATTTTGCTGCCGTGGGGTTGCTAATTGGTATTGTAATTGGTGATTTAGGTTGTTTTTTTGGAGGTTGTGAAGCAGGAGTAATTTCTAATAGTATTTTAGCTGCCCCAGTTGTAGGTCTGGTAGGTAAGAGATTGCCGATCTCTCTAATTGAGAGTTTGGCTCTTTTGTTTATTTTTCTGAGTTTAAAAGCTCAAGTTATTCGCTTCCATTTTCATGGTAAAATTTTAGCCCTTTTTATGATCTGGTTAGGTGTTGTGAAGTTGGTGGCTGAACAATATCGGGCTGACACACAGATATTAGTACCCAGTTTGGGCTTAAGTTTGGGAATGCTCGCCTCGCTCATTTTGCTACTCTTGGGAGTGGTAATTTTTTATCAGCGCTCTAGGAGAAGACTGTTTAATGATCTGAGAATGCTTGCCGAAATCTTCTATAGTCGCAAAAGAAGGCTAATTGTGCTTACTTTTTTGCGTAAAAACTGCTATAATCTGGTAGTTATTTGGAACCTCTGGTGGGATAAAGCTTTTTCCAAAGTGGATTTTAGATTAAGGATTCCGAAGAGGAGGCAATATGTTAGATAATCTTTCCAAGAAAACAATCAGCAAGATTAAGAAGTTGCTTTTAAGTAAGCAAAAAGAGGTTGAGGAACAGATTAAGGTTATTGATCGTGATGATCCAGTCTTTGACCAGAATGTTGAAGTATCTGAACCAGGCACAGAATCCTGGCAAGCAGAAGTTCATGGTCGTATTTCCGCTGTTAAAGGAGACTTAATTAGCATGTCCAAAAAAATTACCGTTTCTTTGTTACAACTGAAAAAAGGCACATATGGTAAATGTCAGTCTTGCGGTAAGCCAATTGAGGCTGATCGTTTAGAAGTGATACCGACTGCTTCCTTATGTATGAGCTGTTCAAAAAAAGCAGAATTTAAACTCAAACCGCTCCACTAGTTAAGGACCCCTTTGACAAGCTAAATAGAACATGATATACAGGTGCTAATGGACCTGGGGCTAGGGCAAAAAAATTATCCGGGAAAAGTCTTGGTTGTTGATGATGATCCTGATACCAGGAGTATTTATCAAGAGGTTTTAAGTGAGGCTGGTTATAAAGTAGAGCTGGCCCAAGATGGACAAACTGGTTTGGCTAAAATTTTGCAGGGTGGTTATGATTTTATTTTGCTAGATATCATGATGCCCAAAATTGATGGGCTTGAGATCTTAAAAAAACTAAAAAGTTCTCCACCAGATAGTTCTGTCTATAATGGTCCAATTATTGTTCTTTCAGCCCTCAATCAACAACAAGTGATTGAGACAGCAATGTCTCTTGGGGCTAAGGGTTATATCTTAAAATCAGATTTAAATCCAGGCCAAATTGTGGGTAAAATTTCTCAGATCTTGGAAGAAATTGCTAAACAATCTAGTAAAACTTCAAATTAAGCTCATAATCTGCACAGAGTTTTTGATATTACCTACCAAGTAGTCTACTTTTTCACCAATTTGGTGCCCAAGTAAAGTTTTACCTAAAGGGGACTCTAAAGAACAATAAAAACAACTATGATTAGTAGGTAAATCTGGGTGGGTAAGTTTTAA
>JAMCSY010000001.1 GCA_023379125.1 Patescibacteria group bacterium | reverse complement strand
TTGGCTGCGGGACAGGGATTCGAACCCCAATTAGCGGATCCAGAGTCCGCTGTGCTACCATTACACCATCCCGCAAGACATGCTAATTTTATCAGAAACTGAAGCTAATATCTAATCAGGAAGAAGAATCAAAAAAAGAGGCACGAAGCCTCTTTTTTTGAAAACCTATTTAACTAGGCAAAGAGTTTATATCATGCTCAGTTTTTTCCGTCAATTAATTCAAACTATCTCAAAATAATACAAAAGTAACTTTGGTAATCTTGTGCTCTAGGGTATAATTGGAGCAATATTTTTTTAATGGATATTCATACCGATACTTCTCATACTACTTTAAGACAGCGACCTTTAATATTTTTAGATACTGAGACTACTAGTTTAGTAGTGCAAGAAAATGAGCTAATTGAAATTGGGGCTTTAAAAGTTGAGCCTCATAAGCCATTTAAAATTTTGGATGAGCTAAATGTTAAAGTTAAACCCAATCATCTAGATAAAGCCAGCAATGCTTCCTTAAAAATTGTTCAATATTCTGATTATGATTGGCAAGACGCTTTATCCTTAAAAGCAGCTTTGGCAAAACTGGACAAATTTGCTGAAGGTGGAGTTTTAGTGGGATTTAATACTAGTTTTGATTGGGGAGTGTTGGATAGGGCCTATTATAAAATTGGTAAATATGATCCATTTTATTATCATCGCTTAGATGTAATGCCCATGGCTTATCTAAAACTCTTTGGTGATCCTCAAATTAAAAGATTCAGTTTGGGAGAGCTTTGCCAATTTTTCAAAATTGACAGAGCGCATAAACATCAGGCACTAGATGACACTAAAGCAACTTATCAGCTTTTTTTGAAGTTAATGGAACTGAAATAATTTTAGGTAATATAATAGGTTATATTAAAATATAATAAGGAAAATGATTTATCTTGGAGCAGATCATCGGGGTTTTGAGTTAAAGGAAAAACTTCAACAAAGGCTAGAAGATGAGGGTTTTTTGGTCACTGATTTAGGTAATAATCATTTAGATCCTCAGGATGATTTTGTGGATTTTGCCCAAAAAGTTGCTGAAGCGGTTGGCAGTGATGAGCAAAATCAAGGTATCTTGCTTTGTGGATCAGGTGCTGGAGTAGACATGGTGGCAAACAAAATCTCTGGAGTCAGAGCAGCCTTAGTTTTTGATGAAAAAAGAGCTTGGCAGGCCAGACATGATGATAACGCTAATATATTAGCCCTTCCTGCTGATGTTTTTGATATTGAGACAGTTTGGCCGGTGGTTAAAACTTTTCTGACGACACCATTTTCTAATGAAGAACGTTTTGAGCGCAGATTAAAAAAAATTGAAGAGGTCGAAAATCTGCATGAAAAATAATATTCAAATAATTCCAGCGATTTTAGCAACAAGCGATGCTGTGTTTTCCCAAATGGCGCATAAAATTTCTGCCAGCGAAGAGTTGCAGAATGGTTGGGTACAAATAGACCTCATGGATAATAAATTTGTTCATAATCAAAGTATTGGCATAAATACTTTGATTGATTATCCTTTGTTGATGAAAAAGGAGGCTCACCTGATGGTTGAGAACCCTATTGGTTGGGTTGAAAGTTTGGCCAAGCTGGATTTTAGCAGAATTGTTTTTCCGGTTGAATCTGATCGAGTTTCTCAAATAATAGATAAAATTCATGATTTAGGAAAAGAGGTTGGTTTAGCCATTAATCCCACTACACCTGTTGCAAAGATTAACCCTTTTGTGGATAGAATAGAGACAGCCCTGCTTTTAACAGTCGAACCAGGTTGTCAACAGCAACAGATGTTGCCAACCTCGTTTGCTCGTATAGCAGATTTAGTAAAGGTGAGAAGTAACCGACATTTTTTGATCGAAATAGATGGTGGAGTCAGCCCGGAAAATGCTCTGCCATTAATTAACGCTGGGGCAGATATTTTAATAGTTGGCTCACATTTAATCGATGGCGATATTTCAGAAAATCTTGAACAATTTTGGGAAAAAATCAATGGATGATCATCCTGATCCTTCAGCTTCAACAATTAAGCAGGTAGCTATTTTTGGGTATGCTGACACTAAAGAAGATGATCCTCTTTATAAAACTGTGCAACAAGTGACCAGAAAATTGGCTGAGAATGGTTATGTAGTTGTTGATGGTGGTGGACCAGGCTTGATGAGAGCAGCAACTCAAGGGGCTAAAGCAGTAAATGGGCGTGTAATTGGGGTTACTTTTTACCCTACTGATTTACCACATTTTGAAGGTCGTGATTCCGAGAATCATATTGATGAGGAGATTAAAACCTCTAGCTATGTAGAAAGAACTCTAACTTTAATGAGTGAAGGACAAGTTTATGTCATTTTTAAAGGTGGTACTGGCACAATCTCAGAGTTTGGTATGGCTTGGGGATTGGCAAGACTTCATTTTGGGCATCATAAACCATTAATTTTATATGGTGATTTTTGGAAGAAAATTATTACTGCTTTTGAAGAAAATATGTTACTTCGCCCGGAAGAAAAAGAAGTCTACAAAATTGTTAGCTCACCAGAAGAGGTTTTGGAGGCAATCAAACAATTTGAAGTGGAACTAAAAACAGGAGCTCATCAGCACTTAGCCGCAACTCGTGAGAAAAGGTAAGCTTTTATGTTTGATGTCATATCAATAGGTGACTGTACAACTGATCATCTTTTCAAAATCTCTGATGCGCATTTAGACTGCGCGATTGATGAAATGAATTGTCAGCTTTGCTTAAGATTTGCAGATAAAATCCCTGTTGAAAAATATACTCAAAATGTCGCTGGTAATAACGCCAATAACTCAGTTGGTTGTGCGCGCTTGGGTTTAAAAACAGCAATCTATACTAATATTGGTTCAGATGCTGATGGAGATAGAATTCTCAAGAAACTTAAGTCGGAAAAAGTAGATACACGTTTTATCAGAGTTGTTACAGGGATGGATTCTAATGTCTCGGCAGTAATTGATTTTAAAGGTGAAAGAACTATTTTAACTTACCATCAACCTTGGGAGTACCAACTACCAGACTTAGATAAGACAAAATGGATTTACTTAAGTTCGATGTCAGAGTCTTTTGTGAAAAGTAACATTGTTAGTCAGATAGAAAATTACTTAGAAAGAAATGCTGTTAAACTGATGTTTAATCCAGGCACTTTTCAACTCAAGCATGGAGTGAAAAAGTACCCCAAGTTACTATCTCTTACTAATCTTTTTATTGTGAATTTAGATGAGGCGAAAGAGATTTGTGATTGGGAAGAAGAGAAGGTGGATATTAAAAAACTACTGAAAAAACTAGTAGAGTTAGGACCGGAAATGGTAGTGATAACTGATGGCAAAAATGGCTCTTTTGGTTTTGATGGAAAAAGCTGTTATCATCTGGAGATTTTTCCAGCCAAAGTAGTCGAAATGACTGGGGCGGGTGACTCTTTTGCCACGGGACTTTTGGCTGGTTTAATTGATGGCCAACAGTTGACTGAGGCTTTAAGGTGGGGAGCAGCTAACTCTGCTTCGGTGGTTGCTGCGATTGGTCCCCAAACGGGTTTATTAAATTACTCACAAATTAAATCAGTTTTGGCAGAAAACAAGAAAATTCAAACCAAGCTTATTAATTAGTAGTATGATGATGACAATATGAAAGCAAGAGAGTGGTTAGAAAAAGCCAAACAAGAACAGTTTGCCATTGGTGCTTTTAATGTGGGTAATATCGAAACTTTTAAGGCAATTGCCCAAGCAGCTGCTAACAAAAAGTCTCCAGTCATTATTGAATCTTCACCAGGTGAGACGAAGTGGATGGAGCCAGAAAATGTCGTCGATCTGGCAAAAAATTATTCAGCAGAATACCAAATACCCATTTTAGTTAATCTGGATCATGGAGAAAGTCTGCAAGATTGTTTACTAGCTGCTGAAGCAGGTTATGATTTGATTCATTTTGATGGTGGAAAATTGCCCTATGAGCAATATTTAGCACAATTAAAACAAGTAGTTGAAGCAGCACATCACAAGAATTTAACCGTGGAGGGTGAAATTGACCACATTGCAGGTTCGTCTGAGGTACACACCGGTTCTGCTAGTACCCAGTTTCAAACAGCTCAGATGACCAATCCACAGAAAGCTGGTCAATTTGTGAAAGAAGCAGGTATTGATATTTTTGCCGCTTTTTTTGGTAATGTGCATGGTGTTTATGCGGAAGGTGGAGAAAATTTACACTTTGATCTGCTGAGACAAATTGCTCAAGCGACTAACTGTTTTTTATCATTACACGGTGGGTCGGGTATTCCAGATGATCAAGTAAAAGAGGCCATTAAACTAGGAATAGTCAAAATTAATGTTAACACCGAAATGAGACAGGCTTTTAAAGACACACTGCAAAAAGTGCTGCAAGATAACCCACAAGAATATGCCATGTATAAAATTGAGCCTCCAGTAGTTGAAGCGGTCCAAAAAATTGTTGAGCACAAAATTGATGTTTTTGGTTCAGCTGACAAAGCTTAATGAATATAGACTCTTGTGCCTGGATTATCCGTTGTTGCTAGGACCGTATTTTTCCCCGGTGGTAAAACTGGACCTGCCCAATTAAATAGCTCAGCGGCATTAACCAATGGTTCATTAACACAACCATGGCTCATAGGATGGCCAAAATTGTTGTGCCAATAAGCACCATGTAAGGCATAGCCTTGATAAAAAAACATATTATTAGGCACATTAGGTAAGTCATAGAAAGTTCCTAAAGCTTTAGAACCTCCTACCATTCTTTGGCTTTTGGTTTTATACCAAATAGTGAAGGTGCCTTTTGGGGTTGGATACCACAGACCTGAAGAAATTGGGAATTCCATTACCAACTGATTACCATCCCAAGCTCTTAATTTTTGTTCTTGCAAAGAAACCTCAATCCACCTACTACTGCTGGGTGTTTGATCTCCCAAAACATTGGTATTATTTTGGTTCTCAGCTAAATATTGCTCAGATAATGATGTTTTGGGATAGTCAATAATCTGGTCATCAAAAATGGCTACACTGGCATTTTCGTCAAAACTTCCATCGCTTTGTAAAACTTGATTAACATCACAACAGGAAGTAGTCGGGTCACTAGTCAGCTTTAGTGTATAAAGTATCTGAGCCCGAAATGGTAGATAGCATAAAAAGGTAACAACTATTAAAATAACAGCTACAACAGGCAGAAAACGGTACACTTAAGTATTGTCCCAAGTGCCGAATTTTTCGTCAAGATCCTTTGTGAAATATGATTAAAAAACTGCTAATTACAGCACCCTTTTTAATTCTACTTTTTTTTATTGTTTATCCTTTATTTACTACTCATGCCCAAGAAGAGCTTATTTCACCATGGGTAAGTGGAGGGAGAGAGATGGTTAACCTATGGTTTCCCAAACAAGCCTCAGATTCAACAACTGGATTGTCGGTTAATATCACGGCTCAGTCTGTGTATTTTATCGATATTGATAGTGGACAAGTACTTTACCAAAAAAATATCCATCAGAGAGTCAGAATCGCTTCGCTAACTAAAATAATGACTATAATTGTAGCTTTGGAGAATCATAAATTTACTGATCAAATTTCAGTGAGTAAATATGCTACTCAAATGGAACCAGATCATATGCTTTTACAAGAGGGAGAAAAGTTAAGCTTAGAAGAGCTGCTAGATGGTATGTTTTTAGTATCAGCTAATGATGCTGCTGAAGCAGTAGCCGAAAGTGTCGAAGGAGGTAGAAGTCGATTTATCCAGCTGATGAACCAAAAGGCTCAGCAACTGGGTATGGCTGATACGATTTTTGCAAACCCGACTGGCTTAGATGAAGATAACATAGATGAGTATTCTTCAGCTTATGATGTGGCGTTGATGAGTAGATATGCGATCACACAATTTCCTCATTTATTAGACATTTCAAGCCAATACCATCTTTATATTCCACCAACTAACACACATCAAGATTATGATTTGTATTCAGGAATTAATTTATTAACTACATATCCTGGGGTTATGGGTTTTAAGACAGGGTATACTCCTGATGCTGGTATGACTCTAGTTACTTATGCACAAAAGGGAGGTCACAGGGTTTTGGGGGTTATTCTGAATTCGCAGGATCGTCGAAATGAAGCCAGAGCTTTACTAGATTACAGTTTCCAGCAATTAGATGTTGAGTAAAAGATAGGCTAATCAAGTATAATAGCTTCATGTTAGTTGATGAAGTAGAGGTTAGTTTTGCTGGAGGACACGGTGGTACAGGTAGATCTTCTTTTTACCCAAAGTTAAAAGCAGGTCCTGATGGTGGTAATGGAGGTAAGGGCGGAAATCTATATATTGTAACGACCGCTGATTTAACTGCTTTGAATAAATTTAGTGCTCATAAAGATTGGCAAGCTGATGATGGACAACCAGGCGGAAGGAATAGAAAGACTGGTAAAGATGGTGTGGACTTAATTATTCAATTACCAGTTGGGTCTATTTTGACAGATATCAAGACAAATCAGATTTTTGAGTTGTTGGAGCCAAATCAAAAAATATTACTTTGCCAGGGAGGATTAGGTGGCCGAGGCAATTATGAATTTCGATCATCTCGGAACACTACCCCTACACAATTTGAACCAGGATTACCTGGTCAACAAAGACACCTACAGGTTACTTTAAAACTAATTGCTGATTTTGGGCTAATTGGTTTGCCTAGTGCAGGTAAGAGTAGCTTGCTCAATGAGTTAACGGCTACTCATGTAAAGACAGCCAGTTACCCCTTTACTACCTTAGAGCCAAATTTGGGTAGTCTAGATGGGAAAATTATTGCCGATATTCCTGGTTTGATTGCAGGGGCCTCTCTGGGTAAGGGTTTGGGGTTTAAGTTTTTAAAACATATTGAAAAAGTAGGGATGCTGCTGCATTGTCTGGCTGTGGACTCAACACAGCCTGTTCGTGATTATCAAATCATTAGGGCAGAGTTACAGGAATATAATCCTAGTTTGTTAAACAAACCTGAGCTGGTAATTTTGACCAAAACAGATTTAGTAGGAAAATCTGAGTTGAAAATTTTGCAAGACAAAATAAGGAAACTAAATAAAAAAAGCTTAGCAGTATCTATATATGATTTGGAGAGTATCCTTAAACTCAGAAAATATTTAGTTAATTTTCATGGTAAAGATTAAGGTTAGGTTTTATAGTAGCTTTAAACAGAGAGCTTGGGGATTAATTGGTGCAAAAATACCTGAGAACGCTTTGTTTACTACCAGATTTGGCATACATACTTTTGGTCTCCAATTTCCAATTGATGTTTTAGTCTTAGATGAAAACTATACGGTGAGGAAGAGTCAAGAAAATCTTTTACCCAATAAGCTGTTTTTTTGGAATCCTAAATTCAGTATGGTTTTGGAATTGCCCGGGCAAACACTGCGAAATTTAGATCTACAGCAAGGTGATCAAGTGGATTTGGAGATAGTTGAATAACTTGTTTTAGTAACCAAGAAGTGCTATATAAAATCACATCATGAAACAAAAACATATAGTGTTGATATTAGGGTTAATTTTATTAGTGGGCTTCAGTTTGGCTGGCTTTGATTATTTTCAGCAACAAGCAGGTAAAGCTTCAACAACTGATAGCTCAAACGATAAGCTTTCGAGCTTCTCACAAACGAATCCCCTAAGCGGACAAAGCCAAACAAGCCTTAGTCCAACACCAGCTGATATAATGTCAACTAGTATGGATCAAGCTTCTACTTCTTCACAAACTGTGCGTCATTATGATAGCTATCCTGGAGATTTACCACTTAGTCAGCGCACCAATAAAAAAGCGATTATAGATACAGACAAAGGGCAGATTACTCTCAAGATATATCCAGAAGCGACTAAATCAGCTTCTAATTTTATTTTTTTAGCTCAACATCATTTTTATGATGACTTAACTTTTCATCGAGTAGTACCTGGTTTTGTGATTCAGGGAGGAGATCCTAAAGGAGATGGTACGGGAGGTCCAGGCTACCAGTTCTCTGATGATCCTGTAACAAGATCCTATACTACAGGCACAGTCGCAATGGCTAACGCTGGCCCTAATACTAACGGCTCGCAGTTTTTCATTATGTTAGCTGACCACCCAGAGCTTCCACCTGATTATTCGATTTTTGGCCAAGTCACCAGTGGTCAAGATGTTGTGGATAAGATCCAAGTTGGAGATAGGATTAAAACGATCACTATTAAATAAGTCTTCTTGTCGAGATTTTTCTGATTGACCAGGACTTGACTTAGGCAGTGTTGCACCAATATCTTGTATATTGACAGTCCAAGGATAGCACATGCTAAGCTAGATATGTTGAGTTATACCAGCTTGGGTATACAATAGGTTGTATATGATCTGCCCTTTCTGCGGAAGCTCGCAAAATAAAGTTGTTGATAAAAGAGGTGTAAATGGCTCAGGTGAAATAAGGCGTCGTCGTGAATGCCTTAAATGTAGCAAGCGATTTACTACTTACGAAAAAGTTGCCAATTTAGAATTGATGGTGGTAAAACGGGATGGTCATCAAGAGCTTTTTTGCCGCGACAAAATTAAAAATGGCTTGATCAAAGCTCTGCGGAAAAGACCAGGATCAGAGCAAGTAGATGAGCTAGTTAGCAAAATTGAACGCAAGTTGAGGAAAAAAGGCGCTAAACAGGTAACTTCCAAGCTAATTGGACAAATGGTTTTAGCAGAATTAAAAAAACTTGATATTGTAGCTTATTTGAGATTTGTCTCAGTCTATCGAGAGTTTAAAGATAGCCGAGATTTTGCGAAAGAAATACAGAGTCTAAATTAAAATGGCAAAGAAAAGATTAGCAAAAACACAAAGCATAGCCCAACAGATTAGTGTTTCCGGAGAAGCTTCGCAACCCAAACCCCTCAGTAAAATCTTTGCTGTTGATATTTTTCCGGTACCAGAACAGGCAACTCATTTGGATGGTTTAAGGCAGAAAGTTTTTAATGATCGCTATGCTTGGAAAGGTGAAGAAGGAGAACTATTAGAGGAAGTTCCAGATCAGATGTGGGGAAGGGTAGCCCGAACTTTAGCAGCAGTTGAAAAAACTTCTGCTTTGAGAAAAGCCTGGGAGGAAAAGTTTTATCAGACCTTGTCAGATTTTAAGTTTTTACCAGGTGGTCGGATTCTCTCGGCAGCTGGCACTGGTTACGAGGTAACTTATTATAACTGCTTTGTGATTCCCTCACCTGAGGATAGCCGCGGTGGGATTTTAGATAACTTAAAGGTGATGACAGAGATTCTCTCTCGAGCTGGTGGGGTGGGAATTAATTTATCAACACTAAGGCCTCGTGGGGCCAGAGTACATAAAGTTAATGGCACTTCTTCAGGTCCGGTTAATTGGGCCAATCTATTTTCCGTCGCGTCACATGATGTGATTCAACAAGGCGGAACCCGGCGTGGTGCTTTAATGCTGATGATCCATGATTGGCATCCAGATGTGGCGGAATTTATCGATGTCAAAAAAGATTTAACCAGGTTAGTGGGGGCTAATCTGTCTGTTTGTGTCTCTGATGATTTTATGCAAGCGTTAGCCAAGGATGAGGATTGGGTACTGAAGTTCCCTGATACAAAGTTTGCCAAATATGATGCTGAGTGGGATGGTGATATCAAAAGCTGGGAAGAAAAAGGTTATCCAGTCAAAGTTCATGGCACAGTTAAAGCTTCTCAGTTGTGGGACAAAATTTGCCAAGCAGCTTGGGCTTCTGCAGAACCAGGGATTCACTTCTTAGATCGTAGTAATAAATGGTCGAATACATGGTATTTTGAAAAATTAGTTGCGACTAATCCTTGTGGGGAACAACCCCTAGGACCCTGGGCAGTTTGTAATTTGGGCTCGCTTAACCTGGCGGCTTTTGTGAATGATGGACAAATGGACTATCAAAAGTTAGCAGAAGTAGCCTCAGTGGCCACACGGATGCTAGACAATGTTGTTGATGCGAATTTTTACTTTTATGAGGAAAATGAAAGACAGCAGAAAAGTATTAGGAGAGTAGGTTTGGGTACTATGGGTTTGGGCGATGCCTTAATTAAGATGCAAATTCGCTATGGTTCAAGTCAGTCTTTAGAAGTTATTGAGAAGATTTACCAGACAATCCGCGATGCTGCCTATTCAACTTCGGCCGACTTAGCCAAAGAAAAAGGTGCTTTCCCTAAATATGATCGAGACAAATATAACATGGGTCATCATATCCAACAATTACCTGAGGAGATCAGAGAAAAAATTTATCAAAAAGGTATTAGAAATGCTGTTTTATTGACTCAAGCTCCAACAGGCTCAACAAGTTTGTTAGCGGGTGTTAGCTCAGGTATTGAACCTGTTTATGATTTTGCTATGGTGAGAAGAGATCGTATTGGAGAGCATGTAATTTATCATCCTCTCTATAAAGAATGGAAAGATACTCATGGGGAAGACCAAGAAGTACCTGATTATTTTGTCTCAGCAAATGATCTTACTCCTGATGATCATATCTTGGTTCAAGCAGTAGTGCAAAAATATACAGACTCTTCTATTTCTAAAACTGTTAATGCTCCCAAAACACATACCATAGCTGAAGTGAAAAAACTTTATACAGATGCTTATAACTTAGGGTGTAAAGGTATTACTTACATGAGAGATGGCTCTCGGGATGGGGTACTTTCGCATGTTGAGGAAAAGGCTAAAGATGCCAAAGTACAAGTTGAGCAAGTATATCATCGTCCGATGATGTTGCGAGGTAGGACTTATAAAGTGATGACTCCAGTAGGTGAGGGATTTGTGACTGTCAATCGAGATGACAAAAATCAACCCTTTGAAGTCTTTGTTACAATTGGTAAAGCTGGAATGCATACTTCCGCTGACGCTGAGGCGATTGGTAGGCTAGCTTCTTTAGCCCTCCGAACAGCCACTGGCGACAGGAGAGAAATTGCGCGCAAGATTATTTCTCATTTGCGTGGCATTGGTGGTTCCTCACAAATTGGTTTTGGTAAAGAGAGAGTTATGAGCTTAGCTGATGGAATTGCCAAAATTTTAGCTGAGGAAATTGCTCAATCAGAAGATGAGATTCCAGAAGCAATTCCGCTTAATTTAACAGTGAGCGATGGTGCTTTAACTAATGGACATGCAACTAATGGAGTAAATCATCAGGCTAAGCAACTAGAGTTGCCTCAAGATCTTTCACAGACTAGTAAAATGGCAGATCTGTGCCCAGAATGTGGTCAAGCTACCTTTACCTATGAAGAGGGTTGTAAGAAATGCCACTCTTGTGGTTATAGTTTGTGCTAAGGTACATTTCTTTATCCTCGCTAACGCTCGTATTAAGAAATGCTATAGTTGTGGATACAGTTTGTGTTAAAGAAATGTTCATAACATAAAAAGTGGTGATTAAGAATATTGCTTGTAATGTTTAGCCCCTACATTTATTAGATAATGATCATCCTCTATACTGGTGAAGGCAAAGGAAAAACTACTGCGGCATTGGGACTTGCTTTACGAGCCAGTGGCTATCAAAAGAAAATTTTAATTGTCCAGTTTGGTAAACACTGGTTTTCTGGGGAAGTTGAGGCTGTGAAAAAACTAGGTCCTGATATTAAGTTAGTCCAAGGAGGTAAAGGATTTGTCAAAATCCTAGGTGATAAACTGCCACTCTCAGAACATAAAACAGCAGCTAAAGAAACTTATGAGCTTCTGGCTGCTGAGTTAAAATCTGAAAAATGGGATGTTGTGATTGCTGATGAGGTTGTTGGAGCAGTCTCCTCAAAACTATTACCCTTGTCCTTGGTGGTTAAGTTAATTAAAGAGAAGCCTGAAAAAGTAGATTTGGTATTAACAGGCCATCATGCTCCTCAGAAACTAGTTGAGTTAGCTGATCTAGTGACAGAGATGGTGCCTCTAAAACATCCTTTTGAAAAAGGAATTTTAGCTAAAAAGGGGATTGATTACTGATTATCCTTTATGTTCCTATTCTTCGGAGAAAACCTAGAAGCTATGAAAACATAATACCCAAGAAAAGAATGCCACCTGCTATCAGAGGTGGTGTCCAACCCCAGTTTCTTACAGCAGTTCTGAATGGAGTTGTAGCACCATAGTCCCTGTTAAATACTTGTTCTCTATAATCTGGTAACAATTTTTGCGCAATCTCCGATCTCTTTAATTTTTGTGCTTCTGCAACCTTAAGGTTGGTATCTAACTGTGATTCACTAATTATCTCGTTGATAGGTGTGACCTGTTGTGGACAAAAGTCTTGATTAGGATTAGTTTCACACGATCTGTTTATGATTGATTGAGCTTGGTCTGATGCTAGTTTGTTGGCCGCTGTCTGATCCTGATTCCATAAAATAGTGCTAGCAACTGGTCCACCAACAAATATCCCTATTCCTCCAGCAATAGCTGCCGCACCAGCCAATTGCTCTAAAAATCTCCTTCTGCTGTATTGTGCAGTAGGTTTACTGTTTATTAGATTGGCTGAATTTTGATGGGCGGTTGATTCCCTAGCTTGGGCAAAAGCTATTTGTGTATCGATTGCTTGAAGGAGCGGAAGTGAGTTTTTATCGTCTTTAAGGGCAGTAACTTGCGCGCGAATTTCCACTAATTTTGCCAAGGACTTTCCTAGGTCCTTGCCTGGGTTGGTTTGAGGTTTAACTTCAGGGTCCAATTGAGTAATTAAGTTAGCAACTGCCTCATATTGTCCTGCCAGATTCGGATCAGCGGCAACTAGCTCTGTCAAAAAATCAGCAACACTGTTATTTGAAGAATCTTGTGGCTCCGACTTAGATAACCTCTCATCCATAACAAGGGGTATTATATTTAGTTATGGGATATTGTGCAAGATTAGTACTCTTATAGAGAAGAAATAGCTGTTATATTTATCTTAAAATCTTCTGTAAGAGCATCTCTGAGTTATTAAAAATATTACCAACTAACCTTTGATTTGGGCTTTCAATTTGCTATTTTCATAGAGTTGGGCTAAAGATAAACCAGCTGTTAGAGTAAACAAACCTGCCCAAAGACCTTGGTTTTTAATAAAACCTTTAATAGTTCCTCGATCTTGCTGATCCATTTCTTGTAAAGCCTGTTGCTGATAAGAATCACGAAGGGCTTTTTCTAAAATTAGCCTCTCCCCTAAGGGGCTAGTATCCAACATTGTGCTTGATGGTAGAGACATTGTATACTCTGAACTCCAACTGAAATGGCAAAAAGCTGGTGGGTTTTGATCATGACAAATTTCTGCAATCGTAACGGAGGTGCGAATGGAAGCTATTTTTCCAGTGCTAAACTGATCATCCAGATGAAAAGCGACGCATCCAGAGATTAGTAGGCTACCAGCTATGCCACAGCAGGCTAAACTAGCTTGTTGTAGATAGTTGTTAATAAATCTATGCCTGCCTCGAATAAACCCCTGCTCGGTACTGGCGATTATCTGATCGATCTCCTGACGCGCTTTAGGATTTAGAGGTGGCTCCTGTTCATAGCTACTCATAGCCCAAAATTATACCACTAAGCTAATTTTCAGCAGAAACTTACCTTTTTAATACTTCAAAAAATGGTAATTCGTTGTTATAATGACCGTCATCTTTAAAAATACGGGCTTGCAATTTATTAGCACTCGTGATAATATTCTGCTAGTTTTTAAAATAAACTAAGCACAAAAATTAATGATTAACGATGTAACTGCACAATCTGTAAAACTTCCGGATAGCTTACCTGTTGGACCTTTACGTGATACTGTGATGTTTCCGGGAACTTCTCTACCAATCGTTTCCGGCCGGTCCAAGTCAAAAGCTGCGCTAGATGCTGCTTGGGAAAGTAATCGCCTGGTAGTTTTTGTCACTCAAAAAAATAGCCGGATTGAGGATCCGACGCAAAAGGATTTATATCAGGTTGGTACGGTTTGCTTACTCAAGAGGATGATCAAAAATCCAGAAGGTGAGTATACTGTTTCGGCCGAAGGATTAGTGAGAGTTTATTTACGCAAATACACGCAAGAGGACCCTTACATCTTAGCTGAGGTAGAAGAAATTCCTGACTTATATGAAAAGACCGAAGAGATAGAAGCCTTAATGCGCACGGTTAGAGAACAGTTCAAACGCTTTGTCGAGCTTGGTGGCAATCCGATGTTTGATCCAGCTGCGTTCTCAAATTGGACAGCGAGTTGGAATATGGTAGCGCATAATGATGACCCAAACTTATTGGTTAATTCGATTGCCCAATCAATTGATTTTAAGACAATTGATAAACAACAGCTACTGGAGATGAACTCTTCGGTTGACCGCTTGAGTAGACTATCGGAATTACTGGCCAAAGAAATCAAAATTCTACAAATCTCCCAGAATATTTCTTCAAAAACACAGGAGCGTGTTTCTCGGATGACCAGAGAAGCAATTCTGCGTGAACAAATGCGCTCAATTGAAGAAGAACTAGGGGAGAGTGAAGGCGGTCAAAATCAAGAAATTCATGAATTTGAACAAAAGATTAAACGCTCAGGTATGCCTAAAGATGTTAGGGATAAAGCAATTAAAGAACTAGCCGGACTAGCCAAAATGTCTCAGTACAATCCAGAAGCTTCTTATAAGAGAAATTATTTGGAATGGTTAACTGATTTGCCTTGGAAACTAGAAAGTAATGGTGTTTTAGATATGAAAAAGGCGGAAGGTGTTTTGGATCAGGATCATTATGGACTGCAAAAAGTTAAGGAAAGGATTCTTGAATTTCTCGCTGTTCACAAATTATCAGGTAAAGTCAAAGGACCAATTCTTTGTTTTGTTGGTCCTCCAGGTACTGGTAAAACATCAATTGGTAAATCAATTGCTAAAGCTCTAAATAGGAAATTTGTGAAAGTGTCTTTGGGGGGGATTAGAGATGAAGCTGAAATTAGAGGTCATCGCAGAACATATGTGGGCTCAATGCCAGGGAGAATTTTACAAGGGGTTAAACAAGCAGGTAGTGTGAACCCAGTCTTTATGCTAGATGAGATCGATAAGATTGGAATGGATTATCGAGGAGATCCTTCGGCAGCGTTACTTGAGGCTTTAGATCCTGAACAAAATAACGCATTTTCTGATCATTATTTGGAAGTCCCCTATGATTTGTCTAACGCAATGTTTATTACTACCGCTAATATTTTAGATACTATTCCACCAGCTCTGCGTGATCGTTTGGAGATTATCCGTTACCCAGGGTACACTGAGAACGAAAAGTTTCAGATTGCTAAAAAGTTTCTGATTGAGAAACAGATTGAAGCTTGTGGACTGAAGGTAGAAAAAATTAAATTTACTGATGAAGCGGTAATGGAGATAATTCAAAAGTATACTCGAGAAGCAGGAGTGAGGGGTCTGGAGCGTGAAGTTTCCTCGGTAGTCAGAAAAATTGTTCGTAAAGTTGCTAACGGCGATAAATCAAAAACCTTCACAATTGAAGCCAAAGATATCGCCAAATTACTAGGTCCTGCTAAGTTTACACCACAGTTGGCTGATGTGGAAGATTCAGTTGGGACAGCAACTGGGATGGCTTGGACAGAGGTGGGTGGTGAAATTATGTTTATTGAGGTCACACTGATGCCGGGTAAGGGCCAGTTAACGTTAACAGGTCAGCTTGGTGATGTGATGAAAGAATCAGCTCAAGCAGCTTTATCCTATGTTAGAGCTCATTGGAGAGAACTTGGATTACTAGAAAGATTCTATCAAAAAGTAGATATTCATGTTCATGTTCCGGAAGGAGCAGTGCCAAAAGATGGCCCTTCAGCAGGAATTGCTTTGACTACAGCTATTGTTTCTGCGTTCACTAAAAATCCAGTTAAAAAGGATGTCGCGATGACTGGTGAGGTGACCTTACGTGGTCGGGTTTTGGAAATTGGTGGGTTGAAAGAGAAAGTTTTGGCAGCACATCGAGCTGGGGTAAAGACGATTATCGCCCCTGAGAATAATAAAAAAGATCTTGAAGATATTCCAGAAAATGTTCAAAAAGATTTAGATTTTATATTTGTAAAAAATATGAATGATGTTTTAAAAGTGGCCTTAATTAACAAACCCCCTTCTAGAGAACCTAGAAAAGGTTATCTCTCAGATTATCCTGCTGCTGTAGCTTAACAAACTACTCAACACTCTTTGGTAAACCATTGACTAAGAATTAATTTTTCCTTAAGCTGAGATCAGGGAAAAATTAAGGTTATTTACTTTGAGGTATTGACTTCCAGTCTAACTCATAGTAAATTTAGGAACGTCAAATGGACTTTATCTTAAAATATTCTAATTTAATAATTATTGCTGGCGGATTGGCTGCTTTAGTTTATGGGCTACTCTTAAGTTGGTGGATATTAAAGCTGCCAGCTGGTGACGAGAAAATGCGTCAAATTGCCTCCGCTATCCAAGAGGGAGCCACTGCTTATCTAACTAAACAATATCGGGTAGTAGCTTTGGTAGCAGTGCTTTTAGCAATTGGAATTTCTCTTACTTTAGGAGTAACTTCCGCAATTGGTTTTTTAATTGGAGCGTTTTTCTCAGCTTTAGCAGGTTTTATTGGAATGAATGTGGCTGTTAGAGCGAATGTGCGTTGTGCAGAGGCTGCTAAAAGTGGC
This sequence comes from Patescibacteria group bacterium, assembly GCA_023379125.1. GTDB lineage: Bacteria > Patescibacteriota > Microgenomatia > Daviesbacterales > UBA10151 > JAMCSY01. The sequence continues at coordinate 25,544 of JAMCSY010000001.1, read as the reverse complement.
TTGTCAGAAGCCTTTGGAGTGGCCTACAAGGGTGGTGCGGTAACTGGGTTTTTAGTAGTGGGTTTGGCTTTGTTGGCAGTTATTGGTTTTTATGATGTGACTCATAATCTCTCAGCTCTAGTTACTTTGGGATTTGGTGGTTCGTTGATCTCAGTCTTTGCCAGGTTAGGGGGAGGGATTTATACTAAGGGTGCTGACGTAGGAGCTGATCTAGTCGGTAAAGTTGAAGCAAAAATTCCTGAGGATGATCCGAGAAATCCAGCAGTGATCGCTGATAATGTAGGAGATAATGTGGGAGATGATGCTGGGATGGCCGCTGATATTTTTGAGACTTATGTAGTCACAGCAATAGCGGCTTTGCTGCTTGGGCAAATTTTATCCCAGGGTTCTAGCAATTTTGTAGGTTACCCGTTAACTCTGCTAGCTGTATCAATTTTTGCTTCCATTATTGGGAGTCTTTTCGTTAGGCTCACTGGTAAAAATATTATGGGAGCTTTGTATAAAGGTTTAATTATTACTGTTGTATTAGCTGGTCTTGCCTTCTATTTTGTTACCCAGGCGATGATGGGGCAAAATACTTTAGTCAACACCACTAATATGTTTCTTTCTACTCTAGTTGGCCTTCTGGTGACTGGTGGAATGGTGTTGATTACTGAATACTACACAGGTACACAATATGCTCCTGTCCAACATATTGCTAATGCTTCTCGGACTGGTTCAGCTACCAACATTATTGCTGGATTGGCAAACTCGATGAAAGCCACCTTTGCTCCAATCATCCTGATTTCAGCCGCAATTTTGTTTAGCTTTGCTTTAAACGGAATTTATGGAATTGCTTTAGCGGTGGTAGCAATGTTGTCTTTGGCAGGAATTGTGGTAGCTATTGATGCATTTGGGCCAATTACTGATAACGCTGGTGGGATTGCAGAAATGGCTGGCTTACCACAAAAGGTAAGGGATAATACCGATCCTTTAGATGCGGTTGGGAACACCACCAAAGCAGTGACTAAAGGCTACGCTATTGCCTCAGCAGGTTTAGCTGCATTAGTATTATTTTCAGCATATGTCCAGGAATTTGCTAAGTTAGGGACAAGTTTAGTTTTTAAAATTGATGATCCATTGGTGGTTGTTGGTTTGTTTATTGGTGGAGCTTTGCCATATCTCTTTGGAGCTTTGGCAATGGAAGCAGTAGGCAAAGCTGGGGCAGCAGTGGTTGAAGAAGTTAGACGTCAATTCCGAGAGATCAAAGGGATTATGGAAGGGAAAGGTAAACCTGATTATGCTTCTGCAGTATCTATTGTAACTGGGACAGCTCAAAAAGAAATGTTAATTCCAGCTTTAATTCCAGTGACTATCCCACTGTTGGTAGGTTTTATTTTGGGCCCAGTTGCTTTAGGCGGAGTCTTAATGGGAACAATCATTACAGGTCTGTTTGTGGCTATCTCAATGACAACTGGTGGAGCTGCTTGGGATAATGCTAAAAAATATATTGAGGCTGGTAACCATGGAGGTAAAGGGTCAGATACCCATGCTGCATCAGTCACGGGTGATACTGTTGGAGACCCATATAAAGACACTGCTGGACCAGCTATTAATCCAATGATTAAAGTAGCAAACATTGTTGCTTTATTAATAGTTCCATTCCTACACTAATATTAGCTAGTTGACTGAGAAAGATTACTTCCGGGATAATTTAGGTACACCCTTATGCGATGAGAATTTTACTAATGTTACTTTTGAGTTTGATTCTCTTAGTTTACACAGCACCAATTTTCGCGCGGACTACGCCTGAAGATATTTATCAGGCAAAAAGATCTGACTTTAATAACAATTTGACTAAGATGCAAGATCAGACTAAAAAGCAGTTGGTAATGCAGGCCGATCAGATGCTAAAGACAATCAACCTGGCTGTTTGTGCAAGGTTTGATGTGGATATTGCCAGATTGGCGGCTGTTTTGGAGGAAGAGAAAAATAGACAGAGTGTTACCTCAACCAGAGTGGCTTATGGACAAGGAAATACACCGTTGGACTCTGCAGCCTATTCTATCAACTATGCTGAAGAAGCGATAGCTTATCAAAAAGTGCAGGATTACACGCCCCAAATTTCTAACAATGGTTTAGTTGGGGCAGTGACTACCAGTATGAAAAATCTAAAAACAAATCTACTCACGCTTAGAAGTAAGATTTTAAATGCCAAAACAGCAACTCAGAAAGCACTAGATTATTATGAAAAATAATTTATGAGAAGTTGGTTGTTAGGAATACTATTAGTATTGATAATTACATTCGGAGGATTATTTTTTGGGTATGCTCAAAATCATCAGAGTTCAAGTGTTAGCTTAACTACACCATTATCTGTAGATTCTATGGAAAGTGTTGCACCAACACCCATATCGACACCAACCCCAATAATCTTCCAATTTGACGGGTCAACTAATCTTCAGCAACAACTCAACTTAGTTAATCCAGAGGTGTTGGATAGCGATTTTACTGACCTCAGTATTCTAATTAAACAACTTTAATCTGTTTTAGAAACGTCGATGTTTGATACGATGATGTACATTGACAAAATACTCTTTTGGTCTGAAGTTGACTAGATAAAGTGCAATCAAGATATTAATAAAAAAGTAGGCAGTCTTAGTCAAATTAGGGTCAGATAAAAGATGGTATGCCTCAAATGGCAAGAGAGCAATTGTTAGCACAATTAATAAATCTAATCCCCAGTGCTTGTGGTATAGAAGTCCAATTGAGCCAATAATTTTAACAAAACCTAACAAAAATAAAATAATTATTATCGAAGATTGGTGGTTTTGGGCAAAGGGGACAACTCGATCTAAAAGGTTGACTAATAGATCATGAGGATCTTCAAAAAGCTCTTGATACTTATAGTTCTGATATAAATCAAGAACTTTTTGACCAAAGAAAATAACGCCCAACCCCAGAATTATTTCAATTAATCCCAGACTGAATTTATAAATAATAATTAAGCGGGAGACGTGTAGCTCTTTTTCTAAACTATCCTCAAGATTGCGTTTTGCCATATTAATATTATAACTAATTAAGTACTATTGATCCTACCGTAGTAGAGAATCACATTTCTTTGTAAATTATAAAACTACCTATAAAAGTAAGTAACCAGCAATTAGTTATGATGCAGGAATAGGATTTTTAGGAGGTTGTCCAGAAAGAGCATTTTTAACTTCAGCAACAACTTGTTGTGGTGTGTATGATGATTTTATTAAGTAGCCCTGTGCACCAAGATTAAATGCTTCTTTGATTACCTCGTCTTGCCCTAAGTTAGTTAATAGAAGTACCGGCATGTTTGAGCTGGGGTTTTTGATTCGCCATTGTCTTAAGACTTCCAGACCATGCATGCCAGGAAGCATTATATCTAGTAGTAAGATATCAAAGCGCTCTTCTGTTAACAGCTTAAGACCTGAAGGACCATCGTTAGCAACCTTAACTTGGAAGCCTGCTTTGGTAAATTCACGAGCATAAATATCCGCAATAAATGTTTCATCCTCAATAATAACAATGTTTTTTGTTTGATTAGGTGTGCTCGCGGTAACTGGTGGCTGATTGTCCATATAATAAGGTAGTTTACCCTTTATTTAAGTATGAAAAGAATTTTCATGCTTGTCAATGTATGTTTGAGTATTTGTTTAGTTCCACGATCGTTGGAGTTTGACTAAAAGCTTCTTCTGTTGGTAAGGTGAAGAAAAAAGTGGAACCATTGCCAGCTTGAGACTCAACCCAAATCTTCCCATGGTGTAAATCGATAATGGATTTGGCAAGATAAAGACCTAGACCGTTTCCTTTGTACATTTGGGCCAAAGCTCCAGGGGCACGATAGAATTTGGTAAACAGATGAGGGATAGCCTCTTTAGAGATACCAATTCCGTTATCCTTCACATAGGTAAGTATTTGGTGATCTGTCAGTTGCACACCAACTTCAATTTTCCCTCCCTCTCGAGTGTAAGTAATAGCGTTAGTTATTAAATTATTTAAAACTTCCTTGATTCTAATCGGATCAGCTTTTATCTTTGGTAGATCGTTTTCTGGAATTTTTGTTTCTAAGGTAATATTTTTGTGTAGAGCTTCTGTCTTGTTGTCTTGGACAACATCCAAAACTAGTTTTTTCCAATCTACTATTTCTAGAGCAACTGTTAAGCTCCCTCTTTCAATCTTGGCCACATTTAAAATATTTCCAACCAAGCTAGATAGTTGCTGAGCACTGGCGCTAGCTCGATCAAGTAGTTGTTGCTGTGATGGGTCGAGTTTGCTGCGTGCTTCCTCGTTTAGTACCGATAGGTAGTTAATAATGCTCGTCAGTGGAGTACGAAATTCATGAGAAGCCATTGAGACAAAGTCAATCTGCATTTGTTGAAAGATTTTTTCTTCTGTAAGATTGTGCAGTATCAGAAAGTATATTGGGGCAGTTGGATTGCTAGCTAATTTATGGATACTAATACTTACCTGGCTTTTAACATCTCCCTTGCCGATTATATTAATTGCTTGGCCCGAATGGACATTACCATCTAGGTTGACAAAGATTGTTGAATAAAGAGTTTCAAAATTGGTTAAGTGTCCAGTCTGATCCTGAAATCTAAGCACAGTGTCAACGGGTTTATTGACAATTTCACTCATTGAAAAATGTGTTAGTTTTTCAAAAACTGGATTGCTGAAGATTATTTTTGAAGCTGAATCCAAAATTGCCACACCGTCTGATAATGAGCTCAGAGTATGACGCATTTCTTCCACAGGAACAATTAAATTGCCTGGCGTGGTGGCAGTTTGGACTTTGGGTTGCAGGGTTTTATTAGTCAGACGATCGATATATTCAGTGATAAAACCTATCTCGTCTGTAGAGTGAACTTGTAGAGGTTGTGTCTTATTTGCAAGTTGCCCAGATTTTATTTGATTATATAAGTATTTAAGAGGTCTCAAATCTAGCCAGATCAAAAAAAGACAAAGAGAGAAAAAGATAACAATCGCAAGCAGTGTTACCAGAATTAACAAATAAGAATTGGCAACACTATAACCTACAAAGTAATATGTAGAAGCAAGCAAGAATACACCAAAGAGAAAAGTGCAGACAGCTGAAGTCAGCAATATTTTACTAAATAAATGTTTCTCCTCAGCCATAAAAAATTTAGGTAATAAACTCCTATTTCATCGTAACAATGCCCAGATTGAGTGTCAATTAATTCAATAAAAAAGTAAAAATTCACTGGAAAAATACTATGTTATAAAAATAAGGTAGTGTAAATTTAATATGTTTGTAATATATTTCTCAGGTATTCTTCAGGTATTATCAAGATAATATAACAGTTTAATTGCCCATAAGAAGAAAGATTTTGCTATGTTAATTAATTTTTTTAAAAAGCTAAGCAGCTTTTTGCTAAGACATAAAATATTAGCTTTGTTGCTTATTGTCGTTTTGGCGGTAGCGATTTATTTTGGTCGCAAAGCAATTTTTACAACTACAACCCAGCCGGAATATCAGACTGCTACGGTGACTAAAGGTACAGTAGTGCAAACAGTCTCTGCATCCGGCAGTGTAGTAACCAGTAAAGATTTACCAGTAACTACCGAAGCATCTGGAGTTGTAAGTCAGGTATTAGTAAAGGATGGAGATCAAGTAACACAAGGGCAAACAATTGCTCAAATTCAACCTGACTCAACCACACAGCAAAAACAAGCAGCTGCTTGGTCTAGCTACTTACAAGCACAAAATAGCTTAAATAGTGCTAATGCCTCTTTAAACACTTTGCAAAACACTCTCTTTACTGCCAATCAAAAATTTATTAATGATGCTGTGGCAAGAGATTTGGATACAACAGACCCTACATATATTGAAGAAAATGCTACATGGCTGGCTGCAGAGGCAAATTATAAAAACCAGCAGATTGTTATCGAGCAAGCGAAAACTAATTTGACTAGCGCTTGGATGTCCTATCAACAAATCTCTTCGACGATTACTGCTCCAGCCAGCGGAGTTATTAATGATTTAACAATCACTCCTGGAGCCCTAGTGACTACTTCTACCTCTAGCAACAGTTCTTCTGGAAGTATTCCTACTAAAATTGGCTCAGTGACCTTGCAAGGGCCAGTTCAAGTTCAGGTGGATTTATCCGAAATAGATGCCCCTAATGTTAAGATCGGCCAAAAAGCTACACTGACTTTAGATGCTTTCCCAGACAAGACTTTTACTGGCAAGATAGCAAGCATTGATACTACTGGCAGTGTTTCTTCGGGTGTTACCACCTACCCAGCAATTATTACTTTAGATGATGGCGCGGATAATATTTATCCTAATATGTCGGCTAGCGCTAATATTATCACTGATGTGAAAAACAATGTCTTGATAGTTCCTAACTCAGCGATAGTAACTAATAATAATCAAACTCAGGTGAGGGTTTTGCAAAATGGTCAAGTTAGTTTAGTAGATGTCCAAACAGGGATTGCCTCTGATTCGGAGACTGAAATTACTTCTGGTCTGTCAGAGGGACAGGCTGTGGTAGTTGGTGCGCTGACGACTGGAACTACAACCTCATCTTCGACTTCCATCTTTGGTGGTAGTAACAGAACCTTTGGAGGTGGTGAGCGTGTAATTGTGGGTGGCCGAGGTGGATAATGTACTTGAAAGGATTAGAGATGAACTATGGATATGATCGAACTAAACAATATCTCCAAAATTTACAATACTGGTACGGTTGAAACTGTTGCTCTTGCTAATATTTCCTTTGGTATTAAAAAAGGTGAATTTGTAGCCATTATGGGACCTTCGGGATCTGGTAAGTCTACTTTAATGCATATTATTGGAGCCTTAGATGTACCTACCAATGGCACATATTTACTAGATGGGGAGGCAGTTGGTAAATTGTCCGATGACGACTTAGCTGGTATACGTAATCGTAAAATTGGTTTTGTATTTCAAGCCTTTAACTTACTACCGAGGACTACTGCTTTAAAAAATGTTATGTTGCCAATGGTTTATGGTGGGGTTGAGGAAGATAAAAGAGAAAAAAGGGCTAAAGAATTATTAGAGATGGTGGGGTTAGGTGACCGTTTATATCATACTTCTAGCCAACTCTCAGGAGGCCAGCAACAACGAGTAGCAATAGCTCGTTCACTGTCAATGAATCCAAGTATTATTTTGGCTGATGAGCCAACTGGCAATTTGGCTTCCACTCAAGGTGAAGAAATTATGGCTATCTTTCAGGATCTTAATGAGCAGGGGCATACGATTATTATGATTACTCATGAACCAGATATTGCTGAGCATGCGAAAAGAATAATTATCTTACGTGATGGTAAAATTGTTGAAGATTCTGATGGACATAATCAACGGCTAGTCAATCATAAAAGGAGATAAAAATGGACTTTACTACGTTACTTGGTTCTGCAGTTGAAGCTTTAACTTTAAATAAGCTCAGAACCGCTTTGGCAACATTGGGCATTGTGATTGGTATTGGTAGCGTTATTGCGCTAGTTTCATTGGGTCAAGCTAGTCAAAAATCTGTTGAATCACAAATTCAATCATTAGGATCAAATTTGCTGACTGTTATTCCAGGAGCATCTAGCAGCACTGGTGGAGTCAGGGGAGCAGCAGGTTCGTTAACCACCTTGACCTATGCCGATGCGCAAGCAATACAGAACTCTGGGCAAGTACCTGATGTTTCATTGGTTTCCCCTGAGCTGTCGCGGCGAGCTCAAGTCACTAGTGGGAAAAATAATAGTAATGTGCAAGTTGTTGGAGTAGTGCCAGCTTATGAGGAAGTTCATAATATCTCAATGCAAAGCGGTAATTTTGTTACTCAGCAAGATGTAGATGGAATGAGCAAAGTAGCGGTCATTGGCCCACAAGTAGCAAGCGATTTGTATGGTGATAATAGTGACGCAATTGGCAAGACAATTCGTATCAGCGGTCAATCTTTTCGAGTCATTGGCGTAACTGTTTCTAAAGGCGGGAGTGGTTTTTTTAATCAAGATGATATAGTCTTTATTCCCTTGTTGACAGCCCAAAAGCAAATTTTTGGGGAAAGCTATTTGAGTGATATTACTCTCCAGGCCAAATCTGCTGATGTAATGACTGCAGCGGAAAATGAAGTTGGCTACTTACTATTATCACGGCATAAAATATCTAATCCAGCCCAGGCAGATTTTACGATTCAATCTCAAAATGATATCTTAGGAGCAGCCACTCAAGTCACAGGCACATTTACTGCTTTGCTGTCAGGAATTGCAGCTATTTCATTATTAGTGGGAGGAATTGGTATTATGAATATTATGTTAGTGACAGTTACCGAAAGAACACGAGAAATTGGTTTAAGAAAATCACTGGGTGCAAAGAAGAAAATAGTAATTGCGCAATTTTTAGCAGAATCGATTATATTAACTTTTACTGGGGGTATTCTAGGTATGCTTCTTGGCAGTACTCTTTCTTTTGTTTTGTCTAAAATTATCAGTTTACCTTTTGTTGTTTCACTTTCCTCTGTAGGCTTGGCAATGGGAGTCTCTGCAGGAATTGGGATTTTGTTTGGTTGGTATCCTGCTCAAAAAGCAGCCAACCTTTCTCCTATTGAAGCGCTACGATATGAGTAAAAAAATGACTGTCACACTCATAGTAGTGATGATAGTGGTGATTGGTGGCTTTGCAATTACTTATCTCACAGTGAAGACTGTTAGTAAACAACAACAAACTTTGACAAACAGTTCCATGAACGCTCAGCAATCACCAACCCCTACCCTTCCGGTCGATCCTTTACAGATAACTCAGATGAGACAACACTCTTATCCTGGCAGTAAGCTTACTATCGAACAGACACTTTCTGCTGGTATTAACTATCATCAATACATAGCTTCTTATTTGTCAGATGGACTTAAGATTTATGGGTTGTTAACAGTTCCAGATGGGACTCCACCAGCATCTGGTTGGCCAGCTATTATCTTCAATCATGGCTATATACCTCCTGAACAATACAAAACAACTGAACGATATGTTGCTTATGTAGGAGGCTTTGCTCGGTCCGGTTATGTTGTTTTCAAGCCTGACTACCGCGGTAATGGGAATTCACAAGGTGATCCAGAAGGGGCATATTATTCTCCAGCATATGCAATTGATGTACTTAATGCTCTCTCCTCTGTGAAACAATATCCGGGAGTTGATCCAAACCGAATTGGTATGTGGGGTCATTCTATGGGAGGTAATATTACTCTGCGTGTTTTGGTTGTCTCCAAAGATATCAAAGTGGCTGTAATTTGGGGTGGAGTTGTAGGGTCATATGACGATTTAATGAACAATTGGACTAGAAAAGTGCCCTTTCATCCTTCGCAGCGCGAGCTATCTTTAAGAAATAACTATCGTCAGGATTTAATTGCCAAATATGGCACACCAGAGCAAAATCCACAATTTTGGAATTCTGTTGATCCAACGTACTACTTAAATGATATTAATGTACCAGTTCAGCTTGATGTTGGTGGTGCAGATGAAGAGGTGCCAGTCGCTTTTTCTCAGAGTTTATATGATAAGTTAAATGCCCTTAATAAAAATGTGCAACTCTATATTTATCCTGGTGCTGATCATAATATTTCAGGAACTGCTTTTAATTTAGCTATGCAGCGATCAATTGATTTTTTTAATCAATATCTTAAAAATCAACCTGAAAATAAGTAGGTTATCTAAATGTCTAAAACTCAACCAAATATTATTCAAGTAACTAACTTGACTAAAAAATATGGAGACTTAATTGCAGTTGATAGCGTCTCTTTTAATGTGGCTGAAGGTGCTATTTTTGCCTTTTTAGGTCCTAATGGAGCGGGCAAGTCTACTACTATCAAGATGCTGACGACCGTATTGACTCCGACTAGCGGAAAAATTGTAATTAACGGTTATGACCCCATATTAAAGCAAGATCTGGTAAGAAAATCTTTTGGGATTGTTTTCCAAGACCCTAGTCTAGATGATGAGTTAACTGCTTTGGAGAATATGCAATTGCATGCTGTCTTGTATCAACTCCCACGATCTCTTAGTCAACACAGAATTGAAGAGTTACTTGAATTTGTACATCTAGCAGATCGTAAAAATAACTTGGTCAAAACGTTTTCTGGTGGCATGAAAAGGCGATTAGAAATTGCTCGTGGTTTATTGCATCACCCAAAAATACTTTTTCTAGACGAACCCACATTGGGTTTGGACCCACAAACTAGGCAATCATTATGGAGCTACTTGCAAAGTGTTAATAAAGCGGAAAAAATGACTGTATTTTTTACGACACATTACATGGAGGAGGCAGAGAAAATCGCACATCATATTGCCATCATTGATCAGGGTAAAATTATTTCACAGGGAACTGCTGTTAATTTGAAAGATCAAACAAAGACGACTTCTTTAGAGGAAGCTTTTCTGAAGTTAACTGGTAATAATATCCGTGAGGAAGAAGCTAGTGGTGTCGATCGAATGAGAATGCGTAGCAGAGTGTGGGGAGGTCGTCGATAATGTCAACAATATATATTTTATGGCATAGACAGCTCAAAAGATATTTTCGTTCACGTTCGAGAATTATTGGTGCTTTGGGCCAACCGCTATTATATTTACTGGCTTTTGGATTTGGTTTTGGACCTGTTTTCCAAAAAGCTGGACAAGGTAATTACCTAGAATTTCTAACACCAGGGATTATTGCAATGAGCATTATTTTTACAGCTCTTTTTACTGGGATTGAGGTAATCTGGGATAAACAATTTGGTTTTTTGAAAGAAACTTTGGTAGCACCTGTCTCCAGGATCGCGATAGTCTTGGGCAGAACTTTGGGAGGAGCAACAGTAGCAGTTTTTCAAGGCTCAATTGTGTTGATTTTGGCTTCTGTAGCTGGATTTAAGATTAATAATATCTATCAACTGCCACTAGCAATTCTGTTTATGTTTTTAATTGCCCTGTTGTTTACCGCTTTGGGAACTGCGATAGCCTCTCAATTAGAAGACATGCAAGGTTTTCAATTAATTGTTAATTTTTTAGTGATGCCGTTATTTTTTCTTTCCGGAGCAATTTTCCCTTTACAGGGTTTGCCACAAGCTTTAAATATAGTAGCTGCTCTAGATCCTCTTTCCTATGGTGTAGATGGTATTAGATTTGCGTTAGTTGGTAACTCTCATTATTTATTAAGCTTGGATCTCATCTTGCTCTCAGGAATCACTTTTATACTAGTCGTAATTGGAAGCGTGCTATTTTCCAAGATTCAGATTTGAAAGGAGGTGTTATAAATGAAGAATCCAATTATTATTGTGGTGTTAGTGATAGTGGTTGGTGCGGCTGCTTTTTATGGCGGAATGAAGTATCAGCAAAGCCGACTAGTCAGACAATTTGCCAATGGAACTGGGTCACTGGCCAGTGGTAATACTCAATTTAGGACCAGAGGAGGTAGTGACACAAATAATCAAGCAATTAGAGGTCAGATTATGTCAGTAGATAATGGAAGTATGACAATCAAATTACAAAATGGTAGTAGTAAAATCGTTTTACTTTCTGGTCAGACTACAGTTGATACAACGACAGAAAGTTCAGCATCAGCTTTAAAAACTGGTGATCAAGTTATGGCTATAGGTGCAACAAATTCTGATGGTAGTGTAACAGCGAGTAATGTCCAAATTAATCCACAAGGAATTGCCACGCGCGGTGGTGCTCAACCTCAGCAATAAATATTAAAAAACCTAAGCAATATCTTCAGTATCAGCCAAAGCATCTTGCTTGGTGTGGTGTATTACACCATCTCGATGGTTGGCTGGACTGTAGATGGTGTATAGCTTGAGTTTATCAGTAGTTGAGGCATTAACAATATTATGTTCTGTTCCTGCAGGTACTACTACGGCATCGCCATCTGTGATGGTATGCTCTTCTCCATTTAAAATAGTTTTTCCCTGACCCGATTCAATTCTAAAAAATTGATCAACATTTTCATGAGTCTCACTACCAATATCTTCACCAGGAAGAAGGCTCATTAGAACTAATTGGCTATGAGGAGCGGTAAAGATGACCTGCCGAAAATCGTCATTATCTTTAGTTAACTTTTCAATTTGACCAACATAACCGACCATTGATATCACCCCCTTTTGTCATTCTTGCCAGTTAAGTTTAGCACAAGTAGGGTAAAAATAAAGAAGGATTCACTATAATAAGGTTAAAATTGTTATGATGTTATTAAATATTTTGTGATGAGTGATTTAATCAGGCAAAAGGCAATATTTTACTTAAGTTTAATAGGTTTTTTTGGTATTTTTTCCACCACTATTTCTAAAAGTCCTGTTTTACCGCTTTTTGTTAATGCGCTAGGTGGTAATGATGCTACTTTAGGAATTATTGCTGCTGCTTCTCCGTTTGCTGGAATTGTCTTAAGTTTTCCTGTAGGCTTTTTGTCAGATAGACTAGGTCGGAAACGTTTGTTAGTTATCTCTAGTCTAATCTTTATGATTGCACCACTCCTTTATTTACTCGTAGTTAATCCCTGGGTATTAATTCCGATTCGCTTTTTTCATGGTATGGCCACAGCCATATTAGGACCAGTCGCTTCAGCCTTGGTAGTCAGTTGGTATCCACAGAAAAAAGGTGAGAGATTGGGAATTTATTCAGCAGCAACATTATTTGGCAGGACCATTGCTCCACTGATTGGAGGGTTTATTATTTCTTATTTTGCCATCCTGGGGAATCTAATAAATTATAAAGCAGTGTACTTAGTAGCTTTTGCCTTGGCTTTGCCAGTATTTGTCTTTTCTTTAGTATTTCCAACCAAAAAAGAAGTTGAGAATGGTCGAGTTCGTGTTAAAGCACTAGATTTATTTGTTGCAGCTAAAGAGTTTGGTAAAAATAAATTTTTAGTAACTACCTCTTTGATGCAAATGACAACTTATTTTATTTATGGTGTATTAGAAACCTACTTTCCCTTGTATCTTGCTGGGTTGAATATTCCTGCTGGAGAAATCGGTCTAATTTTCTCGCTGCAAGTATTAGCAATTGCCCTTACTAATCCATTGTTTGGTAAGTTAGCTGATCGAATTGATAAAAGAAAGCTAATTATCTTAGGGGTATTAATTTTAGCTTTAGTCATGTCTACTGTGACTTATCTAAATGTTTTAGGATTATTAATTTTTGAAAGCTTACTATTTGGTCTAGGTATGTCATTGATCAATATTTCGACTAATACGTATACCGCAGAGATTGTTTCAGAAGAAAAGCTAGGCACCTCACTAGGGGCACTTAGTTCAATTATGGATATTGGTCAATCCTTTGGCCCCTTTATTGTGGGGATGATTATTGCCAGTTATACAATAGCTTCTGGATTTCTTGCCTGTACAATTTTAGCAATTATATTTGTAGGAATATTTACCCTAGCTAATTATGAAAAACAGCTTAAGCAGTTGATCACTGAAAATATAAAACTACACTAGATATCAATTGAAAATAGTTTTTAAAATTAGTTGCTGATTTTGACAGACTAAATAACTCCTCTTACAATTCAAAGTAATATGAGATCTGTCGAGGCAGAAAAAATAGCTAAGTTAGTACAGCATCCCAGAGTTCAGTCGGGCAAATGGAGATCTCCTTATGATCTTTGGGAATGGTCACCAATTGAACGAATGCCTGAAAAATTCCAACCAACATTAAGGATTATCCACAGAATACTTAATTCTTGTTATGATTGGACACCTGAGGCGTTTTTAATCGATCAAAACACCTCTGAACTTTCCTCGATTAATATTGCTTTGAGGACTCAAGGTGTAGATACTCCTCTTAAGGTGCCATTATTTGGCAGGCCAGTTTTAGATCTACGACAACTAGTACCATCAGTTTACCTCCAATGTATTGAACAAAATCCACTTCACTTTCCTGATAAAAGGTTTGTAAATATTGAACTAGCTACAATTATTTATCTTCAACCATCAGTAGATAACCAAGATACATTAGGATCCGGTGTTGTGCCTGCTTATGATCACCTAGTGCTTAAACCATTTTGGTTTTTTGCTGGAGTTGGTAGAAAAGAGCGGGCTGTGGGTGAAGACCCCTTCCGTTGTGTGGTAAATTTTATTGGTGCGCCAATTGGTTTCGTCAGACAACAGCTAAAACTGGAGGGGTCAGATGATAGTCAGATCCAGGGTTTACTTTGTGAAGATTTAGATTAAAAAGAGATGCAAAATTTATTAGCTAAAGAAGAAAACCATGCTCGTTGGAACATAGATGAAAGCTTTCAATATCAGAGCTTTATCTGTGAAGCTGAGAAAATACTACGGCCATTAGGCCGTGGGGCTTCATAAAAGTAGTACTGGTAGCGCGTAGGGGATTCGAACCCCTGATTACATGAATGAGAATCATGTGTCCTGGACCAGCTAGACGAACGCGCCAAGCAAGAGTATTTTATCAAATCTGAAACAGCGAGACTAGCTTCAAGAGAATTATTTGTTAAGATCGAGATTAGCTAAGAATAATTCGATTTTTTCGATAGTGTTTGGCATAGCTGGAGAGTTGATTGGGCAATTATATACTGCTCCTGGTAAGTTGCCAGCCTGTGCATCAGTATAGTAACCAATCTTATCGCAAGCTTTTTGTTGAAAGTAGCCTTTTGTAGTATTCATCCAGAGTAATAAAATTAAGAAAAGGATCAGTAAAGTTAAAATAACAACTTTTAATAAGCTTCGCATACTTTTATTGTAACATTTTTCACTTTATGCTTTAAGATTTGGGGTATTTTAGGTATACTTGAGCCATGGCGGAAAACAACCTACAAAAAGAAAGAATTAAAAAACTACAAAATATCAAAAAGCTGGGAATTAATCCCTATCCTTCTCAATCTAACAGGAAACAAACTGCTGCAGAGGCTAGGGATATGCTGGGTAGGGCTGTGACAGTGGCAGGTAGATTAAAATCTTTAAGACCTCATGGCAAAATTACTTTTGCTGACCTAGAAGATTTATCAGGTAAAATTCAATTACTTTTTTCGCAAGAAGAGTTAAAAGGAGAAAAATACGATTTCCTAGGTAATTTAGATATTGGTGATTTTTTGCAAGCAGAAGGGGAAGTTTTTACTACTCAAGCAGGGGAAATCACTGTCAGGGTAAAAGAATATAAGTTACTAACAAAAACGATTAAACCAATTCCTGCCAATTGGTTTGGGCTAAAAGACATTGAAACAAGACTCCGTAAAAGATATCTAGATTTAATTGTTAATTCGACAGAAAAAGACTTATTCATCAAAAAAGCCAAGTTTTGGACTGCAGTGAGGGAGTTTCTTATAAAAGAAGGTTTTTTTGAAGTTGAAACTCCAGCGCTAGAACCAATTGCTGGTGGAGCAGATGCCAGGCCCTTTATTACTCATCATCATGCTTTGGATCGTGATCTATATCTAAGGATTTCCCTGGAGCTTTATCAAAAAAGATTATTAGTAGGAGGGTTGGAAAAGATATTTGAAATTGGCAAAGTGTTTCGTAATGAGGGTATTGATGCAGAACATTTACAAGATTATTTACAAATGGAGTTTTATTGGGCTTATGCGAATTATCAAGATTTAATGGTGTTAATACAAAAAATGTATCAATACTTAGTAAAAGAAACTGTTGAGAGTTTGCAAACTAGTTATCAAGGAAAAACTATTGATTGGGGAGGAGATTGGCCAAAAATAGATTACGTGGAAGAATTTAAAAAAGTGACTGGGATCGATTTAGATGGAGAAGTTGGTGTGCAAGAATTAATAAAATTTGCAAAAGAGCATAAAATTCCTATCGAAGATAATCTGGGGAAAGGCAGATTAATTGATAGTATTTATAAAAAACTAATTAGACCAAAGTTGATCAGTCCCTGCTTTTTAATCAATCATCCAGTTGATGTTTCGCCATTGGCTAAACGGATGGAGGGCAACCCGAAACGGGTGGAAAGAATGCAAGTGCTAGTTGGTGGAACAGAGGTAGGTAATGGTTTTTCCGAACTAAACGATCCAATTGATCAACTAAATAGATTTAAAGAGCAACAAGCATTAAGAAAACAAGGTGATGAAGAGGCGCAGATGCTCGATGAAGATTTTGTGGAAAGCCTCGAATATGGTATGCCACCAGCAGCAGGCTTTGGGATGTCGCAAAGGCTCTTTGCAATAATTATTGATCGGCCAATTCGAGAAACAGTCGCTTTCCCGACAATGAAAGATGTAGAAGTTAAAACAGATGAGCAAAAACTAAAAGTACATACGATAACTCCTCAAGTTGAACTGGAAACTGAAAACAATGGATAGAGATCAAGCTTTAAAATTAGTTGGGCAAATGCTCAAAAACCCTAACTTAGTTAAACACTGTTTGGCAGTGGAGGCAATTATGAGAGCTTTGGCAATTGAATTACATAAAAGACACCCAGAACTACCAGAAGACGAGTTTGATCAAGGAGAATGGGAACTAGTTGGACTTTTGCATGATGCTGATTATGAAATTACTGGTAAAGATTTATCCAGACATACTTTAGAGACTAAGGCTAGGATCGCTGAGTTGGGGGCTTCGCAAAGGGTGATCAATGCGATCAAAGCCCATTCAGAAGTAATTAAACCAGAACGTGAGAATTTCTTGGAAAAAGCTATTTTTGCTGCTGATGAGTTATCAGGTTTAATTACCGCTACAGCTTTAGTCAGGCCTGACAAAAAATTAGCTTCGGTGACCACTGATTCTGTTTTGAAAAAATTTCCCCAAAAAGCTTTTGCTGCTGGGGCCAGTCGCGAACAAATTTTAAAATGTGAAGATGAATTAGGGATTCCTTTAGAAGAATTTGTTACAATAGCTCTGCAAGCAATGCAGAAAATATCAGATAAGTTAGGATTATGAAAAAATATATTATCCTAATAATAGGCATCCTTATTGTACTAGGTGTGGTTGGCATAGGATCAATTAAAAAAACTGTTAGGAACAAGTGCCAAAGTATACAAAACCAGTATTTATCAGAATGTGGATACTACCCAGGTGTGAGCGAGTGTCATTTTAAGGCTCCCTGGTATTATGAAAAAGTCTGCCCAAGTTTGGTTGGAGTACCTATTTAGTATGCTGGACATAAATTTTATTAAAGAAAACACTGAGATTGTGAAGAAAGCAGTTGCTGATAAAGGAATTAAACTTGATATTGATGAGTTGCTGCAGTTAGATAATCAATGCCGAGAATTACTAAGCCAAGTTGAGCAATTACGACACCAAAGAAACTTGGCTGCTACTGAAAAGAATATTGAACAGGGCAGACAAATAAAACAGCAACTAGATAATCTTGAAGATCAGCTAAAACCTGTTTCTTCTAAATATCAGCAGCTAATGTTGTTGGTGCCAAATATTCCATCAGCAGATTCTCCAGTAGGGCCTAACAGTGATTCTAATAAGGAGATATCTCAGTGGGGGAAAATCCCTCAATTTGATTTTCCCATAAAAGATCATATCGAGTTGGGTAAAATACAAAATATTATTGATCTGGAAGCAGGGACAAAAACTTCTGGCTTTCGAGGTTACTACCTAAAAAATCAAGGAGCAATTTTACACTGGGCGCTTTTACAATTTGCTCTTGGAAAAATGATAAATCAGGGTTTTCTGCCAATGGTTCCACCTACTTTGGTTAAAGAAGAAGTCTTAATCGGTAGTGGACATTTTCCCTTTGGCAAGGAAAACATTTACCAAATCGCTAATCCAGGCAAAATTGAATCTGGTGAGGAAGTTAAGAACCCTTTGTACTTGACTGGAACTTCTGAGCCAACATTACTTGCTTATTATATGGATAAAACTTTAGCTGCAGAAGATTTACCAATCAAAGTTTGTGCACTGACACAATGTTACCGCTCGGAAGTTGGGGATTATGGACGCGATACGAGAGGTCTTTTCCGTTTGCATGAGTTTACCAAGGTTGAGCAAGTTGTTATTTGTCAGAATGATTTGACTGAGTCTGAAAAATGGTTTGCCAAAATGCAGCAGATTTCCGAAGAAATTTTACAGGAGCTAGAACTTCCTTATCATGTGATCCAGACCTCCACTGGCGATATGGGGGCTGGCAAATACCGGATGAATGATTTAGAGGCTTGGATGCCAAGTCGTGGTAAATACGGGGAGACACACTCTTGTTCTAGTCTAACCGATTGGCAAGCCAGAAGATTAAATCTGAAATTTAAAGATCAAGATGGACAAACCTTTTATTGTTATACACTAAATAACACAGTTATCGCCTCACCTAGGATTTTGATCGCCATCTTAGAAAATTTTCAACAAGAAGATGGTTCAGTAGCTGTTCCTCATGTTTTAAGGAAATATACTGGATTTGATATTATTCAGCCCAAAAAATGAATAAACATAAAATATTAATCACTGGGGCAGGAGGTTATATTGGTTCAGTTTCAACTTATTTATTTTTACAAAAAGGCTATGAGGTAGTAGCTTTAGATGATTTTTCTACAGGGAATAGAGAAGCCTTAGAATTTCTCCAAACTAAATTTAACAAAGAACAATTTCGTTTTTATCAAATCGATTTACATGATGATTTATCACCTATTTTTAACCAAGAACAAGGGATTGAAGCGGTTATTCATTATGCTGCTTCCTGCTTAGTAGATGAATCTATGAAAAATCCACAAAAATATTTTTATAACAATGTCTGTGGAACGCAGAATTTGTTAGCTACACTATTGCGCTATGGTATTAAAAATATAGTTTTTTCTTCAACCTGTGCGGTATACGGTGAAGCAAACTATGTACCAGTTGATGAAAAGCATCCAACAGACCCCAAAAATCCTTACGGTGAAAGTAAGTTGATGATTGAAAGAATGATTGAATGGTTGTGTAAACTACAAGAGTTAAATTATGTGATTTTAAGATACTTTAATGTTTGTGGGGCCTCTGATGATGGTTTGATCGGAGACTCAAAAACCCCTTCCGTATTATTAGTCCAAAATGCAGTCAGAGGTGCTTTAGGTATTGAACCGTTCTTTCTGACCTGTCCAAAGGTAAATACTCCTGATGGAACTCCAATCAGAGATTATATTAATGTGGTTGATTTGAACCTAGCTCACCTCAAGGCAGTAGAGTATTTATTGAAGGGTAAAAACAGTCAGATAATTAATTTGGGAACTGGTCAAGGAAATTCAGTCTTGGAAATTATCAAAAAAGTTGAAGAAATGACTGGTTATCAATTTGATTTACAAAAAACAGATCCTCGACAAGGTGAGTATGCGGAAATGATTGCTTCAATAGAAAAAGCAGAAAAACTGCTTGATTGGAAACCACAGAGAACTATTAAAGATTCGATAGAATCATTGGTGAAATGGTACAAAGAACATCCACAAGGGTGGTCAGAAGCTATCTAGTATTAGTCTTCTCAGCAGCGCGTAGTTTACCGCTATGGCTGCGCGGATTAGCCTGAATTTCAGCTAGCTCTGGAGTAATCGGTTTTTCAGTTAATATGTGCAAATCCCCTTTTCGTTGTTCTTGTTTAAAGAAGTTTTTGACAATCCGGTCTTCGAGTGAATGGAAACTAATAATAACCAATCTACCTCCTGGAACTAGTAAATCTACAGTTTGTGGCAGAGCAAGTTGCAAGCTGTTTAGCTCATCGTTAACTGCAATTCTTAAAGCCTGGAAAACACGAGTAGCTGGGTGGGTTGGATCTGTTGCACTGCGATGTCTGACTGAGAGGATAATCTGGGCTAGTTGGTTAGTGGTGGTGATAGGTTGTCCTTTTCTCGCCTCAATAATTTTTTTAGCAATTGATTTGGCAAAAATTTCTTCACCTAATTTGCTAAACAGCTTGACTAACTCCCCTTCATTTAAACCATTAACTAAATCTTCAGCCTTAGCACCTATTTGCTGATCCATACGCATGTCTAATGGAGCGTTTAGATTAAAACTAAAGCCTCGTGAAGCCTCTTCTAATTGATGTGAAGAAACACCCAAATCAAATAAGATTCCCTGAATTTGGTGAATATGAAAAATCTGGGTAATTTGAGAAAGTTGAGAGAAATTACTTTGGTATAAAATAAGTCGACTAGAATTACCAACTAAGTGATTATTCTTGATTTGGAGATTGATTTTATATTTTCTAGCCACTTCTTGAATAGCATCTCTATCTAGATCAATTCCTAAAACTCTTCCGCCATGCTGTAATATTAACTCAGTATGTCCACCACCCCCAAGGTTACAGTCAATATACCAAGCATCTCTTTTTACATTGAGGTACTGTAAGACCTCGTGAGGCATAACTGGAATGTGATATTGACTCATTACTATCGAATAATACCCTTAATTTTGCCAAACTGCAAAACCTCTCTACTATCAAGAACTATTTATGTTACGATTAGATTAGGCCAAATAATTGGTGATTTTCTTGATGAATAAAAGTGGTAATCTCAGCGTAATCTATCAGCCTCAAGCAGAAATAAATGGCAATCCAAGATATCTTTTTGCTCATATTTCTATCCTCACAATTGTTTGGGTGATTTTAGCATTAGCGATTTCTGTTAACGATTTAGTGTTGACTAATCGTTTTTATAGTAACTGGGAAACGGTGGTAGCAGCAGTTGGTGGTTTGATGGTGCATTTAATTCTCAGCTCAGTTCACTCTCGAGAACAAGGACCACTTCTGCAAGTGACCAAAATCAGCAATGCTCTTGATGCCGTTCTACTTAGCTTAGTGATGGTGGTGACAGGAGATTTTGATAGCCCCATTTTACCGCTAGCATTCTTACTTCCTGTTTTGATGATTTTACAAGGCGGTGGTTTAAGGGCAATAGTTATTGGGGCAATTGAAGTGGTGGTTTTGTTAGTGGGAATGTTCATTAGCTTTAACACGGTGAGTTTGTTAAGTAGCTTATTTAGAGATTTACTCTTTGCCAGTAGCCTTTTGTTAGTTGGTTTCTTGGTAGATGCTAGCGTGAAGAAATATTCGGCAAAAGAAGAGGTGAATTTACAGGAAGAAGCAAAAACAGACCAGGCACTGGCTTTGCTTTCTGAAGAAAAAACTAAGTTAGAAGAGATATTACAGAATATTCAAGATGGAGTTATTACCACAGATATTCAAGGCCGTGTTAACTTGGCTAGTCGTAAAGCCTTAGAGATCTTAAAAACGTCTTGGGTGGCAATTCAGGATAAATCCATCTTTCAGATTATTCCTTTTCCTGACCCCAAAACTTTAAGTAAAGGACATTTTCAGGTTAAATTGACCTCGTTGGATGGGGAAACAGTGCGAGTAAATGTGAGTATTTATAGTCTAAAAAGCAATGATTCACAAAATAAGGGCATGATTTATGTGATAAGAGATGTTACTGCCGAGAATGAGTTTGAGGCAATGAAATTAGACTTTGTGGCAATGGCTGCCCATCAGTTACGAACTCCATTAACAGCAATTAAAGGATACTTATCCTTATTGAATGAATCAGTGTCTAATTCAACTCGCCTAACAGAAGATGAAAAGTTGTTTTTAAGTAGGTCTCTTGTTAGCTCTGATCGGCTTGCTTCCTTGATCGAAAACCTACTAAATGTATCGCGCATTGAAAAAGGAATGCTTAAAGTTAACCTGCAACCTATTCAACTGGACACATTAGTCAAGGATGTCACCTTGGCCTCTATGGACAGTGCTAAACAGAAAAATATCAAACTGATTTTAGATAAAATGACCCCACCCTATCCACAAATTATGGGTGATGCTCATTTACTCGGGGAAGCACTTTCCAATTTAATTCAAAATGGAATTGAATATACTAATCCAGGGGGGTACGTCATGGTAACATTGCAAAAACAAGCAGATGTTTTAGCTGTACATGTCTCTGATAATGGCCGAGGGATTCCAGCTGATGCTCAGCCGCATCTATTTCAGAAATTCTTTAGAGCCTCTAACTCATTAACACAGCTATCCAATGGTATTGGTTTGGGCTTGTTCATTACCAAATCTATAATCGAAGCTCATAAGGGCAAAATTTGGGTGAATAGTATTGAGGGTAAAGGTTCAACCTTTAGTTTTGCTGTACCGACGATGACAACTCCTTTACTCAAACATTAATCAACGCAGCAAGGGCAGTTAATAGATAGTTAGAGATACTCTAAACCTCATTTTGCAAAAAAAGTAGCAAGCATCTTGTATGAGTACGTGTAGAAAATATTGCGCTAGGTGAAGTGTTACTCTTTTTTAAGTGCTTAAATGATTAACGGCAAGCAGTTCGTTTAGCAGTTAGATCAAGGTCTTTAACTAGTCCATTGAAGTTAAGAGCATTGGCTTGGCTACAGTAATTACGATTATATTCAACTTGGAAAACTGCCTTGCCATTATTGATAAAGTAATCACTATAATTACCACACTCGTTATAATCGAAACATTCTTCATTTAATGCCCAGTCAAAGTTTTGCCATAAATCAGGAACCTGTTCAACATCATTTTTCAAAGCAACAGATAATCCTCTAGCATGAGCTGCTGCAGCTAGATTGCGGTTATAATTTAGTTGATCTTGATAAGTAATACTAAACCCGGTGGAGTTTGAGTACCCATCAATATTGTCAGGTTCAATTCCATCAAAGCCCATCTGCTTACATTTATCCATTCTGGCCTCCATGATTGGTCCTAAGACATTCCACTGACGGACGTCTAGCCATTTCTCACCTGGCCAGCCATTACTTTTTCCTAAAATTGAGGCAGGGAATTGATTGGCGTCAGGACGCCAATCCTCATAAGTTCCAGCACTAATATAGCAGATAACTTTGATACCTTTATTATGTAATGTTTGTACCACCGAAGAGCTATTATCGAACAGATCAATATCATACATTTGGACATTCAATGATGTATCAACTGGTGTACTTAACTGCCATTGCCAAGAAGTTACCAAGGCTGGTTTCCAAATTGAACCAGTGTTAGTACTTGGTGTGGGTGTAGGTGTAGCGTTGGGTAAAGGCGTAGGGGTTGGGATAGGTGAGATTTTAATTGGTGTAGGAGTAGGTGAAAGTGTTTGGCGAGGAGTTGGAGTTGGGATAGGTGTAGGAGCGACAGTACCCGATGATGCATCATCAATCACTAGATTATCAAAACTGGTATTCCAACCATTGCCACTATAAATTGTGACAGGTGAGCATGGGGCATTCCAGTTGGTATAGAGAGTCGCCGTGCGTTCAGCCCTGACTTCAACTGAAGCATCTGGCTGTCCAGGGCAACTAACTTTAATAGTAGTAGTACGACTACCTCCACCATTGAAAGCTTCTAGAGACACTAATCTACGTGGCTGCAAGAAAGTAAACGAACCGCCCTTGATATTATTATCAAAAATTAAATTATTAGTCTTAAAGCGTCCCCACGGAGCATTCACAAACCAAATCCCTTGACCCCAATCAATCAATCCTGCTGGATACTGACCTTTAAGCTCACGATTTTTTCTGAGAGTATCAAAAGTAATAGTTTGTCTTGTAGCAGCTTCTGAAGATTGTTTGGGATAAAGAGTATTAAATAAAGCCTCTTTAAAAGGAGCAAGCCCACTTATTAACAAATAAATAGATAACCCTATTCCTGCTAGGGCAAGTAACGGAAGATACGAAATGACCCCTCTTTGATCTTTCAAGATATCGCCTCTTACATATATTACTTCATATATCAGATTAGTTGTCAAGTACTTCTTACACTTGCAAGAATAATCCACAAACCCTTAAGATAGTTTTATTCAATGAGATTAAGTATTAGACGTTTCCTTCATCAGTATCGTTTTTATTTTTTGCTGGCAATCATCCTATCTTTAGGCATTTTTTTTAGAACTTATGATTTGATCGGTAGAATGGGTTTTGATCATGATGCAGATCTATTTTCTTGGATAGTCAAAGATATCGTGGTAAATCACCACTTCAGACTAATTGGGCAGCTCACTAGTGCAGATGGGATTTTTATTGGACCGCTATTCTATTACTTGTTAATTCCCTTCTTCTTCCTAGCTAAGATGGATCCAATTGGAGCAGTAATTCCAATTACAGTTATTGGTATTCTCACTGTTTGTAGTTATTATTGGGTTTTCGCAAGATTGTTTACACGCTCGACAGGTTTAATTGCTGCCTTGCTTGAAGGTAATTTGATTGATTTTGTCTATTTTGATCGCAGAGTTGTGCCCAGTACACCAACTAATTTGTGGGTAATTTGGTATTTTTATACTGTTATCAACATTGCCCGAGGAAATTTTTCTGTTTTGCCACTTCTGGGAGTATTGATTGGCTTGATTTGGCATATTCATATTGCACTATTTCCTGCCTTAATTGCTGTTCCTCTCGCTTGGGTGGTTGCTAGAAAAATGCCCACTATTAAACAGATATTTTGGTTCTTTGCGAGTGCATCAATGACCTCTGTACCTTTTCTACTATTTGAAGTCAGACATAATTTTTCTCAGACTTTAAGTTTAATTCAAAATTTTACTACACAGCATGGAGGAGGGGTAGGTGTAGATAAATTAAATCTGATTATTATCAAACTTGCCCAAATTCTGGAATCCATGTTCTTTGCGCCTTGGACCATACCTTGGTTAGACTTCCGGTTAATACTAGCAATTTTGCTTTTATCTACTTATGGATTAATCAAACTCAAAGTATTAAATTTCAAAGAAGTCTTGGTCTTAGCAGCTTGGATTATCGGGGTTGTCTTGTTTTATACTTTTTCTTCCACAATTATTTCTGAATATTATTTTGCTAATATCTTTGTCATTTTTATAGCTGTAGTTAGTTTCTGGTTGGCCTATTTTTTAAACAATTCCAGAACTTGGACTTATCTAATCAGTCTATTGTTGATATTACTAGTGATTAAAAATATTTATTATTTTGTCACCATTGATGTTTACCATAAGGGTTATGTGGAAAGAAAAGCGATTGCCCAATTTATTGCTCAGGATGCAAAAGCTAAAGGTTATCCTTGTGTGGCTGTTAACTATATTACCTCACCGGGAGAAAATGTGGGTTTTAGATATTTTTTCTGGCTAGATGGGCTGCATGTTAATCAGCCATGGAGTGGCAGTCCTGTTTATAATATTGTGATCCCTGCTGAGTATGCACAAGAGCCAGTTAAATTTGGTCATATCGGAGTAATTCCACCATCAGAATATAAATTACCAGCGGAAATCCAACAAAGTTGCAGCGGTCAGGATTCTAATTTGACAGATCCCATGTTTGGTTATACAGAATAAGAAAATATAACTAATTAGGATAATGGCATTTTTTGAAATGCTAGTCAAATAGGGAGCCTTATAACAACAGCTAATTATTAATATTTTCTATAAATTTTATTTGCCTAGATTTAAGTTAATTTCTCAAGTACATCTCACATGTTAAGAAGATTTCGCTGCTAGTTCAATCCGCCTATCTGGAGAATGTTTTCTATTTTTATCGACAGTCCCTTCTTGTAGCACATAGAACTTTCCATGTTCTCGTATAAGACCTCCTTCTGCTTTCACTTCAGCCTCTGAGCCATAACCCTCCTCCCCCCAGTTAATCATTTTGACCCTACCACTCTCATCTGTATTAAGTTTTCGGAAATAATCAATATTCTCTCCCGT